>JADJLT010000001.1:0-368750 GCA_016709965.1 Betaproteobacteria bacterium
CTTGGGTAACTATCTGGGCTGGCGACGATTGATTGAGCGACACGACCGCGATATTTCCTCTGACGATTTCCTCCGTGCCGCTTTGGGGATCGATGGGGTTCAACATACTATGGGTACATAGCCTTGAAAAAAGTGGAGACGGGAACAGCACTGGCTGGCAGGTTGGCTGCTGTCGGGCAGGTATTTTCAGGTTCTGGTTCCACGCTTTCGATGGCAAGCGGCTTTTTGGTCAGTCCGTGCCATGTGCTTACGGCTGGGCACGTGTTGGCGAAGGTAGGGGAGCACGTTCAAATTGCTGATCTGATGTTCGATTTGTCTTGTCCAACGCGTATGCACGTTTAAGCGCGCCGGTGACTGGGATGGTTGTCGCTGCCAGTCAGAATTTCACGATGCGCTAATCCGGAAGGGTTCGATCAGCAACGCATCCCCAACGATTGGGCCTTAATAGAACTTGTCCATACAATTTCTGACGTTGAGCCGATCAAGCCGTTTCTACCAAGGGGCCTCAAACTCGGCGGAGATTGTCTTCACGGTTGCCGGATACCCCATTGACAACGCCGACAGGGGATTTATGCCCAGGAACGTTGTGCCAAATGGTCTAGTCTGCATGGTGGCATTGATCTCAAGAATATTTTGATTGCAGATTGTGCTGTGCGCGCCGGGATGTCTGGCGGGCCAATGCTGCTTGATGATGGTAACCAACTGATCGCTGCAGGGGGATGCGTCGAACGTTTTACCATTGGGCAGAAGATCATGACGATCGGGGTGCCGGTATCCGCGTTTGCCGATCAAATTAGTGAGGTCATGCGGGATAGCGATGGATGTGCCGTTGGTTTCATTCGTTTGGCCTGCTACGTTACGCACTGATTGAGACGCATAAAGCGGCCAAATATATTTTGTTTTCTGGATTTTTGGCGGTGGAGCGCTTGGTCAAAGCGTCAATGCCATTTACGGCTGATCTGAAAAGCTACTATTCACGCCAGCATCGCTGATCAGGTAGGTTTTGGCGAATTTTTCAGACAGGAAAATTTGCCAGTCCGCCAGAGCCTCCTTCAGCAAGGTAGTGCTCCCTTCATCGCTGTCAGGATGTGCGAAGCGAATTCCTCGAGGAAGGAGCGCGATCCGTGGATTGCTGTACGGGCGATCTTTCGCCGGCTATTTTGTGTCCTTTGAGGGCGAAGTTTCCCGAAAGCGCTCAAATAATGCTGATCGCATTGTTGGCAGGCGTACAGCTTTGAACCCGGTATCGCCTGCATCCAGCTTTTCTCGGAATCCGGGACATAGCCTCGTTACAGTTGGGGCAAAGCGTTTTGGTATAGAAATACATCGCTAATTTTCTGCCTAAGCTTATTTTCCCTGGATAAAGACTCAGCGGTTAGACCAGCTTAGCGAAATTCGTGAATGGCCACTGTTGTTGCTTGGCGACAGCTTTGTATCAATTGCAAATGCAGCACCCATGTTGGGGCTGGGGATGAAATGGGGATGAGTATTGCCCTGATAGTCCGGCGATATCTCAGACAAGATTTCAATTTTGGGCGATATTTCCGGTTGACCGTGGAGTGCCACAAACGCGCAACCGGGAAACATGCGCGGTGGGATTTATGGGGTCGTCAGCGTTAATTCTGGCCAGATTCGCCAGTGCCCGCAGGCCGAGCGGGCGCGGCGTTCTGAATTGTCCCAGCCGCCGCCCAGGCAGAGGCCTTCCTGATGTTTCGGATTCGATAATGACGGTTCCCGGCTCGCTGCCGGGTTGGCGCCAACCACTCCAGTGCTCACAACTGGCGCACCGTTTGCGGTCGACGGTTTGGCTTAGCAAGTTTTGGTGGCCTTGCAGGAGGCGATGGTTGGCGTCGCCGGGACGACTGCGCCGCCGGCGCCGATCCAGCCCTTGATGCCGCTCTTGACGTTGTAAACCGTGGTGTAACCGCCCTGTTGCGAGGAACTGGCTGACGGCCTTGGTCCGGTTGCCGCTGCGGCAGATGACGATGACCGGTTCGTTCGGCTTGGCGATAGGTTTGACCTTTCCAGCCAACCGACAGGATCGACGCGGCCTTTTTCGTCGAAGAAGGTGAGCAGCTTGCTGCCACCGACGATGCCGGTTTCTTCCCATTCCGATTGCAGGCGGATGTCGATGACCGGCACGCCGCTTTTGCTCAGTTTGTCGAGCTGGGCGTTGTCGATGTCGATGACTTCGGCGTGGGCAAAGCCGGTGACGGCGAACAGGCAGGCTAGAAGCAGTTGGCGCATGGCAATCTCGTTCATCAGAAAACGCTGATTATATCGGGCAACTTACTGTTTCTGCTGGCGCTGCATCATTGCACGTACCTGCGGATCGTTCATCATTTCCTGCATGTTTAATTTCTGCTTTCCGGGCATGATCACGTCGCCCGGTTTCTGGCCAACCTTGCGGGGCCGAGCCAGCGGGCTTCCTGAACCATCTTCATTTCTTTCATGCCATGCTGTGGCGGATCGTAGCGGATCACCATGTCGTTACGGTAGGCAGAGTCGAAATCGCCGGTGATGACTGAATCGCTGGTGCTAGTCACGCCTTCATGCTTGCAGACCGCATGGATGGTCACCTTGCCGACGCCGCGACTGATATCCATGACCGGGCAATTGACCTTTTCCTTGGTGCGTTCCTGCATCACGTTATCGCTGGCCTGATCGACGCACATCTGCATGGCCCGCGGGGGAATGCCTGCCATCTGGGTTTTCATTTCCCACAGGCCGGATTTACGGCGAGGGGCGTCTGCGGCATCGGCCTGAGCGGCGAAGATGCTGGCGAGCAACAGGGGAAGGATACGCAGTGGGCTCATGACGGAATCTCCGGAAGATTGGCTAGTGATAATCGTAGTCTGCTTTGGAGAATGCGTCATGGGATAATCCGCGCTTTTTACGGGAACCGGCATGGCGCTCAAATCCACCATCTTCAAGGCCGAACTACAACTCGCCGACCTTGATCGATCGCATTTTGGCGACTACACGCTGACCATTGCCCGTCACCCCTCGGAAACCGACGAGCGAATGATGGTTCGCCTACTGGCTTTTGCGCTGAATGCGTCGGCAACCTTGACCTTCGGGCGCGAGCCTGTCGGCAACGGAGGATGAAGCCGACCTGCAGGAGCTCGATCCGACCGGCAGTATCGAGCGCTGGGTTGATGTCGGTCTGCCGGATGAAAAAGCCATTCGCCGGGCCTGTAACCGCTCGCGGCACGTGATGGTGCTGAGTTACGGTGGCCGGACCGCTGAAATGTGGTGGCAACAGACGCAGGGCAAGGTCTCGGGGCAAAGAATCTGCGCGTGCTTTCGGTGAGCGTGGAGGAGGGCAAGGCGCTAGCTTCGCTGGCGGCACGCGGCATGCGCCTGCAATGCACGATTCAGGATGGTGTGATCTGGTTGGGTGGCGAAGACGGCCATGTTGAACTGGCACCAAGAATTCTGTTTTATAGCGATTCGGCATAGAGAATCGCGAGATGTTTCCTGTTTTCGATTGAATTCTTACCAAGGGGTGACTATGGCTGCAAATGATGAAGACGAATCCACAGCGGTAATCGTGGGGGTATTGGCCGGTATCGTGCTGGCCGTCGTAGCAGTAGTTTATGGCGCGAGCGCCGGCAAGAACGTCAAGCCAGCCGCCACGCATGGTTGAGCAGGCCGAGATCGCGCCGGTGGGCGACGCCTTGGCCAAGATCTACTTTGCGGTTGGCGCAGCAACGCTGGATGAGGCTGACAAGGGCGTCGTCGCCAAGACAATGGAAGCGCTGGCCACCAACTCGAACGCTATCGTGCTGCTTTCCGGGTTTCACGATCAATCGGGCGATCCCGCCCATAATGCCGAATTGGCCAAGCAGCGCGCCCTGTCGGTACGCGATGCGCTGGTAGCCGGTGGTGTTGCGATGGAGCGCGTCAAGATGCGCAAGCCGGAATCAACGGTGGGTACGGGTAGTGCAGAAGAAGGGACGCCGCGTCGAGATTCGCGTTCAGTAATTCTTGAGTGGAGAAAAAGGCGAACCGCGGTTCGCCTTTTTATGCTTGATCAACGCCTGATCAGGTGCCAGACAAATTCTGCGCCGGCCGAAACGAGGTCGATGACGTCGATCAAGCCTGCATTTTCCGGTTCCTGCTTCATTCGCTTCAGGCGTGATTTCTCTCTCTCGCATGACGATGGCGTCGCCCAGCGCCTCAACATCGCGCGTCGTGCGGCGTTCTTCGGCATGGTGAAAACGGGAGAGCGCCTGTTCGATGGCTTGCGGGTCAAGAATGGTGATCGGCGCGCGGCAATGGCTGCAGGCGTGATCCTTACGGATGTCGACTGGCGCACCGCAACCCATGCAGCGAATGATGCCGACCTTGGCCGATAGTTCGTTGATTTCTGCCGGATGAAGCTGCCGCACGAAGCCCTTTTCGATCATGAATTGGGCAAAGGTGGTGAAGCGGCCGTGTTTTGCAGGCAACGGTGATAGTTGAACTGGCCGCCGTGCTTGGCGACATCCAGGCCATGCAGCAGGCGTTCGTTGCAGCGCGGGCACTGGAGCGGCTCGCGAAGCGGAATGCGCTGGTCGTCGCGGTGTTCGTGCAGCAGCTTGAATAACTCGACGATGCCACCCGGTGTGATCTGGACGCTTTCGAATTCGTCAAACCAGATGCCCTGGCAGGAAAACACAAATCAAGAACGACTTCACCATGGTGCAGGCGCTCAAAACGTTGCTTGACCATGGTTTGCCGGCAGGAGGGCAGGGGATCGGTTTCATCGTGCAAGCACCGCTTTCAGATGGGGCGGATGGTGCCGAGATTGAGTTTGACGCCTTTCTTCATCTTGCCGACGACGTGCATTTCGCAGGCCTTGCAGTCGAACTTGAGGATCAGCTTTTCGCTGCCATTGATCAGCGTCATCGGATCCGGCTTGAGGTGCTTCACTTCCTTTGGGCACAGGTTGAAGCTGTAGCGCAGGCAGTGGCGGGTGATCATCAGCGAGACCATGCCCTTTTCGTTGCCGGCCTCGTAGGCTTCCTCGATCAGCTTGACGCCGTGCTTCTCGTAGAACTGGCGGGCCTTGATGTTGAACACGTTGCCGAGGTAGGTCAGTTCTTCCTGCGGGTAGGGCACCGGGTTGGTGGCTGGCTGGGCGCGCGGCGGGCGCGGGTGGCTGGCTATGCGGGCGGCTTCGAGCTGTTCGGTCGCTTCGCGGCGCAGGGCGTTGATGGCGCTGACCGGCAGGAACCACGGCTGCGACAGCTTTAGCTCGACGGGTTCGGCGACGAACATCGTGTTGCCGAATTTGCCCAGGTTTTCCTTGAGCTTGGCCATGGCTTGCCTCGGGATTTTGGGCCAGTTGCCATTCCGATTTTGGCCCATTTTTCCGGTTGACCGTAGCAGCTACGCCATCTTCGTCAGTCAGCGTCAATGTGAAGCCATCTTCGGTTTCAGTCAGCACTGGTTTGACCGAAATGCGCCGATCTGCCGATTCTTTCTCCAGCGAGCGCTCGAATTCCTGATCACGGTTGCGGAAGAGGGTGGCGCCTTCAGTCAATTCCTCCGGCATCTCGGCCGGGAACAAGGTTTTACCATCGGCGCGATTGATCCGCATGCCGATCAAAATGCCTTCGCTGTTGTAGAAACACACGCCGTCGCCGTTGTGGAAGGGCTTTTCAGCATTGACGGTGAAAAAGCCATCGCCGATGTCGACGACTTCGCCGATCAACTCGCCGACAAAAGCCGGCGAATCGAAGGCGCCGATGTCGTCCTGGCGGCCACCGGCAAAATAGTCGGTGTAGCCACGGTTGAAGGTCTTGTCGGGCTGCGGCGTGAAGGTGATGGTGCTGCGGCCGCTGGAGGCGCGGGTAAATTCGGGATTGTTCGCGATGATTTCGTCGAGCAGGGCGCGGTAATGCGCCGTGATGTTTTTGACGTAGCTGAGGTCTTTCAGCCGCCCTTCAATCTTGAAGGAGCAGACGCCGGCGCGGGCCAGCTCCAGCATGTTGTCGGTCTGGTTGTTGTCCTTCATCGAGAGCAGATGCTGGTTCTCGGTGATCGTCTTGCCCTTGTCGTCGACCAGCGTGTAGGGCAGGCGGCAGGCTGCGAACATTCGCCGCGATTGGCACTGCGCCCGGTGTGGGCTTCGCTGATGTAGCACTGGCCGCTGAACGCAACGCACAGTGCGCCGTGAACAAAATACTCCAATGAAACATTGGTTTGTGAGGCAATGTTAATAATTTCGTTTAAGCTACATTCGCGCGCCAGAACGACCTGTGAGAACCCGGCATCTTCAAGAAACTTCACCTTGTCGGCATTGCGATTGTCGGTCTGCGTGCTGGCATGGAGCTGGATGGGCGGCAGGTCCATTTCCAGCAAACCCATGTCCTGAATGATCAGTGCGTCAGCGCCGGCTTCGTAGAGTTCCCAGGCCAATAGACGGCTACCGTCCAGTTCGTCGTCGTGCAGGATGGTATTGAGCGCGACAAAGACCTTGGCGCGATAGCGGTGGGCAAAATCGCACAGGCGTTTGATATCGGCGACATCGTTGCCGGCGCCGTAGCGGGCACCAAAAGCCGGGCCGCCGATATAGACAGCATCGGCGCCGTGCTTGATGGCTTCAATGCCGAAATCGGCGTTCTTGGCCGGCGCGAGGAGTTCGAGGGGGTGTTGAATGCGGGTCATGGCGCCTTAGTACGTGAAACGCGGGGCAAGTTCTTCGAGATTGAACTCGTGCAGGATGGCTTCGGCCCGTTCGCGGGCATTTTTCCGGGGATTGCCGCTGCCTTTTTCGCGTTTTGAGGCGATGATCAGTTCGTTCTTCATCGAATGTTCCCAGCCAACCAGTTCTGTGACGGTGACGTCGTAGCCGTGCGACTCCAGCAACAGGCAGCGCAGCACGTTGGTCAGGTGGCTGCCCAACTCTCGGGTGTGGATCGGGTGTCGCCAAAGTTCAGACAGCGGTTTTTGCGACAGCGATTCGTTCTTCCGGGCACGCATGGTGGCGGCGACTTCGGCCTGACAGCAAGGGACGAGGACGATATGGCGGGCGTTCTTGGTCAGCGCGAAACGGATGGCATCGTCGGTTGCGGTATTGCAGGCGTGTAGCGCTGTCACGACATCCACGCTGGCTGGCAACTCAGGCGCTGTTAGTGAATCCTCTACCGTGCAGGCAAGGAAGCGCATGCGCTCAAAGCCAAGCCTGGCGGCCAGTTCGCGGGATTTCTCAACCAGCTCCTGGCGCGTTTCTATGCCAATGATCTCGCCGCTGGCGCGATTCTTGATACAGAGATCGTAGAGGATGAATCCGAGATAGGACTTGCCGGCCCCATGGTCGACCAGTGTCTCGGCGCCATCCAGCAGCGGTTCGATGAATTGATAGAGGTGATAGACCTGTTTTAGCTTGCGCCGAGTGTCCTGATTCAGCTTTCCGTCACGGGTGAGGATGTGGAGTTCCTTGAGCAGTTCGATGGACTGCCCGGGGCGGATTTCAGGAATGTCGGCGGTGGTATTTGGCTTCTTCATGGGGCGACATTATCGCATTCAAACTTCTCTCACTTTCGTGTCAACCGAATCAAAGTCGAGTCGTTATTAGGCTCATGGTGACCAAACACCGCATATAAACGGAGAGACATAAATGGGCAGTCTGAGCAACGAATCCTTCGATCAATTCCTGGATTCACTGAAGAAAGCCGGTATTACGATTTCCAACGAAGCCGAACTGCGCGAGCGCCTGGCTGAAGCACAACGGTGGCGTTTTGCCTTCCAGACGCTGGCCGCCAATGGCAAGCTGATCGGCATCAACTTCGAAGATCATTCCGAAGGCCGCAACGAAGCCGAAATCGATCGTGCTTTTAATGAATTTCAGTTTTCCGAGAAGTCAAAGGCAGTTTTCTCTGCTAATCTGAAGCACTAAGAATTTCAGTTTCAGCCTTCCGCATTGGCGGGGGGAGGAAGAAAGAACGGGCGCCAAGCGGCGCCCGTTTTGCATTCTCTTTCCGGCGTTAGCGTGATTCCTACACCCCAAGGGTGCTTCCTTCGGGGCGCGGTCTACCGGAAAAAATGGCCAAAATCGAAATTTTGGCCATTGGTTTTTTAGCGGGTAATCGGCTTGTAACGAATCCGCTTCGGCTTGGCACCTTCTTCGCCAAGACGCTTCTTCTTGTCTTCTTCGTATTCCTGGAAGTTGCCTTCGAAGAAATTCCACTGCGAATCGCCTTCGGCTGCCAGGATGTGCGTACAGATGCGGTCGAGGAACCAGCGGTCGTGCGAGATGACCATCGCGCAGCCGGGGAATTCGAGCAGGGCGT
The DNA here is from genome assembly GCA_016709965.1 of Betaproteobacteria bacterium. Lineage (NCBI taxonomy): Bacteria > Pseudomonadati > Pseudomonadota > Betaproteobacteria > Rhodocyclales > Azonexaceae > Azonexus > Candidatus Azonexus amarohabitans. The sequence continues at coordinate 8,283 of JADJLT010000001.1, forward strand.
CTTCCAGCGCACGCAGGGTTTCCACGTCAAGGTCGTTGGACGGTTCGTCGAGCAGCAGGACGTTACCGCCGGTCATCAGCGTCTTGGCCAGATGCAGACGACCGCGTTCACCACCGGACAGATTGCCAACCTGCTTACCCTGATCCGCACCCTTGAAGTTGAAGCGGCCGATGTAGGCGCGTGACGGCATTTCAAACTTGCCGATCTGCAGGATATCGCTGCCCTGCGCCAGCTCTTCGAAGACGGTCTTGCTGCCATCAAGGCAATCGCGCGACTGATCGACGTAGGCCATCTTGACAGTTGGGCCAATGTCGACCGTGCCGGAATCCGGCTGTTGCTGCCCGGTGATCATCTTGAACAGCGTCGATTTACCGGCGCCGTTCGGGCCGATGATGCCGACAATGGCGCCAGCCGGAATGGTGAAGCTGACGTTATCCATCAGCAACTTGTCGCCAAACGACTTGGTGACGCCGTTGAACTCAATAACCTTGCCACCCAGACGCTCGCCGACCGGAATGAAGATTTCCTGCGTCTCGTTGCGCTTTTGGTATTCCTGGCTCGACAACTCCTCGAAGCGTGACAGACGGGATTTGCTCTTGGCCTGACGAGCCTTGGGATTGGAGCGAACCCATTCCAGTTCCTGCTTCATCGCCTTCATGTGGGCGTCGATCTGCTTGTTTTCGGTCTCCAGGCGGGCTTCCTTCTGCTCAAGCCAGCTGGAATAGTTGCCCTTGTACGGAATGCCGTGACCACGGTCGAGTTCGAGAATCCACTCGGCGGCGTTGTCGAGGAAGTAGCGATCATGGGTGACGGCGACGACAGTGCCCGGGAAGCGGACGAGGAACTGTTCCAGCCATTCGACTGATTCGGCGTCCAGGTGGTTGGTTGGTTCGTCGAGCAGCAGCATGTCGGGCTTGGCGAGCAGTAGCTTGCACAGCGCGACGCGGCGCTTTTCTCCGCCGGAGAGCACACCGATTACGGCATCCCAAGGCGGCAGGCGCAGCGCATCGGCAGCCAGTTCCATCTGTGCCTCGGTATCCGAGCCGGCAGTGGAAATGATTGCCTCAAGGCGGGCCTGTTCCTCGGCCAGCTTGTCGAAATCGGCCTCCGGGTCGGCATAGGCGGCATAAACCTCATCCAGCTTGGCTTGGGCCTGCATTACTTCGCCCAAAGCCGACTCGACTTCCTCGCGTACCGTTTTGGCGGCATCGAGCTGTGGCTCCTGTGGCAGATAACCGATGGAAACGCCCGCAAGATGCTGGACCTCGCCGTCGTATTCCTTGTCCACCCCGGCCATGATCTTGAGCACGGTCGATTTGCCGGAACCATTCAGACCGAGCAGGCCGATTTTGGCACCGGGGAAGAAGGAGAGGGAAATATCCTTGATGATCTGCCGCTTGGGCGGGACGATCTTGCTGACGCGCAGCATGGACATAACGTATTGAGCCATTGAACCTACCTGTAGTCGTAAATATTAATGATGCGCGAGTCTACGGCCCTTCAAAGCAAATGGCCAGCCTCCCGGTGCTCGGGAGCTGGCCATTGCCGAAACAAGAAAGAAACCTAGAGTCGCCTATTGCCCATGGATCGATGCAGTAGAACCGCCGGCGCGTTGACCCGGGGGCAGGTGCGGAGGTCGCCGACCTGAGAAAATCCGAATTCCCGACGGTAGTACCCTGCATGCCGCGGGTTAACTTCAATGACAACATCTGTCACGCCAAAAACTGCCTTGGCATATTTGTAGGTGGAGCGGAACAGTGATTTCAGTAACGCCGGATCGTTGGCTTCACTGTCAACGGCCAGTCGGGTAACTTCGCAAATGACGCGGGCCGGTTTGCGCAGCTTGGCCATTTCGTCCGCGTAAAGTTTGTCGACGAGCAAACCGGCGCTTGAATCACGGGAAGTGGTCATCGTTGCAACAAGTTCGCCATCCAGCCAGCCACCAAGCGTCGCATGATTCGGATCGCCGATTAGCTGGCGGGGTGGGGAAAGCCGATACCCACGCCAGGAATACATTCGGCGAACCAATGCTGCGCAGGCGCGATGCTGTTGGTAGGTGACGGCAGGTGCAACAGTCAGTTCCTGCGAATCAAAATCGACATTTGCACCGAAAGAGTTACCGCTCCCCACAGATGACATTAGCGCGGACATGAATCCGGCTGATGGCGTGGAGCCTGAGGGTATGACGATTTGCATAGGCGACATTCTATGAGGAGCGACGTTAGGAATCAACCAGCCACAGCAGCGAGGGGTTTGACTGCCTCGTCACGAAGGTGGAACTGATTGGTTTTTTCGGCGGAAAGCGTGCTGATATCGCCGCACAGTTCGCCACCTTCATCAATGACCAGCTTGCCGTAGCGAATCTTGCCATGAACCTTGCCGGTCGCATGAATAATGAGTTGCGAACGTGCGGTCAGTTCGCCTTCAAAAGTACCGTGAATTTCCGCAATGTCGATACTGACCTTGCCGGAAAACGAGCCGTTTTCAGCGATGCGGATCACCCGGCTATCCATGGTTGCGTCAACGCGACCTTCGACCACGAGCGTGTCGCAATCAAGAATTTCGGCGCCCTTGAGCTTGACATCCGGGCCGACGATCAGTCGCGCGCCGATGACAGCTTCCGGTGCGCTGGCAGCTTCGGTCTTTTCAGGCTGAGTGACTGGGGTCGATGTCGTGCTGGTCGTTGTCGATGGGGGGTTGAGATTGCTGCCACTGCCAAGGATGTTATTGACCTCCTTGCGGGTGATGGCGTCATTGCGGTTGGTGAGACTGGGTTTGTTGAACATGTTGACTCCCGTATTGAGGTTTTCGACGATTGACTGTCCGGAAGCTCATTGCGAGAAGCATGCCATGTAAAATAATTGTCATTAAAACAATGGTTTGAAGATTAAATATAAAGTTAATATTAACTACTTACTCATCTTTAGTCGTGAAATGGCGACAGATTTTTTTGCTAATTTCCTAAAACGCTGCCAGTCTATACCTATAAGCTGTCGTGGTTTTGCGACAAATGTGTAACAAATTGAATATATTGAGTTAAATATCAACTGTTTTGGTGGTGATTATCCGGAATGATCCGGTTGGCCAATCTTTCAGCAAAGTAGTTGCGGTTTAAACTCCAGTTTTATTCCACAGAACCCGAATGAACAGAATTTCCTTCCGCCAAGGCATGTTGCTCGGCTTTGCATTGATCGTTTTGCTACTTGGCGGAGCGGCGGTACAAAGCTGGCTAGTGGTGGAGCATCTGGTCGACCAGAGCCGGCAGAGCAGCGATCGCGCCATCCAATTAATGGCTTCGGTTCAGGAGCTTGGCGAGCGTACCGTCGACATCGAACGCAGTGCCCGCCAGTATCTCGTATTGGATAACCCTGTTTTCCGGCAGCGTTTCGATGAGCATCTTACCCAGTCGCTGGCCGTCGTTGATCGGCTGGACGGTCTGGCCGCAGAACCGCTACTACCCCTGCTGGGCGGGTGGCGCATGGTTGCCTCGGCATTGCGCAGCGGTCTGGATCAAAATATTTCGCAAGCAGAAATCCTTCCCTTGCTGTCCCGGATGGCCGAGCTTGACGGTCTGCTCAAACAAGCCGGGCAACGGTGGATAGAAGCGGAGAGCCGGAAGTCGCTGGACGAACTGGAAGCCAATCGACTACGCCTGGGTGGGCGAATCGGGTTGGCTTTGGTGGGGGCGCTGCTTGTAGCATTGGCAATGGGATGGTGGCTTGTCCGGCCGGTTCGCCACCTTGAACAGGCAATCGTTCGTCTAGGCGCAAGCCGCTTCGACGAAGCGGTTACGGTGGGCGGGCCGGCTGACTTGCGCCAGCTTGGCAAAAGGGTTGACTGGCTGCGCCAGCGCCTGGCTGAACTGGAAGCAGATCGCGAGCGGGCGCTACGCCATGTTTCGCATGAACTGAAAACGCCGCTGACTGCATTAAAGGAGGGCGTTTCCCTGTTGCGTGAAGAAGTGCCCGGACCACTGGCAGCAGGGCAGCGTGAAGTTGTCGAGATACTCCAGCACAACGTGGGAAGTCTTCAGGAGCAAATTGAGAGTCTGCTGACGCTTAACGCGGCAGCCTTTGAAGCACGACGCCTGCAGATTGCGCCGGTCAAGCCGCGCAAGCTGCTGGCATCCGTGGTTCAACGCCGGGAGTTGCACAGCCAGTCGCGGCAATTGAATATCGTCGTCGAGGCGCCTGATGAAGCCGCCATGCTCGACGCCGAAAAGATGGCCATCGTGCTCGACAATCTACTGTCCAACGCCATCGATTTCAGTCCCGAACAAGGCGAGATCCGCTTGCTGGTCAGCCATGCAGATGGCCTCTGGCACTTCGACTGCATCGATCAGGGACCGGGAATTGCCGACGAAGATCGGCAACGGATTTTCGATCCCTTTGTTCAGGGACAACGTATGGCACCGGCACCGCGGCAGGGCAGCGGGGTCGGACTTTCTATCGTTCGCGAACTAGTGCGAGCTATGGGAGGCGCGGTTTTTCTCGTTCCGCAAGCAACGGGCGCCCATTTTTGTGTGGAAATACCTGATGCACAGTAACGACCATTGTTCTATTTGCATCCTGAAGAGTCTCGTCGCCGGACTGCTCTTCGCTCTGATTTTGTCTGGTTGTACCGGCGGTATGGCACCGCTGGTCAAGAAGGTCTCGAATGCTGACGAAATAACCCCGGAGGCCGCCTTGGTGTATTACCAGGGCCTCGCAAAAATGACACCGGCTGAACTTGGCCGGGAGCGCATGATATTGGTTGCCGTTCAGCAGATTCCCTACACGCAGATCAGAATGGCGATGCTGCTCGGCCATCCGCGGGTTCAGCAGGATTTGGGCAAGGGCTTGTCACTCCTTGATAGCATCCTCAAATCCAACGACCCTGCTGCCGTGCCGTTTCATCCGCTGGCCCGGCAGGTTGCCGACAACTATCTGGAGCGGATAAAACTCGAATATCAGCTCGAAAAGCAGGTGCAGCAGTTGAACTCGCAACTGAAGGAAAGCCAGCGCAAAGCGGCTGAACTTCAGGACAAGCTCGACAGCCTCGCCAATATCGAACGAACGCTGATTCCCCGACCGCGTGCGGTCAGGCCGGAAGGAGTAAAACGATGAGCACTGGCGCCCACGTACTCGTCGTTGACGACGATGAAGACATCCTGAAGCTGCTGACCATGCGCCTGAGGGCCAAGGGCTTCCGAATTACCGCAGTTGGCTCCGCCGAGCAGGCGCTGACGCAGATTGCCATCGACCCTCCGCGCGTGGTCGTCAGCGACATCCGTCTGCCCGGTCAGGACGGCCTGGCGCTGTTTGAAGAAATCCGCCGGACGCGGCCGACGCTGCCCGTCATCCTGCTCACGGCACACGGCAACATTCCGGATGCCGTTGATGCCACATCACGCGGCGTTTTCGGCTACCTGACCAAGCCTTTCGATAGCCAGATACTGCTCGAAAAAATCGACCGCGCCCTGCAACTCTCGGCGCCATCCTCGCCATCCGGTGACGATCTCGGTATCACTGGCAAGCGTGGCGACGATGCGTGGATGGTTGGCGTCATCTTTCGCAGTAGCCGCATGGCCGAACTGATGGCCGAAGCGCGTATGGTCGCTGCCTCTGACGCCAGCGTGTTGATACGCGGCGAAAGCGGCACCGGCAAGGAAGTCTTGGCCCGCGCCATCCATCGCGCCAGCCCGCGCGCCAATGGGCCATTCGTCGCCATCAACTGTGGCGCCATACCGGAACAACTGCTCGAATCCGAACTTTTCGGTCACGCCAAGGGCGCGTTTACCGGTGCCGGCGCCAGCCGCGTCGGTTTGTTCCAGACCGCCAATGGTGGCACGCTCTTTCTCGACGAAATCGGCGACATGCCGCTCGCCCTGCAGGTCAAGCTGTTGCGCGTGCTGCAGGAGCGCGTCGTGCGCCCGGTCGGCACTACCAAGGCCGAGCCGGTTGATGTCCGTCTGTTGTCGGCGACACACCGGGACCTCGACGCCGCCATGGCGCAAGGGCAGTTCCGCGAAGACCTCTACTACCGTCTTGACGTTGTCTCGCTCAACCTGCCGCGCCTCGATGAGCGGCGTGAAGACATTCCCTTGCTGGCCTCCCATTTTGTGCAACTGCTCGCCGGCAAATACGGCAAGCCGGTCAACGGATTTGCCCCTGAAGCCCTTGAAGCCCTTGCCACCGCCGCCTGGCCGGGCAATGTCCGACAGCTCTTCAATGTTGTGGAACAAAGCTGCGCGCTGACCTCAACGCCGCTCATCCCGCTCAGCCTAGTTCAGCGCGCGCTACGCGTACCGCCCATGGATGCCCTGAACTATGCCGAAGCCAAGCAGCGGTTCGAGCGCAATTACCTCGTCCAGTTGCTCAAACTCACTGACGGCAATGTCGCCGATGCCGCGCGTCTGGCTGAACGTAACCGGACAGAGTTCTACCGTCTGTTGCAAAAGCACGACCTGACGCCCGCCATGTTCCGCAGCGAAGGAGATTCGGTGTTTTCGAGCGGCGAACGTCCCGGTATCGCATGACACGACGCCGGATACAGACAAGCTCAAAAACACTTGTCGTTCCGCAACGACTGAATCCACAGCTTAAAAATCAGCAATTAAAACCAATTATTTGATTTATATGAATAATTTAAACATGGCACGAAGTTCGCAATGATGAATTGCAATCAACAAAAGAAGGGATTTGCCATGATCAAACGTCACCTGATGGTGGTTAGCCTTACCGCTGCCGCAACCTTTGCCGGCCTCGGCCTCTCTGCCTTTGCCACCGACGACCCCAAAGCCGTCGCAGCCCTGATCGCCAACAACGAAGTCCACGACGCAGCGCTCACCGAAAAAGTAGAAACCGTGTTGCGTACGGACGTAGGCCTTACCGGCTCGCAATTCCGCATCCTGTCCAGATCTGCCGTCGTCACAATAGCCGGCACGGTACCTGACGAACATGCGCTGCGCCGGGCGCTTGACCTGGCCAGCGGCGTGCGTGGCGTACGTGAAGTACGCAACGCCATGGAGGTCGACCTCCCAAAGTGACAAAAGAGGGCGATACCCCCTTGAGTCGGCTGCTTAGACGGTTTCCAGCGTTATCAGTAGCGCGCCTTCATCGACTGTATCGCCCTCTGTAACATGAACCTGAACGACCAAGCCCGCCTGCGGGCTGGGAATGTCCAGCGCCACCTTGCCGGTCTCCAGCGTCAGAATATTGTCCTCGCGGGCCACCAAGTCGCCTGTCTTGACCAAAACCTCAAGAATGAACACATCGCCGCTCGCGCACGAGCCACAACTCGACCAGCACTCAGGGTATTTCGGCATGCGAACAAAGGCGAAACTCATCGGCTAATTTCCTCGAAACCCTTGCATTCTACGCGGGCCTCCGTATAATGCGCCGCTCTGACAGTGCGCCCGTAGCTCAGCTGGATAGAGTACTTGGCTACGAACCAAGGGGTCGGGCGTTCGAATCGCTCCGGGCGCACCAGCAGAACAACCCGCCGAAGGTTGAAAAAATCGGCAGCAGCAGTAAAAAGCAGTTTAGGTGTGCGCCCGTAGCTCAGCTGGATAGAGTACTTGGCTACGAACCAAGGGGTCGGGCGTTCGAATCGCTCCGGGCGCACCAAAAATTCATGAAAAAGCCACCTTCGGGTGGCTTTTTTGTTTTCTGACTTTCGCTTGAGCTGGTCTTTTCCTTGAGCGCTTCATGCAAACCGCGTAATCTGCCGTTTTCCATGTATTCATAGCCCCCCGTGTTACTTGGACGGGGGGTATATGGCTAAGGACACCAATGGATTTCCCCCTGGTTATTCAACAATCGCAACTGTATTCAGTTATTGCCAGTGACGCAGAATTGCTGGCTAGCCTTTCATTGTTGCGGGCCAATGCAATTCGACTTGCTGCCACTATTGATAGAACAGTCCCTAGGTTTACTGATCATTCAATTCGTCACATGGATGCGTTATGGGGTGTCACAGGGCGAGTTCTTACTAATGATGAAATAAACACCCTTTCGCCAGCGGAGGGATTTATTTTGGCCTCGGGGTTTTATCTTCATGATATCGGTATGGCATACGCTGCTACAGATGAAGGTATAAAGAGTCTGAAAGAATCGAAGCCTTGGTTAGGGTATCTAGCGTCGATGCCAACTGAGCAGCAATTGTCGGAAGATGTTCAGGCAGCCGCTTTGAGCGTTGCAGTTCGTTCTATTCACGCGTCTGCGGCGATTGAATTAGCGACTGGCAGTATTCCAGGAACAGATATTTATTTAATTGAACCCAAGCAAATAAGGGATGCCTGGGGGATGGACTGCGGGCGAATTGCAGCAAGCCATCACTGGAGTTTAGAGAAGCTAGACCATGAGTTTGGTCGCCTGCAGTCTGTTTCGTTACCAGGGGGGCGGTCTGGTGACTTAGGTTTGATTGCATGTATTTTACGAATTGTCGACTACGCACACATTAATCGAGATCGAGCTCCCACGATAGATAGAGTATTGCGACAGTTGCCTTCCGATAGCTTGGTTCACTGGCTGGCTCAAGAGAACGTTGATGGTCCTGATAGAAACGGAAATAGCCTTGAATATCGCTCATCGAGGAAGGTTGCCGACGTAGATGCATGGTGGCTTTATTACGATCTTTTGCGAGGCCTAGACGCTGAAATTCGTGCGGTCAAGCGGTATTTGGATCGTCGGACATCAAGCTGTAATCGATTTTCACTCGAGGGGGTTCGTGGCGCTGAATCGCCAGAAGCAGCGGCGATCTCAATACCAACGTCGGGATTTCTTCCTATAGAAGTAAACGTTCGTGCTGGTTCGATTTCTAAGCTAGTACAACTGCTTGCGGGAGAGTCTTTATATGGCCCCGATCCTCTAGCTGCTGTCAGAGAGTTAATTCAGAATGCTAGAGATGCTGTTGGCTTAAAAGCTGCGATTACTACTTCTGAGTACGAAAAAGCCGCATTGAATTTGCCTATTGAAATATCGCTCAGGTCAGGTGAGCAGCCAGTTCTGGAGATTATTGATTACGGAGTTGGAATGTCGCAGAAAGTGATTTCAGATTTTCTGATCGCAATCGCATCTGACTATTGGTCATCCCAATTTTATATTGATTTCCCAAATGCTGCTGGATACAAGCCTGCGGGTAAATTTGGTATTGGATTTCTCTCTGTATTTATGCTTGGTGATACTGTTGTAGTTGAATCAAACCGCGCTGGCGAAGCTCGTCATTCCTTAACATTAAGTGGATTAGGACGCCGTGGTGAATTGCGGTCAATTGGAGTTGTCCCAGGTAGTGGAACGAAAGTTTCCATCAAACTTAAGCCAAGGGTTTTAGAGTCTCTGGGTAAATTGGGTGAAATGGTTAGGATATATGCCCCGGCTCTCAATCATCCAATAAAGGTTACCGTTGATGGGGAAACAACAAATATATCCCGTGGATGGTTTTCATCGGTTTCTCCAAATGAGTTCCACAATTGGGTAAATAATGCCTTAACCCGTCTTGGAGAAAATCGATCACCGATTTCAAAAATCGATGACATTCACGACCGCTACTTGCATTATCGACGCGGCCGAATCCGTTATGGAGGAGATGACTTCGCTCCGTCGTGGGATATTTGGCCTGAGTATAGAAATGACAATGTCAGGCTTTTGGCTAGTACAACCGGTGAGAGTCTGCTGTGCTTGAAAGGTTTAGCACTTCAGGCGATTCGTACCTATGGATTCTCAGGTGTGATTGACGTTGATAATGTGACGCCGGATGCAAGTCGTCGGCAAGCGTTAGATGCAGATGTCTCCATGATCATGGAGCAGGCGCGTGAGGCCATACGGCCGATGATTGTTGAACATCTAGACTCTTTGGGTAGAAATGAGTTTCTAATCACTCAGCTTGATCACCTCTGTTTTTGTGTTCGGGCATATGGTGCCCAATGTCTCAAAGAGTCTTCTGTTCCTTGGGTGAGTTTGCTTAAAGTCCCTGGGGATCTGAGACAAGTCAGTTGTCGCGAATTGCTTACAACGTTATCAGGCAAACAATCGGTATTCTTCGCATATAACACCGGCCCTTGGACAGCTATTAAAAAATGGTCAGCTTCGAAAGATCGAACTCAAGATGAGTTAATCATCGTATTGGACGGTGACCATGAGTCAGACCGTCCAGGCTATATTTCTGGAAATGAAGACAAAATTGGCAATTTGGCTGACCTTTGGCCTTCATGTGAGAAAACCGAGCTTTTCGGAACTATCCTAGCTGTGTTGGCGGAATCGTGGCAGATTCGAGTTGATCAGCTGACTGGACAAGATGGTTGGTTGCATAATGGAAATTCATTGGCTGGGCACTTGAAGCGTGAAATTGAAATATAGTGTGTTACACATTCATCACTTAGAAACTTCAATTTTCAAAAACTAGTGCCGATAATCAACTTCTCGGGTGCGCCCTACCGAATGAGGAACTCAATTTTCCAGTTCCCAGAACTGTCTGAGTTGGCGAGCCGATCAGGACTCGAACGACACAAGTAGCCGATAGGCTGGCAAATTGATTGGTGGTTCAGTCAACGAAATAATGGCACTTCCAATGAAGTGCCATTTTTCATTTCAGCCCCTGATTTCTCGTTCAGCGACCACCCGACCGATTTTGTTTTTGGCCATTTTTTCCGGTTGACCGTGGGACTCCGCCCGGACGGGCTGCCGGCCGGGCGCCGGGGCGTTTGGGGGCGTCGTCGAAGCCGACCCAGTTGTTTGGTGTGCCTTTGCCGCCTCGGCCGCCGGCGACCTTTGGTTTTTTGATCTTCTTTGCCGCGATTGCGGCGGCGCCGGTCAGCGGAATGCGGTGATCGGGTTCGAAGCCCGGTTCTTCTTCGCGGCTGAGGGTTTGCTTGAGCAGCGTTTCGATGGCGGCGAGCATCGGGGCTTCGTCGGCGCAGACGAGCGAGATGGCTTCGCCGGTGGCGCCGGCGCGGCCGGTGCGGCCGATGCGGTGGATGTAGTCTTCGGCGACGATGGGCAGGTCGAAATTGACGACTTGCGGCAGGTCGTCGATGTCCAGCCCGCGGGCGGCGACGTCGGTGGCGACGAGGATCTGCACTTCGCCGGTCTTGAAGCTTTCCAGGGCGCGCAGGCGGGCCGGTTGCGGTTTGTCGCCGTGGATGGCATCGGCCTTGATGCGCTTGGCCTGGAGGATGCCGACCAGGTCGTCGGCGCCGCGCTTGGTCTTGACGAAGACGAGCACCTGTCCCCATTTCCGGTCCTTGCGCATGAACAGGAAGAGCTCGGTCTTGCGCTTCTTGTCGACCGGCACCATCCACTGTTTGACGGCCTTGACGGTGCTGTTGGGCGGGCTGATTTCGATGGTCAGCGGGTTGCGCAGGCGGGCCTTGGCGAGGCTGCGGATGACTTCGGAGAAGGTGGCCGAGAAGAGCAGGGTCTGCCGCTTCTTGGGCAGGGCGGCGAAGACGGCGTCGAGTTCGGTTGAGAAGCCGAGGTCGAGCATGCGGTCGGCTTCGTCGAGGACGAGTACTTGCACCTTGTTGAGCTTGAGGGCGTTCTGGCTGTAGAGGTCGAGCAGGCGGCCGGGCGTCGCGACAAGGACATCGACGCCGCGGCGCAGGCGCATCATCTGCGGGTTGATGCTGACGCCGCCGTAGGCCGCGTAGGTGCTGACGCTGGTGTGTTCGCCGTACTGGCGGAAGCTGGCGTGGACCTGTTCGGCCAGTTCGCGCGTCGGCACGAGCACAAGGGCGCGCACGGAATTGCTGCCGACCTTGATGCCGTCGGTGGCCAGGCTGTGCAGGATGGGCAGCGCGAAGCCGGCGGTCTTGCCGGTGCCGGTCTGGGCTGCGGCCATCAAGTCGCGCCCTTCGAGGATGGCGGGGATGGCTTGCTCCTGAATCGGCGTCGGCGTCTTGTAGCCGAGCGTTTCGAGGGATTGGAGCAGCGTTTCGGCAAGGCCGAGCGTAGAAAATGTCATGGGCGGGGAGGGCAATTGCTAAATAGCGAAAAGGGAACAACCAAAGGGCGAGTTTAACCCGCCCATGCTGCGAACGTCAGTTAAACGCCAGCGGCAAGGCCTTTGCGCAGCAGCGTATCGACCACTTCATTGATGCCGCCTTCGCTGGCTTCGGCCAGGGTGCGGAGCTGTTCGGCGAGTTGTGCATCGAGCTTGACGGCGAAGGGGATGAGACCTTTGGCCTGGTCCAGCTTGCGTTGTTCCTTGCGATCAAGGACGGCGGCCTGGCCGAAGCGGTCCGGGCTTCCGGCTTGTTTCATGTCGCGGTCGATCTTGCTGGCGAGGTTTTTGTAGAGATCAGTTCTTTTCATGGGGAGGCTCGGGTGCGTGGCGGTGTTGGCCACCGCCACTGGGTCGCAGCCGGCCGGCGGCAGGCTGACAAGCTGGGGCCTCCGTATCCACGGCGTCGTTGCTCATCCTCGCAATAGGTAAGGCTATTGCTGCGGTTCGCGCCTAGCCGTGAACACAAATCCGACGCTTTCATTATGGCTCGCTTATTGCGAAGCAGACCACTGGCGCCGCGTCAGCAGCAGGCCGCACTCCAGATGGTGCGTGTAGGGAAACTGGTCGAATACCGCAGAGGCGCTGATAGCGTGGGTGTCCTGCAGGGCGGTGACGTTGTCGAGCAGGGTTTGCTGGTTGCAGGAAATGTACAGGATACGGTCGAAGCTACGGGCCAGTTCGAGCGTGATGGCATCCAGCCCACTGCGTGGCGGATCGACGAACAGCGTGGCATGGCGGAAGGGTTCGAGGTCGACCTCTTTCAGGCGCGTGAATTCTTCGCGGCCGGACAGGGCGTCGCTGAATTCCTCGCTCGACATGCGGGCGATGGCGACGTTCTCGATGTTATTGGCTTCGAGGTTGAACTGGGCGGCATGGACGGACGATTTGCTGACTTCGGTGGCGAGTACCTTGTCGAATAGCGGTGAGAGCGCGATGGTGAAATTGCCGTTCCCGCAGTACAGCTCGACCATATTGCCACCAATGCCGGCGGCCTGCTGGCAGGCCCAGCCGAGCATCTGGCGATTCACGCCGCCGTTGGGCTGGGTGAAGCTGCCCTCAACTTGCTTGTAGCGCAGCTGGCGGCCGTTGAGTTCGATTTCTTCGAGCACCCAGTCGCGGTCGAGTACCTTTTTTTGGCCACGGCTGCGGCCGATGAGGCGGATGCCGAGTTCGGCGGCCATTTCGCGGGCGGCGGTTTCCCAGGCATCATCGAGCGTACGGTGGTAGATCAGCGTCACCAGCATGTCGCCGCTCAACGTGGCAAGAAAGTCGGCCTGAAACAGGTTGCGGCGCAGCATGGGGCTGATGGCCAGACGGTCGCGCAGGCGCGGCATCAGCGCGCAGATGGATTCGGCGGCAGGCGGGAAGGTGTCGAGCGTGATCGGCACCCGCGGGTCTTCCGGATCGAACATGGCGTAGTCAAGGCGGTCGCCATCGTGCCAGATGCGGAATTCGGCGCGCAGACGGTAGTGCAGCGGCGTTGAGGCATGAGCAACGGTATTGGCGACGCCTAGCGCGGCGAAGGTCTGCTCGAAATGGGCGAGTTTACTGGCCAGCTGGGCCGGATAGAGGGCGGGGTCGAAACTGGGGAGGGGCATGATTTGCGTGATCTTGTGGGCAGTGCCGGGCCGAATCGTGGTCGAAGGCCCTGAGTGGAGGGCGAAATATACGCTGGTCTGCCGATGAGAGGGAGTGCGGACCGCCATTTGACCGGTTAATGGGCGCAGTATGCTCGGTGAAGGTCACCTGTCCGGCGCTCAAAGGTGGCTTTTTTCAATTTCAGGCGGTATAAAGTCCAAGTATCTTGAATCAAGAATAATCATTTAGGACTGTTATGAACGTTGCTCCCCGGATGTTCCACGCTTTGGTGGCACCTTTGCTGATGGTGCTGGCGCTGCTTATGCCGATGTCGGCGCAGGCCAACGATCACGGCGGCGGTGGTGGCGGCCCGGAGCCGATGATTTTCACCGTTAATCTGGGTGCTGAAAATTATTTGCAGTTCGGCCTGATTCTGGAAGCGGCCAATCCGGAAGCCGAACATGCACTGGCCTCATACAAACCGATGATTCAGCATGAAATCATCTTGCTGTTGTCCGGTAAAGACGCTGCAAAGTTGCGCACGCTGGAGGGCAAGAAGGCGCTGATCGAGGAAATCCTTGAGTTGGCCAACCATGTCATTCATGAAGATGAAAAAACCGGCGTCAAGGAAGTGCTGTTCACCAAGTTCCTGATCCAGTAAGGCTGTTTACCTCGTCGATGACGACCTATTCTGCTTCAATTGACGCTGCACTGGAGCAGATTGCTGAACATCTGCGCGATGCCCGGCGGGTACTTTTTATCACCGGGGCGGGCATTTCAGCGGACTCCGGCTTGCCAACCTACCGCGGCGTTGGCGGACTCTACGATAGTGATGAGACGGAAGAGGGAATGCGCATTGAAGATGCGCTTTCGGGCCAGATATTTGCCGTTCGGCCGGATATCACCTGGAAATATCTGATCCAGATCGAAAAGACTTGCCGTGGTGCCAAGCCGAATGCTGCCCATCTGGCGATTGCCTGCCTGGAAGAGCATCTCGATCGCGTTATGGTGTTTACCCAGAACGTCGATGGCCTGCACCGCCAAGCGGGTAGCCGGGAGATTATCGAAATTCACGGCAACCTGCAGGAATTGGTCTGTACGGCCTGCACTCACGAGGAAGCTGCCGCAGACCTAGCCGAACGCGAAATACCCCCGTTGTGTCCGGTTTGTGGCGTGGTATTACGGCCCAAGGTCGTGCTTTTTGGCGAAGCCCTGCCCGAAGGTGAGCTTGATCGCTTTATCGATGCCTTTCAGGAGGGTTTTGATATCGTTTTTACGATCGGCACCTCCAGCATTTTTCCGTACATCACGCAGCCGGTCGTACTGGCGGCCTGTAGCGGAATTCCGACCGTTGAAATCAATCCGGCACGCACCCAGCTCAGCGATATGGTGGACTATTATTTGCCGCTTGGCGCCGCCGAGGCAATGACTGAAATCCTCGACAGGCTGGGCCTGTACCCGGTTCTGACGGATTAGTTGGGAATTTGCCACAGCACCCCGAATGAAAAATGGTGCAGTGCAACAAAGTGGTTGACAAGCCATTTCCATTGGTTAGAATTGAGTCATGCTGCAGCGCAACATAAATGTGCTGACAACCGATTACTTAACCTCAGGAGATTCAACCATGTTCACCAAACCCGAAGATTTCGCGAAGTCCGGCATCAATACCGCCCTGTTTTTCGCCAACACCACCTTTGACGGCATCGAGCGTCTGGCCCTGTTGAACCTGGCCGCTGCCCGCTCTGTTTTCGAAGGCGCCATGTCCAACTTCACCGCTCTGCTCGGCGCCAAGGATGTCAATGCCTTCGTTTCCCTGCAGAAGGAAATGGCTTCGCCGTCCATCGAAAAGGGCATGGAATACTCACGTAACGTGATCGCCATCGCTTCCGAAACCAAGGAAAAGCTGGCCAAGGAAGTCGAAACCAAGGTTGCTGAAACCAACGCCAAGGTTTCCGGCATTGTTGAAAAGGCTCTGGCTTCCGCTCCGGCTGGTTCTGAAGTCGCTGTCGCTGCCGTCAAGAGCGCAATCAAGACCGCCAACGAAGCCTACGAAGGCCTGAACAAGGCTGCCAAACAGGCTGCTGAAGTTGCCGAAGCCAGCGTTGCTGCCGCTACCAGCGCCACGATGAAGGCCGCCAACGTTACTGCCCCGAAGGCTTCTGCCAAGAAGGCTGCCTAAGCGCAGACTGCTTGTCGCAGTGATATAGCCGGAGTCTGACTGCGGTTACGAGAAAAGCCCTTGCTTGCCGAGGGCTTTTTTCTTTGAAACACCGAAAGGAGTAACGCCATGCCACACACCCACGCTCATACCAAGGCCGAAGCCATCCACGATGCTTTGGAGGTTTTCGAAGAGGAGCATCACCATCACCCGGATGCCCATGAAAAAGCCCGCCTGGTGTCGGACACCATCAAGGAATGGGAGCATGAAGAGGTTGAGGTCATGCACCATGCGACGGACATCGCGAACTGAGTCCGTATCAGGGTCGGTCTGAATGCAGACGGGGCAAGCCAGGATAATGCCGGCTTGCCCCGTTTCTTTTGGCCAGCGTTTCAGCGCGCCAATTACTTGCGACTGGCTCTGACCAGCTTGCCCTTGCCACCGCGACTACCGCGACAGATTTCAAGGCGTTCGCCCTTGAGTTTGCCGGCAACGCCATCCACCACGGGAATAATGTCGTCCAGCCCGGCCTTGCCCGGCGTCGCATCAATCAGCTTCAGGCCGCGCCCCTTGGCCAGCATCCGGACTTCTGCTATGTCGAAAACCAGCGCACGGCCGTCCTTGGTGATGCAGGATATTTCGCCCTGGCCCGGTGCCGGCATGAAGACTGCAGGCACTTCATCTTCGCCCAGGCTCAGGAAGGCCTTGCCCGCCTTGCCGCGAGACAGGAAATCCTCTCCCTTGCAGCGGAAGCCATAGCCACCGTCGCCGGCAACCAGGTAAAGCTGTTCGTTTTTGACCGCCAAGGCCAGACAAGGCTTGCCACCATCCTGGAAGTCGGCCAGCGAAGTGGCCGGAATACCATCTCCCTTGCCGCCGGGAATATCAGACGCGGCGATGGAATAAGCGCGGCCATGGGTGTCGAGCAGGACCAGTTGATCGACCGTCCGGCAGGGCAGGCAGGCCAGCAGGCTGTCGCCGGAGCGGAAAGTGAGTTGGGTTGGATCAATGTTGTGGCCCTGGCGCGAGCGCAGCCAGCCGTGTTTGGAGACGATCAGGGTCGTCGATTCATCGACAATGGAAACCGTCTTGGCATCTGACATCGTGACCTTGGCATCGGCTTCGATGAAGGTGCGGCGGTCGTCGCCATATTTTTTCGCATCGGCTTCGATTTCGGCGGCAACGCAGGTGCGCATGGCCTCATCGGAGTCGAGCAGCTTGTTCAATCCGGCCGCTTCCTCGCGCAACTTGGCGAGTTCTTCGCCGATCTTGATGCCTTCCAGACGCGCCAACTGGCGCAGGCGGATTTCGAGGATGTCTTCGGCCTGAATCTCGGACAGCTTGAAGTGCGCCATCAGGTCGACCTTGGGGTCGTCCGACTCGCGGATGACTTTGATCACCTTGTCGATGTCGAGCAGGACGGCCAGGCGGCCTTCGAGGATGTGGATACGCTTTTCAGCGGCGGTCAGCCGGTGGCGGGTACGCCTTTCCACGGTCGACAGGCGAAAACGGCACCATTCGGCAATCATGCTGTACAGCGAAGCCTGGCGCGGCGTGCCATTGACGCCGAGCACCGTCAGGTTGATCGAGGCATTGGTTTCCAGGCTGGTGTGAGCGAGTAGCATGCGCACCAGATCGTCCTGCCCCTGACGGGAGCTGGCCGGCTCGATGACCAAGCGTACGGCGTGTTCCTTGCCGGATTCATCACGCACACCGCTTTCTGAAATCGACGACAGGAAGGCCGCTTTCAGGTTGAGCTGTTCCGGCGTGAATACTTTCTTGCCGGCCTTTTCCTTGGCTACCGGATTCGAGCAAGCTTCGATTTCCGACAGCACGGTGGCAGTCGAGACGCCTGGTGGCAGTTCGGTGATGACCAGCTTCCATTGCCCGCGGGCGAGGTTTTCGATTTTCCATTTGGCGCGCACGCGCAGGCTGCCGCGGCCGCTGCGGTAGGTGGCGGCGATTTCTTCCGGTGTTGAAATAATCTGCGCACCGCCGGGGTAATCCGGGCCGGGAATGATGGCCAGTACTTCGTCTTCACTGAAATCCGGATTCCGGATGAGTTCGACGGCGGCTTTTGCCACTTCGCGCAGGTTGTGTGCCGGGATTTCAGTGGCCATGCCGACAGCGATGCCTGAGGCGCCGTTGAGCAGGCAGAAGGGCAGGCGTGCTGGAAGCAGGGCGGGCTCGTCGTTGGCGCCGTCGTAGTTCGGCTTCCAGTTGACCGTGCCTTCATCCAGTTCGGCCAGCAATAGCTCGGCGATGGGCGTCAGGCGGGCTTCCGTGTAGCGCATGGCAGCGGCGTTGTCGCCGTCGCGCGAGCCGAAATTGCCCTGGCCATCGACTATGGGGTAGCGCAGGCTCCAGTCCTGCGCCATGCGGACCATGGCGTCATAGACCGAAGAATCGCCGTGCGGGTGGTATTTACCGATCACGTCACCGACGACGCGGGCCGATTTGACGTGGCGCGGGCTTTTGTACAGGCCCATGCGGTGCATCGCGTAGAGGATGCGGCGCTGCACCGGCTTCTGGCCGTCGGCAGCCGAGGGCAGGGCGCGGCCGGTGACGACGCTCATCGCGTATTCAAGATAGCGGCGGGCGGCGTAATCGGCGGGAGATGGAATGTCACCGGCCGCGCCGTTGGCAGCCGGGGGCAAATCCGGCGGTGTGGTGTCGCCTGCTTCGGCAACGTGCAGGTCGTCCGTCAGCGATGTGGGGGCTTCCGAATCGGTGCCGGCATTGGCTACCTGCTCCGGATCAGTCTTGAGTGGGGCGTTCGGGTCGAAAAGTTTCAGCTGGTCAGTCATGGCATTCTGTAGTTACTGCGCGGTCTGTACGGTGTGCGTGCCGGATGGTACCCGAAACCGGCCTCGATACAGCATCAGGTACGCCGGCAGCTTTTCGAAGATATTGGACGAATGCGGTACGGCTCTGTATTCCCGAGTCGTATTCCTTGCCCTTAGAGAATCTATTAGGGATAATTAAATCAAATCGATGCGGCAGATAAGTATCTGATGGTACAAATGATTCAGTGAGTTTGTTTGTTCAATTTCACGCGGTTTTCAAGCGTTTTCCGGACTGATCCCATGAAGCTGATCCCAGTATTGCTGCTGCTTTGTGTCACCTCTGTCGCACACGCAGAGGAAGAGCGGATGATCCGTATCTGCGACGATACCGGCTGCTCCGATCGTCCGCGTAGTACCACCACCTTCAACCCAGCTGCTGAAGTAAATACCGATGCCGAGCGTCGTCTGGCTGCCTTGAAGGCAAAGGCCGAAAAGGATCCACGCGCCGCGTACGATCTGGGCTTGCGCTATTTTCGCGGTGATGGCGTGCGCCAGGATAGTTATCAGGCCCTGCAGTGGATGCGCGATGCCGCCGAACGTGGCGATCGCAAAGCCCAGACGGCCGTTGGCAAGCTCTACCTGATGGGTCTGGAGGAAATGGGCTCCGACCCGGCCGAGGCCGAGAAATGGCTGTCGATTGCTGCCGGTCGAGGCGACAAGGAAGCGAAAAAGCTGCTCGGCCAGGCAAGCGCAGCCAAGAAGAATGAAGTTGCCTATCGCCGCTGGGTGGATACGCAGCGCGTGTATTTGCGCGAATACTGGCAAAGCCGTTATACCTACCGTTGGTATTGGGGCAATGGCGGCTGGTACTACCGTGATGATTATTGAACCGATTTAGTGACCCCAACAGAAAGTTGATCGACATGAACACCAAGAATCTTTCATTTTGTCTGAGTGCGGCGGCGGCCTTGATGCTGGCCGGCTGTGGTGGCGTCATCCAGTCCGGCAATGCACCAACGGCGGCGACGGGTGGGGCGGCGGGCGGCACCAGCGTGGGTGCCAATCCCACGCTGGAACGTTGTCCGGCACCGCTCGGTACGCTGGCCGTCGACGATGGTCGCGGCAAGGAGTGGTACGCCAGCTTCGGCCGGGCGACCAAAATTACCACCATCGAGCCTTTGATTCGCCTGGCAGTCCAGCAGTCGAACTGCTTCATCATCACCTCCATTGGCAATAATCGTCTGGAGAGCAAGTTGTCAGGAATAACTGACAAGCAACGCAATTCCGGTGAGTTCCGGGCCGGTTCTAAGCAGCAAAAGGGACAGCGTGTTGCGGCTGACTACTTTATGGATCCCTCCATCGTGATTGATGAGTCACCGACCGGTCGTCTGGCCGGTGCAGTTGGCGGTGCGTTGCTCGGCGGTCGTGGTGGCCAGCTGCTAGGGGCCGGCATGGAAAGCAGGGTTTCGGTTGTCACCCTGTCGCTTTTTGACATTCGCTCATCGGTGCAAATTGCTATTTCCGAAGGCAATTCGACGGCAACCAACTTCGGTGCGGCGCTGGGTGCGTTCGGTGGCGGAGCGGCTGGCGGCCTGAGCGGATTCTCGCAAACGCCGGAAGGCAAGGCGACCGTTGCAGCGTTCATGGATGCCTACAACAGCATGGTCATCTCGCTGCGCAATTACAAGGCGCAGGACGTCAAGGGCGGCTTGGGTCGTGGTGGTACGCTGAAGGTCAATTGATCGATATGGCTTCTGCGCGCCATATCACCTGATATCTGTGTGATGAAGGTCATTGAAAAAGCGCCGCTGGTCGGCGCTTTTTTCATGTCCGAAAATTTCAATTTTTGCAGAATTTTCCGGTTGACCGCGGGATAACCGAGCTGGGCCGTCAATCGGTTGGAATACCCCGTGCGAGCAATGGAAGTACTTTGTCCGGCGCGCTTAAGCAGGCGTTTCCTTCAAGCGCTCGGCGAGAAAATCGACAAACACACGAATTTTCGGTGGCAAATGCGTTTGCGGCAGCCAGATTGCCCAGGCTGTCTGGCCGAAGGGGCAGACCGGTGTCCAGTCCGGCAGCAACGAAATTAGCCGGCCATCTGCAATTTCCCGATCCACTGCGTAGTTCCAGACCAGCCCGATGCCCATATCGGCGAGCAGCAGGTCGCGCACGACTTCGCTGTTATTGACCACCACATTGCTCGTCACGCACACTCGCATCTCTTCACTGCCGCGCTGAAAACGCCATTCGTTGCCGAATTCGCGCAGCCCGTAGTGCAGACAGTTGTGGCCGGCGAGATCGGCGGGCGTTTCGACTTTTTGTCCTTTTTTCCCGTTGACCGTGGAACAGAGTCGATAACGGACTGGCATCAATGCCTTGGCCACCACCTGGTCAGGCGGGGAGCGCGTCAGGCGCAGAGCGACGTCGTAGCCTTCATCAACCAGATCGACGATGCGGTCGAGCAGGGTCAGTTGCAGATCGATCTCCGGGTAGCGGGCGAGGAATTCTGGAATCAACGGGGCCAGGCAGAGTTTGCCGAACGTGACCGAGGCAGTGACCCGCAGGGTGCCGCGCGGTGCATCAAGCAGGCCGGCAGCGAGGCGGGCGCTTTCATCGAGCAATGCAACGCCTTGCGACGCCCGTTCGTAAAGCACCCGGCCGGCTTCGGTCAGTGACATGGCGCGTGTCGTCCGCTGCAGCAGGCGCAGGCCGAGTTGCTTTTCAAGCCGGTTGATACGCTTGCTGACGGCCGATTTGGTCAGCCCCATGGCCCGCGCCGCCGATGAGAAGCCTTGCGTATCGACCACCCGGACAAAAGCAGCAAGGTCGGATAAATGATCGAGTGGATTGATTGTTTCCATTGGGCAACAAACTGTTATTAATTTACTGGATTGTATCGAATTAGCCGCAATGAAATGATGGCATCGTCACTTCAAACGGAGAAAACCATGCCCCTGATCCAGATTACCTTGAGCGGCCCGGCTGCCACGCCAGGCTCGATTCAGCATTTGCAGCAAGAAACTACCCGCCTGATGCAAACCATCCTGCACAAGGAGGCGGCGCTCACGGTGGTCAGCGTTGCGCAGTTACCGGCAGGGGCCAGCACGGCCAACGGGCAGGCGGTGGCCGTCAGCGCCGCCATGCAGGCGCTGATTACTGCCGGCACCAACAGCGCCGCCGAAAAAGCGGATTTCATTTTTGCTGCAAAATCCCTGTTGACCGCAGCAATCGGCCCTGTCGCAGCCCCCATCTACGTTGCGCTGCACGAACTGCCGGCCGACAGCTGGGGTTACGACGGCGAAACGCAGGCCGCGCGCAAAGTACGGCGCGAGTTGGCAGAAGCATCCGGCGGTGTCGCATGAACGCCCGTACCCTTCGCCAGATCGGCGGCGTACAGGCCAGTCTGCAGGCTGGCGCAACGCTGGTTGCTGCAAAGACGGCCGTCGTGCTCATCGACTACCAGAACGAATACCGCAGCGGGCCTCTGACGCTACCGGACGAGCCAGTAGCCAGCAACGCAGCCCGCCGACTGCGCGCCTGGGCTGACTGCGCCGGCGTTGCCGTCATTCATGTGCTGCATCTTGCCCCGGCCACGGCGCCCATTTTTGCGCCGGATTCCATTGGCACTGCGGCCATCACCGGGCTGGCACCTGGTGAAGGTGAGGCGATTATCCATAAACACTTGCCCTCGGCGTTTACCGGCACCGGCCTGAACGATGAATTGCAGGCACGCGCCGTGGAAACACTGATCATCGCCGGCTACATGACCCACAACTGCATCGATTCAACAGCCCGCGAGGCATTCCATCGTGGCTACCGGGTTGGCGTGGTGGCCGATGCCTGCGCGACCCGAGATCTACCGGGGCCGGATGGAGCCACGATTCCTGCCGCAACGCTTAACGCTGCGGTGCTGGCCGGATTGGGGGACCGCATCGCAGAAATTGTCGATGTGGCGACGCTGGCGGCGATGAAAATCGGCTGAATTTGCATGCTTGCGACAGCTGCCCGGAAGGCCGCGTTTTGTTAGCGATGCATCGAATTGCCGTGACTTTTATATAAAAATGTTAAGCCGCGTTCATATAAATTAACCAAACCGACACTCAATTTGATTAGTATTAACTTGCGTTCCGGATTCTCCGGGGGTTTTTCACTCGTATTTAAGGAGCTCAAATGGGAATCTTTAGCAATATTTTGGCCAAACTTGGTTTTGGTGATGAGAAGAAGGAAGTTGTTGCCGATGCAGCACCGGCCAGCGCGGACGCTGCCGCTGCAGCGCCTGCTGCACCGGTCGCGATCAGCGCAGTTGATGTCGTAGCGAAGCTGGAAGGGATGGCCGCGAGCCACGCCGAAAAGCTTAACTGGAAGACATCGATTGTCGATCTGATGAAGCTGCTCGGTCTCGACAGCAGCCTTGCCGTGCGCAAGGAACTGGCCACCGAACTCGGTTGCCCGGCTGACAAGATGGGCGATTCCGCCCAGATGAACATGTGGCTGCACAAAGCCGTGCTGCAGAAGCTGGCCGACAACGGCGGCAACATCCCGGCTGAACTGCTTTGATCGATCGCTGATAGCGTCGTATTGGCAACACCAAGGCCCGTCCAGCACGGGCCTTTTCTTTTGGTGCTTAGCTGGCGAGACCCTCGTCCAGCAGTCGCTCGCATTCCAGCATCAGCGACTCGGCGATTTCAGAGTGATGATTGGGATCGAGTGATTCCATCATTTCATGGGCGGTATACATGCCGGCTTCGCGTGACAGACTGCTCTGAATCTGGCGGGCGAGTTGATCGCTGAGGGCAGAGAGCAGCCGGCGTTCGTTGAGCGGCAGCTTGTTTTTTGAACGACTTAGCCAATCGGCCGCCAGACTGGCGCCCTGCGCTTCAGTCAGCCATTGCGAATGCTCGTAAAAAGCCGTCAGGCGCTCGGCGGCAAGGGCGAAAATCAGCGCGATGCGCATGCCGCGTTCGGTCATGGATGGGCTTGCAGCCTTCTCCCAAGTCATTTTTCACCATCTTTTGTTATCCTGCCGCACCTTATCACGCCCGCTGCGCCCATTGCCGGAATGCCCTGAATGTCACTGAACACCCTTGAAGATCTGCGCGCCGGCAAGCTGGCGGGAAGTCGCCGCCTGAAACTGGCTTGCGCCCTGAGCGAATTTCCACGCGAGATTTTCGATCTGGCAGATTCGCTGGAAATTCTGGACTTATCCGGGAATGCACTGTCAGCGCTGCCCGACGATCTGCCGCGCCTGCACAAGCTGCGTATCCTGTTCTGTTCGGACAATCCTTTTATCGAATTGCCAGCCATTGTCGGTCAATGTGCCGCCCTGGAAATGGTTGGCTTCAAGGCGAACCGGATTCGGACGGTGCCGGCGGCGGCCTTGTCGCCAAAGCTGCGCTGGCTTATTTTGACCGATAACCGGATCGCCGAACTACCGCCGGAAATCGGCCGGTGCACGCGCTTGCAGAAGCTGATGCTGGCCGGCAACCAGTTACGGTCGCTGCCGCCGGAGATGGCCAATTGTACCGGACTGGAGTTGCTGCGTATCGCGGCCAACCGATTGACGGAATTACCCGATTGGCTACTTTCCTTACCGAGGCTGTCGTGGCTGGCTTTTGCCGGTAATCCGTTCTGCCAGGATGGCCCGGAGCAGGCCGTGGCTTTACCGATCCATTGGGATGATTTGCAGATCAGCCATCAGTTGGGGGAGGGCGCTTCGGGCGTCATTCATCAGGCCGAATGGCGCTCTGCACAAGGTTCGCAGCCGGTGGCGCTGAAGCTTTTCAAGGGCGCAGTGACGAGCGATGGTTTGCCGCTGAATGAAATGAATGCCTGCTTGACCGCCGGCGAGCACCCGAATTTGATTGCGGTGCTTGGCAAGCTGGCGGCGCATCCCGAGGACGCGCATGGGCTGGTCATGGCCTTGATCGACCGCAGTTTTCGCAGCCTCGCCGGGCCACCCAGCCTGGATTCCTGCACGCGTGACGTCTATCCGCCCGAGACCCGCTTCGATGTGGACGATGCCATTCGTATCGCGCTGGGCATCGCTTCGGCCGCTCAACATCTGCATGCGAAAGGCATTCTGCACGGCGACCTCTATGGTCACAATATTTTGCACGCTGCCGATGGTCAGGCCTTGCTCGGCGACTTTGGTGCGGCATCCTTTGTGCCGCCCGATGATCCGGTCGTCGCCAAGGCTCTGGAGCGTATCGAGGTGCGGGCTTTTGGCTGTTTGCTAGAGGAATTGCTGGCGCGCTGCGTGTTTGGGGCCAATGCTGCGGTCAACCGGAAAAAAGCCGACAAAATGAAATGTTTGCAGGCCGATTGTTCGCAGGAAAATGTAGCGGCGCGACCGCAGTTTGCGAGTATTTCCAAGACGCTGGATGGCCTGAGGCAGCAATAATCGCGTTGTCACCCGCTTGGGCGAGGCGATTCAGCCTGTCGGCGGGCCCTCGGTCAGATGACTCATGCGTCGGTACAAGGTCCGTTCGGACATACCCAAATGCTGCGCCAAAGCTCGGCGGCTGCCATCAAAGCGACGGATTTCGTCGGCCAGCTCCCGGTCGTCGAGTTTAGGTTTACGGGCCTTGCGTGGCTTTTCGCCAGAGAGCAGTGCTAGCGAAAGCGGCATTTGGCCGCCTGACAAGTGGTTGAGTTGAATTTCATCCCCATCGCACAGCAGGCAGGCACGTTCGAGCATGTTGCGCAGTTCGCGAACATTACCGGGGAAGGCGTAACCCCTCAGCCAGTCAATAGCAGCTGCTGACAGGCGCAGAGTGCGACCGCCGGCAACTCGGTGCAGCAGGCTCTCGGCCAGCAGGATGACATCCTCGCCACGGTCGCGCAGCGCCGGTAACAGAATCGGGAAGACATTCAGGCGATAGAACAGATCCTGGCGGAAACTGCCTTTTTCGATCATCTCGGCCAGCGGACGATGTGTTGCCGAGATAATGCGAATCTCGGCCTGGCGAAGTTCCGGCGAGCCGACCCGGCGGAAGGTGCCGGTTTCCAGCAGGCGCAGCAGCTTGACCTGAATCGACAGCGGAATGTCGCCAACCTCGTCGAGAAACAGCGTGCCGCCCGATGCCGCTTCGATCAGTCCGGTCTTGCGCGCCGTGGCCCCAGTGAAGGCGCCGCGCTCGTGGCCGAACAGTTCACTTTCAAACAGTGTTTCGGCCAGCCCGGAGCAATCGACGGCAACAAAGGGCCGTTCGGCCCGGCGGCTGAATTGATGGATGGCATTGGCGGCCAGTTCCTTGCCGGTACCCGACTCACCCTGCAGCAGGACCGCAGCATCGGAAGGTGCGACGCGGCCGATCATCTCCATCATGTTCAGGAAGGGGGGGGAGCGTCCGATCAGGCTATAGGCATGATTGTCGCAACGGGTGACGGCAAATGGTTCGAGTTTCTCGATGTAGAAGACGATTTCCCCGTGCCCATCGCGGATGGGAGACAACTCGATGTTCTCGAAGTGCTCGCCAAGGCGGGTGTGATGGACGTGGGTGACGCGCTCGCGTTGTCCCGAAATCAGACTGCGCTGCAGGGGGCAGGACTCGCCGGCCTGGTCGCAGGGCACCGTGTAGCGGTGCGATACGTCGTAGCAGGTACGGCCGACCACGTCCTGGTCGCTGACCCACTTGGAGCGAAAGGCATCGTTTGCGGCCAGAATCCGATAGTGGCGATCGCACAGGATGTGTGGTTCGTCGAGATTTTCCAGAAAGGAAATCAACTCGCTCGGTGGATTCGGGGTGTCTGCCATATCTCTCCTTGTACTGCCAATATCTGCCACATCTACCGCCAAAACTGCCACGATATATTTTGGCAGAAAGTTTGGCAGATGCCTTAAATATTTTTCCCCGTCAAATCATTCGCTTATCAATCTGCTTCCATGCCGTGCCGGCTGGCACGAGTATTGATAAGTATTGTCTGATATTCAGTGGATTGTCTGGCGATCAGTCACCACTCCCCGCCTGAACCAACTGCCGGAGATTTCATGGCCACACCGATGTGGCCAGAATAAATCAATGAATCTTAAAGATCGAAAGCTGCGCAACGATATCGCTCTGGTCATCGTCATCAAATTGATGCTGATCATGGCCTTGTGGTGGCTTTTCTTCCGGGGAGCAGACGTCAGTGTCGACGATGCGGCTGCCGCCGCCCATCTGCTCAGCTCCCCAACACCTCATATTTCTATCAATGGAGAACCCCATGCTCAGTGAGCAACTTGTCGATCTGTCGCGTCTGCAGTTCGCGGTCACCGCCCTTTACCACTTCTTGTTCGTACCGCTGACTATCGGCATGACCTGGATACTGGTCATCATGGAGTCGGTGTACGTGATGACCGGCAAAGCCGTTTACAAGGACATGACCCGCTTCTGGGGCAAGTTGTTCGGCATCAATTTCGCGCTCGGCGTCACCACCGGCATCACCATGGAGTTCCAGTTCGGCACCAACTGGGCCTATTACTCGCATTACGTCGGTGACATTTTCGGTGCGCCGCTGGCCATCGAGGGGTTGATGGCCTTCTTCCTTGAATCAACCTTCATCGGCCTGTTCTTCTTTGGCTGGGATCGGGTGTCGCGCAAGCAGCATCTGCTGATTACCATCTTGATGGCTGTCGGTACCAATCTGTCGGCATTGTGGATTCTGATTGCCAACGGCTGGATGCAGAACCCGGTCGGCGCCGAATTCAGTTACGTGACGATGCGCATGGAAATGGTCGATTTCGCAGCCGTCCTGTTCAACCCGGACGCCCAGGCCAAATTCGTGCATACCGTGTCCGCCGGCTATGTCACGGGCGCGATGTTCGTGTTGTCGATCTCCGCCTTTTACCTGCTGCGCGGCCGGGATGTCGAGTTTGCCAAGAAGAGTTTCCGCATCGCCGCCGCCTTCGGATTTGCATCGATTTGTTCGGTCATCGTACTCGGTGACGAGTCCGGCTACACCGTTGGTGAAGCGCAGCAGACCAAGCTGGCGGCGATGGAAGCGATGTGGGAAACCGAACCGGCACCGGCCTCATTCAACCTGATCGCCATCCCCAACGAAGCTGAGATGAAGAACGATTTTGCCATCGAAATCCCTTGGGTCATGGGCTTGATCGGTACCCGCTCGCTGGACAAGCAGATCCCCGGTATCAAGGAAATCCGGATCAAGAATCGCGAACGGATCATTTCCGGCATGAGCGCCGTGACCGCCCTCGAAGCACTGCGCAAGAATCAGAGCGATGTCGCCATGCAAACTGCCTTCGAGGCGCACAAGGCGGATCTCGGCTTCGGGCTGCTGCTCAAGAAATACGTCAGCAATATGCGCGACGTGACGCCTGAAATCATCGACAAGGCCGTGGCCGATACCATTCCGCGCGTCACCCTGATGTTCTGGGGCTTTCGCCTGATGGTCGGCTTCGGTTTCCTGATGCTGGCACTGTTCTCGGCCGCTCTTTTCTACTCGATCAAGGGCTGTTTTGCCGAACGACGCTGGCTGTTGCGCAGCGCCCTGTGGCTGCTGCCGCTGCCCTGGCTGTCCTGCGAACTGGGCTGGTTTGTCGCCGAATACGGCCGCCAGCCGTGGACCATCTACGGCGTGCTGCCCACCCACCTGTCGGTATCGACGCTGTCGGTGAATAGTCTTTACGGTTCGCTGGCCGGCTTCATCGGCTTTTACACCGTGCTGCTGATCGTCGAGATGTACCTGATGATCAAGTTCGCCAAGCAGGGGCCGGGCAGTCTCGGCACCGGCCGTTACGACAACGAATATGCCCACGCCTGAGGAAAGATCATGATCTTCGATTACCCCACCCTGAAATTCATCTGGTGGCTGCTGGTCGGCGTGCTGCTGGTCGGTTTCGCCATCATGGACGGCCATGACATGGGCGTCGGCACCTTGCTGCCTTTCGTGGCCAAGGAGGACGTCGAGCGCCGCGTCGTCATCAACACCGTCGGCCCGCACTGGGACGGCAACCAGGTTTGGTTCATCACCGCTGGCGGGGCTATCTTTGCCGCCTGGCCGCTGGTCTATGCGACGGCATTTTCCGGATTCTACTGGGCGATGCTGGCGGTGCTCTGGGCCTTGTTCTTCCGGCCGGTCGGTTTCGACTACCGGAGCAAGATTGACAATACCACCTGGCGTACGGTCTGGGACTGGGGCCTGTTCATCGGCGGTGCCGT
The DNA here is from genome assembly GCA_016709965.1 of Betaproteobacteria bacterium. Lineage (NCBI taxonomy): Bacteria > Pseudomonadati > Pseudomonadota > Betaproteobacteria > Rhodocyclales > Azonexaceae > Azonexus > Candidatus Azonexus amarohabitans. Next base: position 36,947 of record JADJLT010000001.1, read on the forward strand.
GCCGCCGCTGATCTTCGGCGTTGCGTTCGGCAACCTGTTTCAGGGTGTTCCCTTCAGTTTTGCCGACAACCTGATGTCGACCTACACCGGTAGTTTCTGGGGCTTGCTCAATCCATTCGCGCTGCTTTGTGGCGTGGTGTCGACCGCGATGATCACTTTTCATGGCGCCATCTATCTGATGCATCGCACCGAGGGCAGCATCCAGCAACGGGCGCAAACGGCCATGCTGATTTTTGGCAGTCTGCTGCTGGTGACATTTTCGGCTGCCGGTGTCTGGCTCTGGCAGGGGATAGAAGGATATGCCATTACCTCGGCGGTCGATCCGGCGGCGTTGCCCAATCCGCTGGCCAAGACAGTCGTTCGCGAAGCCGGCGCCTGGCTGGCCAATTACAGTAAATATCCCGCCACTCTGGCGCTGCCCGTACTCGCCTATCTCGGCACGCTCGCAGCGATGCGGCTTGCCGTCCATCGGCGGACGTTGTCGGCCTTTGTCGCCTCGTCTCTGGCCATCGTCGGTGTCATCGGCACAGCCGGTGCCTCGCTCTTTCCCTTCATCATGCCGTCATCCAGCGATATGCGCTCCAGCCTGACGGTCTGGGACAGCGTGTCCAGCCACCTGACGCTGAACATCATGCTGTGGGCGACGCTGATTTTCATGCCCATCATCATCATCTACACCAGCTGGGCCTACCAGGTCATGGCCGGCAAGGTAACGACTGCCTACATCCGCGAAAACGAACATGCGGCGTATTGATCAAACTTTTGCATGAATCGATGCGGCGCGTCAGGCGTGCCGCGCCAACTTTTAAGCGCCTGCGCATTCTGCAGGTCAGGTTCTGAAAGGAAAGACAAGATGTGGTATTTCACGTGGGTTCTCGGCATCGGCTTCGCTGTTTTGCTCGCCATCCTCAATGCCCTGTGGGGTGAGAACGAGGAGGCGCGCAAGGCTTCCCGTGGTCCCGGCAATGGACACTGAAACGTCGCAGCCAGTGATGGACGACGAGCAGAGCGGATTGCCCGGGATGGCGCTTCTGCCGTTCCTTGTTGCCCTGGTGCTACTTGGCCTGCTGACCGTCTGGCCGGCGATTGCCACCGATACAGATGGCCGCGCAGACCATCTGACCGCGCTCTTGCTGCTGTGGTCGATGAGCGCCGGCTTCGTTCGCGGTGTCGGCTTTGTTCCGCAACATTTGATTCCACGCTGGCTGCTATCTGGCGGCGCCTGTCTGGTCGCCCTGGCCCTGGCGATTGTCCGCCTCGCTTCCTGCGGTCGACTGGATTTTTTGACGTAAATTGAAAGGATTATTCCCCATGCAAATCGCTGTTACCAGCCAAAACCGCAAGACCGTGACCGAACATGCCGGCAAGTGCCGAAAGTTCTGGATTTATGATATCAAAGCCGGCCGCGTCGTCAGTCGTCAACTGGTCGAACTCGGCATCGAGCACAGTTTTCACGCCAGTCACGACGCCTTTCCGGTTCAGCTCGCCAATATCAATGCGCTGATTACCGGCAGCATGGGCAATGGCCTCTATCAACGTTTGATGCAGCAAGGCGTTAAGCCGGTGATCACTGTGGAAGAAGATCCCGATACCGCCGTGCAGGGTTATCTGAACAACACGCTCGACCTGTTCCCGGTGGGGCATCATGCGTGCGAGGGCCACGCCCATCATTGATCTGGCACCTGGGTCTTGTCCAAAAACGTTTGGCGCACCGCCAGCTGCGTGACCCAGGACACAGAGCTTTATTTTGATAAACATTAGAATTTACTGAAATACGGCATTCCAGCGATAGCGGAGATTGTTCTTCTGCCAGTGCTCAGCGATCGCCAAATTGTCCTCTATAAATTCTTTGTCACCGGAAAAATGGCCATGGCTGCCGAACAACCCCGAATCTTCATCCTTGGCGCCAGTTTCGCTGCGCTGACGGCGGCGCGTGAATTACGCCGTCGGGCGCCAAAAGCCGTGATCACCCTGGTCGCGCCAAAGGCGGAATTCGTCTATCTGCCGAGCATGATCTGGATACCGGCGGGCATTCGCAAAGGTAGCGACCTGATTGTTCCACTGGCCCATTTCCTGAAGAAATACGCGCTGGAATTTATTGCCACCAAGGTGACCGGGCTGCGTGACGGTGGTCGAACGGTCGTCACGGAACGCGGTGCATTTGCCAACGACGGCTTGGTGGTTGCCACCGGTGGCCGCTTTCTAAAGGGCATGCCGGGCATCGAGCACGCTTTGACGCTGTGCGAAGGCGTGTCGGCGGCTGAGAGCATTGCCCAACGTCTGCGCGACATGCCTGGCGGCCATGTTGCCTTCGGTTTTGGTGGCAATCCGAAAGAGCCGTCAGCCATGCGCGGTGGGCCGATGTTCGAATTGCTGTTTGGTGTCGATACCATGCTACGCCAGCAGGGGCGGCGCGATCGCTTCCATCTGAGTTTTTTCAATGCCGCCGCCGAGCCGGGCAAACGACTGGGCGCCAAGGCAGTGCAAAGCCTGCTGGCTGAAATGGGCCGTCGGAATATCGATACCCATCTGGGCGAGAAGATTCTTTCATTCACCGACAAGGCGGTAATACGTGAAGGCGGTGAATTGCCGGCTGACCTGATCCTGTTCATGCCAGGGCTGACCGGGCCGATCTGGGCTGCTGATGCGGGTGTCCCCTTGTCGGATGGCGGCTTTTTTCCGGCCGACGAATTCTGTGCAGTAAAGGGTATGGACAAAGTGTTTGTTGCCGGCGATGCAGGTAGTTACCCCGGCCCGGACTGGTTACCCAAACAGGCACACATGGCCGACCTGCAGGCCCGCGCCGCTGCCGAGAACCTCCTTCTGGCTATGGCTGGCAAGCCGGCCAAAGCCAAACCGAGGCCGGAACTGATCTGCATTGTTGATGCCGTCAACACCGGCATGCTGGTTTATCGTGACGCCAAACGCAGCATGATGCTGCCATCACTACGGATTTTTCACTGGGCCAAGCGCTATTTCGAAACGCACTATCTGCGCGAGTTTCGCTGAATGATTTTATTGCGCCGATTATCTAATATCCGGTCACCCCGCCAAGGTCAGCTTTTCAGCGGAGGCAGGGCGAACGTCAAGTTCGATTCAATAGCGGGCTGAAAGCGCCTTGGAGATTCGGTAGCGCGCCACCGTTGTCTTCGGCACCTTGCCGGAAAACCAGCTACGCACATCCTCATCCAGCCCGATGCCGTGCATGTAGTTGTAGAGCGCCTTGTTCAGCGCCTTGCCCAAGCTGTCGTGGTCGACCCCGGTCGGGTCGGTGAAGTCGACATCGTTGGAGGCGAAGCTGATCGGCGGCAGGGCCTTGAGCTTGATGCCGTATTCGGCCGGATTGAGGCCGACCGGTGAATGCACGGTGCACGCGAAGCGGTGGAAGAAACCGGACTGGATGCAACCTTCGGCGAACAACTGGCGGACGTATTCGAGCGCATCGACCGTGTCTTGCACCGTTTGCGTCGGGAAGCCGTACATCAGGTAGGCGTGCACCAGCACGCCGGCCTCGCTGAAGGCACGGGTAACGCGGGCGACCTGGTCGACTGACACGCCTTTTTTCATCAGTGTCAGCAGGCGGTCGGAGGCGACTTCCAGACCGCCGGAAACAGCGATGCAGCCGCTGTCGGCGAGCTGGTTGCATAGTTCGGGCGAGAACGACTTTTCGAAGCGGATATTGCCCCACCACGAGATGGCGCGATTGCGACGTTGCAGTTCGTCAGCCAGCGATTTCAGGGCTTTCGGCGGGGCCGCTTCGTCGACGAAATGAAAGCCGGTCTGGCCGGTTTCCTCGATGATGCTTTCGATGCGGTCGACCAACAATGAGGCCGGGGCGCCGTCGTAGCGGCCGATATAATCGAGTCCAACATCGCAGAAACTGCATTTTTTCCAGTAGCAGCCGTGGGCGACGGTCAGCTTGTTCCAGCGTCCGTCCGACCACAAGCGATGCATCGGATTGAGCATATCGAGCAGCGACAGGTAACGGTCGAGCGGCAGGCCGTCCCAGGTCGGCGTGCCGACTTCGGCGAAAGGGATGTCTGGTTCGCCGGTGTTGAAGTAGCGCACAGTGCCATCAATGCGGGCATAGGTGCGGACCAAACCATTTTCCGGCTTGGCGACCATGATCGGGATGACTCTGGCTGTCGGGTCATTCTGTGACGAATCGCAGGACGATTTGGCCGCCTGCTCATTTGGCAAGCTGTAGCCCAGATGTTCGAGCAACGCGAGAATCGGTCGCTCGCCATCATCGAGCGTGACGTAGTCGACATAATCGAAGACGCGCGGCTCTTTCAGTTCGCGCAACTCGGTATTCACCCAGCCGCCACCGAGCACCGTGACGATTTTCGGGTTGTGTGCCTTGATCGCCTTGGCCATGCGGAATGCGGCATAGACCGAGCCGGGGAAGGGCACGGAAAGCAGCACGATATCGGGATTGCTACGGTCAACGGCAAAAATTGTCAATTTTTCAAAAGTGCTGTCGACCAGCGTTGGCGCAGCCGACAAAGCTCTGGCCAGTGGCTCGAACGTCGGCTGGCTGCGGGCCAGCGATTCGGCGTAGCGGACGAATTCAAAGCGCGGATCGACTGCCTCGCGCAACACGTCTGCGAGATCGTTCAAATACAGCGTGGCCAGATGCCGCGCCCGGTCCTGCACGCCGAGCGACCCGAAAGCCCAGGCCAGCGGGTCGCCGCCGTCTTCGTCGATATAAACATCCAGTGGTTCGAAGCGCGGGCCTTCCGGCAGAAAATTTCGGCCGGCAATGCGAAATCCCATAGACGGATCACGTCCTTGCAGGAAGGCGATGGCTGGGGTCACAGTGGCCAGATAGCGGTCGAATTGCTCGCAAAAATTGTTGATGACAAGCGTGTGCTTGCGTGGCGGCAAGCCATCTACCCGCTGGCGAATGGCTTTCAGGCCGTCCGGCGAAAAGAGTTCGAGGACCAGTTTGAGCGCTATGTCCTCCTGCATCGCGTCGATCCCGCGTGAGCGCAGGAAGCCCGTCAAATAGGCCGTGGACGGGTAGGGCGTGTTGAGCTGGGTCATCGGTGGGATGACCGAAAGAATTCGGGGTTTGGCTAAGGGCATGATGGGGCGAATGATAGGCCAAGGTAAGGGCTTTTAGCGCAGTTTCCTTCAGCCGACGCATGCTGATTCGGCGCGTCTACGCGCGTCAGCGCCCCAGTTTTTGGCGAATTTTAGGTAGCGCGGCCAGTGCAGCGCGTTCGCCCTCGAGCATGGCATCGTTGCGGGCCGCGAAGTCCCAGGATTTTACATAAGGCAGCCGGGGTCGAATCACCACATCGGCGCCCTTCAGCTCATTGGCGCCAATCACGCCACCCATGATGGTCGTGGTCTGCCAGATAATGGCGGTCAGGCTGTCCACCGGTTGGCCTTCGGGACGAGCCGAAATATCAACGGCAATCACGAAATCGGCCCCCATGTCGCGCGCCGCCTGCACCGGGATCGGGCTGCTCAGTCCGCCATCGACGTAGGTTTTTCCGCCAAATTGCGTGGGCTGGAAAATGCCGGGCACGGCGGCAGAGGCTCGTACGGCCAGACCGCTGTCGCCCGTACGGAATACGACGCGCTCACCGGTATTCAGATCAGTGGCAACCACGGCGAAAGGCTTGTTCAGTTTTTCCAGTGGTCGCATGTTCAGGTGTTGGTTGATGAAATCCTGCAGGGCCTCACCCTTCAAGAAGCCACGTCCGCCCAGGGTCCAGTCGGCGAAAATTTTTTCATCGAGCTGCTGGGCGATTTTCTGCATTGCAAACGCATCATGGCCGGACGCATAGAGCGAACCCACTACAGCACCAGCGCTGGTGCCGACGATGTAATCCGGCACGATGCCTTGCGATTCCAGCATCTTGATGACGCCGATGTGGGCAAATCCGCGTGCTGCGCCACCACCAAGGGCCAAACCGATTTTCGGCTTGGTCGTGGCGGCCTGCGGCGTCTTCTGACCTGACGGCAACAGGGCGCACGCAGTCAACAGGAGCACGCTCAGCGCCATCAGGCAGACGCGAAGATAAGCCGGAGGGGTGTTTCCGGGTTTCGAACAGGTAAGGGTAGGGGGAACTTTCACGATGCTTTCGGGATTCTGCGAGGACAAGGGCGCCAGTTTACTGGCACATGCGACGAATTTCGTCTTCCTTGATCGCTTCGTCGATTTGTTGGAGCACGGCGTCGACGTCGGCAAGGCTTTCGTCGAGTTCGACGTGTCCGGTCAAAACCTGATCCGGCTGCAATAAGCCGCTCTCGTACAGCGCCCAGATTTCCTTGCCGTACTGGCTATCCTTGAGCGAAGGAGCAAAGGCGCTGAAATAGCTGCGCAGATTATTGACGTCACGCTCGAGCATTTCAGCGGCAGTACTGTTGGCAGCGGCGTCGATGGCCTGTGGCAGGTCGATGATGACCGGGCCGTTTTCATCGACGAGGATGTTGTATTCCGACAGATCGCCGTGAATGATACCGGCGCACAACATGCGCACCACTTGGTTGACCAGCATGGCGTGATAGTCCAGCGCCACATCTTCGCTCAAGGCAACATCGTTCAGCCGGGGCGCGGCGCCTCCGTCGGCATCAACCACCAGATCCATCAGCAGCACGCCATCAAAACAGATGTAGGGTTGCGGCACCCGAACCCCGGCATTTGCCAGCCGATACAATGCATCGACCTCTGCGTTCTGCCAGACCTCTTCCTGCATTTGGCGCCCGTAGCGACTGCCTTTTTCCATGGCGCGCGCCTGCCGGCTATTCTTGACCTTGCGGCCTTCCTGATAGGACGTCGCCTTGCGGAAGCTGCGCTGCTTGGCATCCTTGTAGACCTTGGCGCAACGGATATGCTCGCCGCAACGAACGATGTAAACGGTGGCCTCCTTGCCGCTCATCAATTGCCCGATTACCTCGTCTACAAGGCCTTCTTCAACGAGAGTGGTGAGTCTTTTCGGGGTTTTCATGGGCTACAGGGGCTTTTCTGGCAGGCGTGGCAAGGCTGAATTATTTCTTCAGGCCCGAATCAGACCACGAACTGAGCAAACAAGCCACGCCTGAACCATCAATAGCCTTTATTGAAGTGGACGCCATTGCATTTTGGGCAGGGCGGGACATGCCCGGTATGCTTGATATGCACTTTCTGGCCGCAGCCCTGACAGGTCAGCGTCCCGGCCGATGTCATCTCGCCGGTTTTGTAGGTGAGTGTGTCTTTGGCCTTGTCGCGCAATGAACGCAACGCATTGCCAGTCATGTCCAGTACGCTGACGAGTGACGCGAGTGCGCCAGCTGTCAAGCGCGCCGGATGGAGCTTTTCTTTGGTTTCCTCACCCAGTTGCTGAGCGTCGGCAATGGTTTGATCCAAATCGCGCGAGAGAAATTTTTTCAGTTCCTCACCTTGTTCAGCACTGAATTCACCGACGGCAGTTAATTGCTCCCGTGCTTTTTCCAGCGCCACGTTCATTGATTCGCGACTTCGCTCCTTGCCGGCCAGATAGAGTTCATTGAATTTGCTGGCAAACAGGTCGTATTGCCGACTCAGCCGGTCTTTTTCCTGGTCATTGTTGTCCATGATGATTCTCCGGTGAATGTTTATTTACAGAAGCACTAGCTACGTACAGTTGAAGCTCCTGTCTTTTCCAGGCGATCTTCAAGTTCGCCAATGTAGGCGGCAAGGGTGTTGCCCGAGTTTTCGATTGCGGCACGAAGGTCGCGTTCCTGTTGATCAATCCGGGCGATGACTGTTGTTCTGGACTCCGCCTGCAGATTGTTCTGTTTGGTCAACTCGGCCTCCAGAAATGTTCGCAACTCGGTGAAGCGAGATGCCTCGGCCTGATCGGCCAGCTCCTTGTTGGCCTTCAACTCGCGCGAAATCCGCCTGTTTTCCATCAAGGCGGTGCCCTGAAGGTAGACGACAAAAACCAGAAAGAGGGCTGTGAGAAAAACCAGCAAACCGAGCATGACCAAGCCCAGCGGCATCTGAACTTCTGTAATGCCAAGACTGAGTGCTGTTGGGGTTATGAACACGCCCCAGTTCAATGCTGAAAAAGCAGCAATAACCGCCAATACGATGAGCAATAACAGCGATTGAAGTTTCATCTCAAGTGTCCTCGTTTTTATGTGGTTGCGGCCTCTTGGCTCGGGCCATCAAGTTGGGTCCTTTTCCCCGCAGCCCTGTTGATGACGCCAATGTTTCTCTGGCTAAACCGGCTACGGGATTACTTTTGGGGCGCTATTTTGCGTTGCGTTCTTTAGAAGCACTAAAAGAAGCCAAGCTTCTTCTCTTCTAATGGTAGACCAAAAAATGGCTCTGAATTGTGTGCTTGCACACATACAAACGGGGCGGACATGCTTTTTTCCGATTCGGATGCGGCCGAATTGGCAGCTTGTCAGAGGCTGAGTATGCTCATTCAAACATCCGCTTCGACCAGACCTCCGTCCTTCTCCATCCACGCCCGACGGCCGGCCGCTTCGCCCTTGCCCATCAGCAGGGTAAATGTAGCGGTCATTTGCTTGATGGTTTCCCGGCTGGCCTGAAAGGGCACGAGGCGGCGCGTATCCGGGCAGAGCGTGGTTTCCCAAAGCTGGTCGGGATTCATCTCGCCGAGGCCCTTGAAGCGGGAGACGGTGATCTTGTTCTCGTTGACGCCTTCGTCACGCAGTTTGGTCAGCGTCTGTTCTTTCTCGGCTTCGTCCAGACAATAAACCTTGCGGGTGTGGCCACGGGCCTCAACATCAACGCGGAAGAGTGGCGGCTGGGCAACGTGAATGTGTCCACGTTCGATCAAGGCCGGGAAATGCTTGAGGAAGAGTGTGAATAACAATACCTGGATGTGCGAGCCGTCCACGTCGGCATCGGACATGACGATGATGCGACCGTAGCGCAGGCCGGAAACATCAATGCTGTCGATCTGGTCGATGCCATGCGGGTCGACGCCGATGGCGACCGAAATGTCATGGACTTCGTTGTTCTTGAACAACTGGTCGCGGTCGACTTCCCAAGTGTTCAGCACCTTGCCACGCAAAGGCAGTACCGCCTGGGTTTCCTTGTCGCGGCCTTGCTTGGCCGAGCCGCCAGCCGAGTCGCCCTCGACCAGGAAAACTTCATTGCGGCCAATGTCGTCAGACTCGCAATCGGTCAATTTGCCGGGGAGGGTAGCGATACCGGAGGACTTCTTCTTCTCGATCTTCTGGGTCGATTTCATCCGGTTCTGGGCGGCCTTGACGGCCAATTCGGCAATCTTCTTGCCAAAGTCCGCATGGCTGTTGAGCCACAGCTCGAACGGGTCACGCACCATCTGCGAAACCAGCTTGTAGGCATCACGGCTGGTCAGTTTCTCTTTGGTCTGACCCTGGAATTGCGGGTCGAGTACCTTGGCCGAGAGCAGGTAGGTCATGCGGCCACAGACGTCTTCCTGCGCCAGTTTTACCTTGGCCGGCAAAATGGCATGGTGTTCAGCGAAGCTCTTGATCGCCTCGAAGACGCCGGCTTTCAGGCCGGCTTCATGGGTACCACCGTCCAGCGTCGGGATCAGGTTGACGTAGCTTTCCGGCTTGCCGCCACCTTCTTCGAACCAGGCCAGCGCCCAGGTGGCGCCTTCGCCCACGGCAAAACCGTTGGCTGTCTCGACATGTTTTTCGCCGACGAAAATGGGCGCCACCGGCGTGCCGACCATCATTTCGTTGAGGTAGTCGGCCATGCCGTTCTGGTAGCACCAGACCTTCTTTTCCTGACCCTCGATGTCGAGCTCGACCATGACATTGGGCATCAGCACGGCCTTTGAGCGGAGCAGGTGTTCGAGTTGTGCCAGATTGACCTTGGGCGAGTCGAAATACTTCGGGTCAGGCTGTATACGCACGGTCGTGCCGGTATTGCGCTGACCGCAGTCGCCGATGCGGCTGAGCGGCTCGGTGACAAAGCCGGCGCCGAAGGCGATGTGATGAATACCGCCGCCGCGCTTGATCTCGACTTCCAGCCGGATCGACAGCGCATTGGTCACTGAAACACCAACGCCGTGCAGACCGCCGGAAAATCTGTAGGCGTTGCCGGAATCCTTCTTGTTGAACTTGCCGCCGGCGTGCAGCTTGCAGAACACCAGTTCAACCGCCGGTCGGCCTTCTTCCGGATGAATTTCGACCGGAATGCCGCGGCCATTGTCGGAGACCTCGATCACCCCGTCGGCACGGATGGCGACCGAGATTTTCTTGGCGTAACCGGCCAGCGCCTCGTCGGCGGAATTGTCGATCACTTCCTGAACTATATGCGTCGGGCAGGTCGTCCGCGTATACATACCCGGGCGTTCTTTGACAGGTTCGAGGTCCTTGAGGACGCGGATGGAGGAGGCTGAGTAGTCGGACATGCTTTATTGTTGAAAGTGACGAAGTGGCCGCAGCCAGAGATGCGGGGCAAATTCTAACCTGAGGCGACTGGCTGGTGATCGCCATGTAAGTTTCTTGGATCGGTATTACGTCCGACACTTGGTGGCAGGTGGCTGTTGTGACGGGCGGGAATTTTTCAAAAATTGGCATTTTGTCGCTGCCAAAAGCAATTGTGCCCGGCAATTGCCGGGCACAATAATCAGGTTCAGGTTTAGCTCTTAGAACTTGTAGGAAACGCGCGCTGCAATGGTAGAGAATGTTGGTTTGAGGTCATACTGGACGGGCCATGTGTTGTCAGGCACGGCTCGACCGCCATACGTTTTCCCCAAAAACTGGTAGTAGTTGCAGTCCAGACCCACAATCCATTTTCCGCCTGAATTGATTGGGAGTGCATATTCAATACCAACGCCGGCAGTCCAGCCTTCATGCAAATGCTTCTGTTGGAAACTGCTGCCATTGCTATTGGCAAGAGAGCTCTCGATTTCGGCAATTGCAAGACCTGCCTTGGCATAGGGAAGCCAATTGCCCAATGCATAGCCGACGCGCGGGGTCAGGGTCGAAAGGGAGTTGACGCCAGTCGTCACGCTACTGTTAATGCCGCTGAATGGTGCATTCTTGGTGGTGCTGATGTCCGTAAATGCAAACGACCCTTCCAGGCCGATGACGACGTTGCCAATCTGGCGGTTGTCGCCCAAATGCACTCCAAAGCCGGTGCCATGAAGCGAGTGTTCAACCGTACCCCCCGTCGCTTGCGGGCTGAACTGACTCAATGCTCCAGCATCGCTCGGGAAACTCAGCTTGCTGCTGCCGTTAAAAGCACCCAACCCGCTCAAGCCTGCATAGACACCATCCCAATTTCCCCCGGACGATAGAGTATTGCCAGACATGCCTCCGCCTGACCGGGCGCCAAAATTGTAAGATGCTCTTAGCATCAGCGTTGAGAATGTCGGCTTGAGGTCGAATTGAACGGGCCAGGTATTATCAGGTACGGCTCGACCGCCATACGTTTTTCCCAGAAACTGGTAGTAGTTATATTCCAGGCCAAGTATCCAGCCGCGCATGGAATCATGTGGCAGCGCGTACTCAACGCCAACGCCAGCTGTCCAGCCTTCATGCAAGTGCTTCTGATGGAAACTGCTGCCATTGCTATTGGCAAGAGAGCTCTCGATTTCGGCAATTGCAAGACCTGCCTTGGCATAGGGAAGCCAATTGCCCAATGCATAGCCGACGCGCGGAGTCAGTGTCGAAAGGGAGTTGACGCCAGTCGTCACGCTACTGTTAATGCCGCTGAATGGTGCATTCTTGGTGGTGCTGATGTCGGTAAATGCAAACGAACCTTCCAGGCCGATGATGACGTTGCCAATCTGGCGGTTCTCACCAAAATGTACACCAAAGCCGGTGCCATGAAGCGAGTGTTCAACCGTACCCCCCGTCGCTTGCGGGCTGAACTGATTTGAGGCCCCGGCATCACCCGGAAAACTCAGCTTGCTGTTGCCGTTAAATGCACCTGCCACATCAGCACCAAAGTAACTCCCTTCCCAAGGGGAGCTTGCGGCGTTAACAAGCCCTGCAGCCGACATAAGCGCAAGCAGTACTGTGCGTTTGTTGATAATTTTTTTGTGCATCCTAGCTTCCCCAGTGCAAGATTAAGATAGTTCTTAAAACAATGATTTCACACAAGCAATTGTATGTCCGCAACAGTAGAAATTTACCATTTATTTACATAGTTTAATCGACTAAAAGAGGCCTTATCAGGTTGCTTGCCACCTCTCGGCGCATTTCTGGTGCAGGCATTCATTTTTGGAATTTTGGCAAAATATCCGGTTGACCGCAGCAAGCACTGTCGCCGCGATTTTTTAGTGTTTTCCATAAAGCACGCGACCATAGCAGCGTGGCATAATCAGTATCCGAACCCATTTTCAGTGAGGAATTCCTCATGGTAGACACGACGCAAGGCGTTGCTGCTTCGTCGCCACAACGTACCCGTGGCGCTGACAGGCGTGGCAACAAGCTGGTTTCCTCGCCACCGTTTTACACTCGTGAGGGCAAGATCCTGACTGAGCGTCGTACGCCAATCGACCGACGTGCCAATTGGATACGCGAATTTTCCGTAGATACGATCGATAACGGTTCATCAAAGACGAATACCTGAGATGGCCGGGGCTAGCCTGCTCCTCCTCATTGATGATATTGCCGCCGTCCTCGATGACGTCGCGGTGCTGACCAAAATCGCCGCCCAAAAGACGGCCGGCGTTCTGGGAGACGATCTGGCGCTGAATGCGCAGCAGGTGGCCGGCGTGCGGGCTGAGCGCGAATTACCCGTCGTCTGGGCGGTGTGCATCGGTTCGCTCAAGAACAAGCTGATTCTGGTGCCGGCGGCATTGGCTATCAGTGCCTTCATTCCTTGGGCAGTAACGCCGCTGCTGATGCTCGGTGGAATCTATTTGTGTCTGGAAGGTGTCGAGAAACTGGCCCATCCCTTTTTGCACAGTGAGGCCGAGGACGCAGTTCATCATGCCGAGGAACTCGCCGCAGTCGGAGACGACAGCGTTGATCTGGCGGTTTTCGAGGCGGACAAGATCAAGGGTGCGATACGGACTGATTTCGTACTGTCTGCCGAAATCATCGTTATCGCACTCGGCACGGTGGCCGGGCAGTCATTGTCTACGCAGCTGACAGTACTGGCTGGCATCGGCTTGATCATGACCTTCGGCGTTTATGGGGTCGTCGCCGCTATCGTCAAGATGGATGATGTGGGTGCCTGGCTGCTCGTCAATGGGCGCGGGATCACGAAAACCATCGGCAAAGGCTTGTTGCTGGCGGCACCGAAGCTGATGAAGACACTGACGGTGGTCGGTACGGTCGCCATGTTTCTGGTCGGCGGCGGCATTCTGGCGCATGGCATGCCGCCAGTGCATCACGGGATCGAACAGATTGCAGAAATATCCGGCTTGATGGGCAGCGTGGTTTCCATGGGGCTCAATGCGCTGGTTGGAATGGTTTGCGGGGCGGTCGCCTTGCTGGGCATGCTGGCGTTGTCAGCCGTCCGAAAAATGATGATTGGGGTCAAGGCATGAGCAAGGCGCTTCGCCTGTCGGAAAAATGGTTTCGCTTCGGACTCTGGATAGTTGCCTTTGTATTCGCCAGTTTCTTGATCGGGCTGGGTGGTACGGTCGTCGAGAACCTGCCCAAGGTTGAGCACCGCGTCACGCTGGAGAATTTTATCGACAAGCCGGCGGCAGAACGGCTGCGGGCCGAGTTGAGAACCTTGCAGGAAAAACGTCAGATTGCGCAGGATGCCAACGATCAGCAACAACTGAAACTCAATGCTGCCCGAGCCAATTCGGCCGCCGCACGCGACACCTTCAGCAATTGGCTGGCCACCCGTCATGCGACCAAGCGTCCGGAGCAAGATGCTGAACTGATCGAGCGCACACAGGCGCTGGACGAACTAAAGATTATTGAGCGCAAGGCGCTGGCTGATGTCGAGCGTCAGCAACAGAATCTGCTCGATAGCCGTCAAGCCGAAGAAAGAGCTCAGCGCGACATGCGCGAACTTGAAAATGCGGCTTCCGGCAAGCTCGCCACCGAATCACGCAGCCAGGAGTTACGCGTTTTCCTCTATCGCCTGACGCTGACCCTGCCGTTGTTGGCCATCGCGGGCTGGCTCTTTGCAAAAAAGCGCCAGAGTACTTGGTGGCCTTTTGTCTGGGGCTTCATCTACTTCGCCCTGTTTGCCTTCTTTGTCGAACTTGTTCCCTATTTGCCCAGTTACGGCGGATACGTTCGCTATGCGGTGGGTATTGTCCTTACCGTGCTGGTCGGCCGCTATGCCATCGTGGCGCTCAATCGCTACCTGGAAAAACAGAAGCAGGCCGAGGCGATGCCGGATGTCGAACGGCGCAAGGAACTGAGCTACGACACTGCGCTGGCCCGTCTGGCCAAAAAGGTTTGCCCTGGCTGTGAGCGGCAGGTGGACCTGACCAACACTGCAATCGATTACTGCCCGCACTGCGGCATCTGCCTGTTCGATAATTGCGGCCAGTGCAAGGAGCGCAAAAGCGCATTTGCCAGGTTTTGCCATGCCTGTGGTGGGGCAGCGGGCGAGGGAAGCTGAGCGCTTCTTCAGTACTTACGCCTGAGCGTTTCGATCCTTGTCACGAAGTGACCAGAAGAGCGTGATATCGCCTGCTGAAATTTGCCCAGCCCTCAGCGCAGCATTGAGCACTTTTTCGGCATCCTGACGACGACCATAGATCGCATAGACTTCTGCTTCGAGCAGCGGATCAATATCTTCCTCATGGATGAGCAGTTCGGATGAGTCCGGTTTTGAAAACACCGATGACTCGAACTGCGCATAGGAAAATTTGTCGGTATCTGTTCTCGTTGAGGATATGTTTTTTTCAAACAACAGACCCGAAATGGCGTGGTTTATTGATCCGATGAAGCTGGATATTGGCGAGAAGTAAGTTGCTTTGTGTGTCATTGAAATGTGCCCTCAGGTTGGTATGTCGGCGCATCAAAAACGCAACCGGCGGTTGGCAAATCTCCCTCAGCCCGAGCCACCCACGCCACCAAGGCTTATCAACCATTTTTGCCAGAAAATTGCGGGACATCTGGCGACAGATCGTGTTGACCGTAGTGGAGGGCGAATGCTTGTCGGAGGGGGCATGCTGTTGACCAATGCAGAGAGCGTGCCAACGTGTAAGCAATTGAATTAAAATGACAATAATCCAATCAATCGCTGCGGAATGGATTTTGTGTCGTAGCGCGGCGACAGGCGCGAGCACCTCTTCTGATTATTCGCCGTCTTTCATGGGTTTCGGGTTGTCTCCAGATGGCGACAAGGGCCTGGAACAGGCCATTCAGGCGGAATATCGACGCTTCGAAGAGCCCGTGTCGGCGAAGAATTCACGCGTGCACTTACATGCTGTAACAAATCGGTGTCGGTTCTCTCGCCCGGCATTGCGTTGTTCACTTACTGACCCAAGTTCGGAGAGAGATGATGAAAAAAATAGTTCTAGGCGTACTTGTCGCTGTGACCCTCAGCGGCTGCTTCCCGGTTTTCATTCCGGTACCTGATCATCACCATGGCTATCACCGCGGATGGGGTGGGCGTTAAATACGTGCTCAGCCGATCAGGGTGACAACGATCTCGCGCCGATGTCCCTGGTTCCTATGTTCGAAGAGATAGATGCCTTGCCAGGTGCCGAGTAGCAGGTGCCCGGCAGCGAAAGGTACGGTGAGCGAAACGCCGGTAAGCAGTGAGCGGGCATGGGCCGCCATGTCGTCATCACCTTCAAGGTCATGGCGATAGGCTGGGTCGCCATCAGGCGCCCAGCGCTGCATCAGGGTTTCCAAATCATGGCGGACGCTGGCGTCGGCATTTTCGGTAATGGCCAGACCACAACTGGTGTGACGTACAAAAATATGGGCAATTCCCGCGTTGACCGCAGCATTACCGACCAGTGCTTGGATTTGGTCGGTAATCTCAATCGATCTGCGGCCAAGGGTAGAGATGGCCAGGCGATGCTGTTCGGCCATGGACTGGCTTAATCCTTCTTGAGCAGGCCTTGCAGCGCGGCAAACGGGTTGTGTGTGGCGCTACCGCCCCGTACGCTACTGTCGGTATAGCCCCGGTCAGCTTCGATCTGCTTCTGGTGCTCGTTGTCGTGGCAGTAAATGCAGAGTAGTTCCCAGTTGCTGCCATCGTTCGGATTGTTGTCGTGATTGTGGTCACGATGATGCACTGTCAGTTCGCGCAGATTGGCCGTGGTGAATTCACGCGCGCAACGGCCGCAAATCCACGGATAAATTTTCAGCGCGCGTTCGCGATAGCCCTCGGCGCGCTGGTCGGCGGCCTTGCGGGCATCAGCGACAATCTTGTCGAGGCGTTTATGGTCGATTGAACTCATGCTTGAAATCCTGATGGGTTGAGGCAAATTCTAACTCGCGTCGGCCGGCGGTGTGGTCGGATGTCAGCCACCCAAACCCTTGAAAAACTCGATCAGTGGACTCAGGACTGGTTCAATGTCCAGCTCCTTGACGCCGTTGTCGCCGTTGAATTCGTCGTAACTCCAGTCGCCGTCAACAAAGGAGACACCGGACGGCGCTGTTCTATCGCTGATCGGTTTGCCAGAGAGCGCCTGACGCATGTAATCAATCCAGATGGGCAGTGCCAGCGTCGCGCCGAATTCCCGGCTGCCCAGCGATTTCGGCTTATCGAAGCCCATCCAGGCGACGCCAACGACATCGCCTGCATAACCGGCAAACCATCCGTCGAAGGCATCGCTGGTTGTCCCTGTCTTGCCAGCCACATCAGGGCGGCCGAGGCGTTGTCCGGCCAGCGCACCGGTGCCGCTGTGTGCGACTTCGCGCAGCATGCTGTCCATGATGAAGGCGTTGCGCCCATCAATGACCCGTAGCTCATCTTGCCGAACAGGAGGTGGTGGCGTTTCCTGCAGCACGTTGCCACGGCTATCGGTGATCTTCTGGATCAGGTAAGGCGTGACCTTGTAGCCACCGTTGGCGAACACTGCATAGGCCCCGGCCAGTTGCAGCGGGGTGACCGATCCGCTGCCCAGGGTCAGGGTCAGGTTGGCCGGCTGCTTTGCCTTGTCGAAGCCGAAGCGCTCCAGATAGTCGCGCCCATACTGTGGTGTGATCGCCCGCAGAAGGCGCACGGCGACGATATTTTTCGAGCGGGCGAGGGCGCGACGCAGGGTGATCGGACCATCATAGCCATCGTCGTTCTGCGGTTCCCAAGCCTGCCCATTTTCACCGCCAGGCAATGAGAGCGGCGCGTCATTCACCAGCGTGGCCGGCGAATAGCCCTTTTCCAGAGCGGCCGAATAAATGAAGGGCTTGATGCTCGATCCTGGCTGGCGCCAGGCGCTGGTGACATGATTGAATTGCTTGCGCGAAAAATCGAAGCCACCCACCATGGCGCGATAGGCCCCATCCTCGGCATTCAGCGCGACAAAAGCAGCCTCGACGTCGGGCATCTGACCAATCACCCAGCGCCCCCGGGCGTCACGGCTGGCGCGGATGACCGAACCAACGCTGATTCTGGTGCCGCCCTTGGCGTTTGACTGCAGCGCACGAGCAGCAAAGCGCAGCCCATCGCCGCTGATTTCGATGGTGTCGCCAGTGGCGGGTTCGGCCTTGATTTTTTTGGCCGAGACTTCGGTGACCACCGCCGCAACCAGATTGTCACTATTCGGATGCTTGGTCAGGATGCGATCGATCGCATCATCGCGTTCGTCTTCGTCGTCCGGCAGTTCGATGAAATCTTCCGGCCCGCGATAGCCGTGGCGCTGGTCGTAGGCCAGCACGTTACTGCGCAGCGAGTTGTAGGCGGCGTTCTGCTCGGCGCTGATAAGCGTTGTGTAGACGTTGATACCCCGCGTATAGGTTTCACCCTGATATTGTGCATAAAGCTGCTGGCGAACCAGTTCGGCAGCGTAGTCGGCATGGACCGCAAATAGCTGCCGGTCGCTGATGTTGAGCGGCTCATTGAGGGCCTTCGTATATTGCGCCTCGGTAATCTTGCCGAGCTGCAACATGCGCTTGAGGACCAGCACTTGGCGAGCCTTGGCGCGTACCGGATTGACCGCCGGATTATGTTTGGCCGGATTCTGCGGGATACCGGCCAGCATCGCCGCTTCGGCCAGGCTCAGATCCTGCAATCGCTTGTTGAAATAGGTTCGGGCGGCACTGGCAAAGCCGTGGGTACGCTTGCCGAGGTAAATCTGGTTCATGTACAACTCAAGGATCTGATCTTTGTTCAGCGCGGACTCAATGCGATAAGCGAGCAGTGCTTCCGTGAGCTTGCGTTTCACGGTCTTTTCCTGCGACAGGAAAAAATTGCGCGCTACTTGCATGGTGATGGTCGAGGCGCCTTGGTGGAAACCGCCAGTCAGGTCGGCGACCAGCGCCCGCGTCACGCCCCGGTAATCAACACCACCGTGTTCGTAGAAGCGGGAATCCTCGATCGAGAGCAGTGCATCCTTCAAGACTTGGGGGATGTCCTGTATCGGTACGAAATCGCGGTGCTCCTCGCCGAATTCGCCGAGCAAGGCGCCATCTGCCGTGTAGATGCGCAAGGGAATCTTGGGCCGATAATCCGTCACAACATCGAGCGGGGGCAAACCGGGCAATACGGTCAGCACCTGAACGGTGAGCACCACGGAGAACAGCAGCGAGGCATTGATGCCCAGGGCGAGCAGGGTGCGTGGCAGCCGCTCGCGATAATTGGCCGTCGCCAAGGGGAGCGTCAGGAATTTGAAGATGGTCGAAAAAAAGCTCACATGCAGGCCCTGCCATGATTGCCCCGGCCGAACCTGTAGCGCAGAGGCGGTTGATGGCGCTGGCAGACCAGTCGCCGAGGCCGCTAGTTTAGCCCAATGATGATCCTGAGGAGGCTGGCAGTGCACCGATCCAGCCCTTAGAATCGGGATTCCTCCATTCGAGTCTCAATGCCACCATGCCCCGTATCAAGATCGATTTGCCCGAGCGCTTCAGCTTTTCGACTGAAATCCCCATCTACATCAGTCACATCAATTACGGCCATCATCTCGACAATGCGGCGCTGATCTCGCTGGTCGCCGAAGCGCGCGTGCGCTTCTTCAAGGCGCTGGGCTACACCGAACTCGATATCGAGGGCGTTGGTATCGTTGTCGCCGATGTTGCCGCGCAATACAAGTCCGAGGCCTTCCACGGTGAAACACTGGTGATCGAGATGGGCGCCAACGATTTCAACAAGTTCGGTTGCGATCTGGTTTGGCGCCTTGCCGACAAGGCCAGCGGGCGCGAGGTGGCACGCGGCAAGCACGGCATCGTCTTCTTCGACTACGCCGTGCGCAAGCCGACTGCCGCACCCGCAGCCTTTGTGGCCAAGGTCACACTGTAAACGATGATTCCAATTCGCTACCTCGAGCCCGTCTTTCGTCCGCCGAGCGAAGCGGCATCGTTGATCCTGCCGGTGACCGATGGCTGCTCGTGGAACAAATGCACCTTCTGCGAAATGTATACGGCACCGCAGAAAAAATTTCTGGCGCGCAGCGAGGATGAGGTGTTGGAGAGCATTCGCCTGACCGGCCAACGTTATGGTGGCGAGCTGCGCCGTGTCTTCCTTACCGACGGCGATGCACTGGTACTGCCGACGCGGCGACTGGTAACCATCCTTGAGGCCATCAAGACGCATCTGCCGGCGGTGCGGCGGGTATCCAGCTATTGCCTGCCTCGCAACTTGCGCAAGAAATCACAGGCCGAAATAGATGAGCTGGCGGCGGCCGGGTTGAAGATGGTCTATGTCGGGGCCGAATCCGGTGATGATCAGGTGCTGGCAGCGGTCGACAAGGGGGAAACCTATGCAACCACGTGCGAGTCGCTCGACAAGCTGGGTGCGGCCGGCATTACCCGTTCAGTGATGATTCTCAATGGTCTCGGCGGCAAGGCGCTGTCGATGCAGCATGCCGAAAATTCTGCGCGGCTGGCCAATGCGATGCAACCGGAATATTTGTCGACGCTGGTCGTCAGCTTTCCACAAGGTGAAGAACGCTTCCGCGCCGGGTTTCCGGGGTGGGAACCGCTCGACCAGCACGCGCTTTTTGTCGAGATGGAGCGCTTCCTGTCCTGCCTCGAACTGAAGCGCACCGTGTTTCGCAGCGATCATGCTTCAAATTGGCTGGTGCTCAAGGGCACGCTGGGCGCAGATAAAGAACGTCTGTTGGCTCAGGTTCGCCAGGCCATTGCTGCACCCGAAGCTGCGCATTTGCGGCCGGCATGGGCGCGGGGGTTGTAGGTTGATTGGCAAGGGGTTCCGCCTTGCTGGCGGAACCCCTTGCTTAATTAGCCCACCCCGCCAGCAAGCTTTCAATTTTTGCCAAAATTTCCGGTTGACCGTGAGATTTGCCTAAACCGCCTTCCCCACCCGTAACGCCGAAAAAATAGCCAGCGTTTGCAGGATGGCGATACCGATCAGCACTTCGCCAAATTGGCGGTGGTCCATCAGGCCGCCAAAAGCAACCGGCGCCATGGCCAAGCCAAGGTCCAGGCCGGAATAGACGAAACCATAAACCCGGCCATAGGCCGATTTGCCGAAGCGCGCCGTTGCAGCCCGGCGAACCAGCAGATCACGCGAAGGGCCTGCCGTGCCGGTACAAAAGCCGATGCCGCCCATCAGTGGCAGAATGGCCCAGGCCGGCAGCACGCCGCTGGCGAGCAGAACCGCCAGCAATGCGGCCACCCCGAGCGCCCCGGCGATCAGGTAATCGTGGGCATTTTTCTGGGCCAGGAATCCGCCCAAAATGATGCCGAACGCACCGCCAACCAAGTAGGTTGATAGCGCCAGTGCGGCTGTCGTGACCGACAATCCGTAAAGCGCCTGCAGGATAGGCGTGGCGAAATTCTGGATGGCCCCGAAGGCTGCGGTGATCAGCAGGAAAAAGAGGAAGCACAACCAAACGGCACGCGAATTCAGGAATGCGAAGGTTGGTACTTTGTCTTCGGCGGCTTTATCAGCGTGGTGATCGATGGCTTCGGTAATCGCATGGCGGCGCCAGAAGAGCATCGCCAGTGCGGCGACGGCAACAACACTGGCGCCCAGCGCAGCACTGCGCCATCCGGCTGCGGTGGCGATGCCGGTCATGAATACGGGCGCTGCCGCCCAGCCTAGATTGCCGGAGAGCCCATGGACGGAGAAGGCGTGGCCCAGTCTTTGTGCCGAAACGCGGTGGTTCAGCACCGTGAAGTCGGCCGGATGAAAGACGCTGTTGCCGAGGCCGCCCAGCGCAGCAACGACGATCAACATCGGGTAGCCAGTGGCAAAGTGCAACACAACACCGGCCAACACAAAACAGGTGATGCCGCCACCAAGTACACGGACAGCCCCGAAACGATCGACGAGAAAGCCTGCCATTGCCTGGCCAATGCCGGAAACGATGAAGAAGACAGTCATCGTGACGCCGATGCCGGTAAAACTGAGGCCGAAATCGTGCATCAACCACGGAAAAAGCGGCGGCAGTAGCAGATGGAAGAAATGCGAAACACCGTGCACAAAGCCGATCAACGAAATGACTTCGATGTCGCTGCGCTCGGGCGCGCGCAGGGTAGCGGTGGTCATGGAAAAGTCCGAGTAAATCGATAAGGTTTGCAGTCTAGCGTGGGGACTATTGACCGTGACGCGACATTCAGACAAAAATCATCGCAATGCAGACAGACCTCACTTTTGATCCGCTCCCTCGTCGAGCACCGACTGCGGAACTCCCGCTGACGGTTAACCTGCGTTGTCCGCCGCCCGATGTTTATGTACCGCCACATCAGCACGACTGGGCGCAACTGGCCTATCCGCTGCGCGGCGGTATCCGCATTTCGGCCGCCGGGATGACCTGGCTGGTGCCCGCGCTGCGCGCAGTCTGGATTCCGCCGCATATCGAGCACGATTTGCTGATGCTGGGCGAGGTCGAATTTCGTACGGTCTATATTGCGCCCGAAGTGGCTCCCTTGTCGCTGGATGCCTGTTCGGTGATCGAAGTCTCCGATTTGATGCGGGCGCTGTTCGAGGCACTGAGCGAAGCGGATCGCGAGAGTCCGGATGCATCCCTGCGACAGCGTCAGGTAACTGCGCTGTTGCTCACGGAAATCCGGCGAGCGCCGCCGTTATCGCTGGGGCTTCCCATGCCGCATGACCGGCGATTGCAGGCTTTGTGTCAGGCGCTGATTGATGACCCGGGGTCGCCGTTGGCGCTGGAGGACTGGGCGGATCGCGTCGGGGCCAGCGCACGCACGCTGGCCCGGCTGTTTCAGGATGAATTCAAGATGAGCTTTGGCGCCTGGCGCCAGCAATTGCGGCTGGCGCGGGCGCTTGACCTGATCGGCCGTGGTTGCCCGCTGGGCGATGTAGCAGAGCGTCTGGGCTATGCCAGTCCGGCGGCTTTTTCGGCCATGTTCAAGCGTGCCTTCGGCGTACCGCCCAGCCGTTTCATGAGCGCTCGACCAACGGTGGATGCGCCTGACTATTTATCCGGTTCGAGTGCCAGCGATGCCGAGTTGATGCAGTAGCGCAGGCCGGTGGGGGCCGGGCCATCCTCGAAAACGTGGCCGAGATGGGCACCACAGTCGTGACAGGTAACTTCAGTGCGGATCATCCCGACACTGCGGTCGACATGCTCATCGATCAGGCTAGCTTCATTCGGTGTGTGAAAACTGGGCCAGCCGCAGCCGGAGTCAAATTTCGTTTCCGAGCGAAAAAGCGGGGCGCCACAGCAGATACAGCGATACGTACCGTCTTCGTGGCAATCCCAATACTGGCCGGTAAAAGCGCGTTCAGTGCCTTTCTGGCGGGTGACGCGATATTGGGTTTCGTCAAGCTGGCTACGCCATTCGGCGTCGGTTTTTTCGATTTTTGGCATGTTGGCTTTCTTGAGGACTACGATTCTGACCGGCGTTGCAGAAAATGATTCCCGACAGGATGAGAACACATCAGCCGGCCTGATTGTGGCGCAATTGTGCGACGTCGCGGCCGGGCGGGATACCGAACAAGCGTCGATATTCGCGATTGAATTGAGATGGGCTTTCGTAGCCGACAAAATGGGCAGCCGAGGCGGCATCAGCGTTGGTCACCAGCATCAGGCGGCGTGCCTCATGCAATCGCATCTGTTTTTGGTATTGCAGCGGCGTCATCGCAGTCAGTGCCTTGAAATGGTGATGCAACGACGATTTGCTCATGTTGGACAGGCTGGCCAGCCTGTCGATACTGATCGGCTGATCAAGGTTGGCCTTCAGCCAGTCGATGGCACGGACAATCTGGTGACTGTGGCTGCCGCCGGCAGCGGCCTGGCGCAGGCGTGATCCGAGGGCGCCGGTGAGCAGACGGTATAGCAGTTCGCGCTCGATGATGGGCGCCAATACCGGAATGTCCGTCGGCGTATCGAGCAATCGGGCAAGGCGAAGCGCAGTATTTTGAATCTCAACGCTCATCGTGCCGACGCCAATACCGCGGTCAACCCCATCCAGCAACCTATTTTCAGGCATGGCAGCGGTCAGTTCGTTGATCTTCACGGGATCGATATTTAACGCCATACCAAGATAGGGTTCGGCGGCTGAAGCGCGGGTGACGCGCGAGAAAATCGGCAGATCAACCGACGAAATCAGATAGTGACGGGCGTCGTAATCCAGGGTGTCGTCGCCGATGGTCAATCGCTTGGCCCCTTGAGCCATCATGGCAAACACTGAAGCGATAATCGTGCAGGTCGGCGCGTCGGTGCTTGATCCGCGGAACAGCTTCAGCCCGGGAACGGCGGTCTCCACCGTGCCATCTGCCGCGCAGTGACGAAGAATGATGTCTCCAAGTTCATCGCCTTGACGCGTCAGTTCGACATCGCTCATGGCCGTGGAATTATTTTGCTGGGGTAAGGTCTGAGAGTCGATATACATAGCTCGGAGCGTAGCGGCTTTGGACCCGATAGACGAGAGGCAACTGGCGGATTTCGGAGGATCAGGCAATAAGTCTGCACGATTGGGTTATTAATTTGGCAACGATTTCGCCCACACTATTCGCATAAACGGCGGCATTCAGCATCGCCGTCATATTGTTTCCGCCAAGGAGCTTGCAGATGATCAAACTGACTATAAATGGCAAGGTGCATCAACTCGATGTAGCCCCCGATACGCCGCTATTGTGGGTGCTGCGCGACACGCTGCAGATGACGGGGACAAAATTCGGCTGCGGACAGGCCTTGTGCGGCGCCTGCACAGTCCATGTTGCCGGATCACCGGTCCGGTCCTGTTCGACCCCGGTGTCGTCGGTAGTGAGCCAAAAAATTACCACCATCGAGGCAATCGATGCCAACCGGGTCGGCAAGGTTGTTCAGGAAGCCTGGCGCAAGCTGGATGTCGTGCAATGTGGCTATTGTCAATCCGGCCAGATCATGAGTGCGGTGGCGCTACTCAGTCAGAACCACAAGCCGACGGATGCCGACATCGACAACGCGATGTCGGGCAACCTCTGCCGCTGCGCCACTTATGTGCGCATTCGCGCTGCCATTCACGAAGCCGCCAAGGCGCTGGCCTGAGGAGTTTGAACATGAGCGACATCATCATTGAAAATCTCAGCCGCCGTCGTTTCCTGCAAGGTAGTGCCGGCCTGACACTGGGCTTCTGCCTGCCCGTGGTTGCCGCTGCCGCTGCTGGAAAATCGGGTTTGGTCGATGCTTCTGCAGCCACTTTCGAACCCAATGCCTTTCTGCGTATCGGTGCAGACAATAGCGTGACGGTGCTCTCCAAGCATCTGGAAATGGGGCAGGGCACTTACACCGGGCTGGCAACCATTCTGGCCGATGAACTGGATGCTGACTGGAATCATGTTCGTGTTGAAGGCGCCCCGGCGGATGCCAAGCGCTACAACAACACCTTCTGGGGGCCGGCACAAGGCACGGGCGGCAGTACGGCCATGGCCAATTCGTGGGATCAGATGCGCAAGGCCGGGGCAACCGGTCGGGCCATGCTGGTTTCAGCGGCTGCAAAGCGCTGGAATGTCGGCGCAGCTGACATTGTGATTCGCGACGGCGTCGTCAGCCACGCTGCCAGTGGTCGCAAAGCCAGTTTCGGCGAACTGGCGCTTGATGCAGCCAAGGAAGCCGTGCCGACGGAAGTAAAACTCAAGGATCCGAAGGATTTTCGCCTGATCGGCAAGCAGGCCAAGCGCAAGGACAGCGCGGCCAAGACCAACGGCTCTGCAAAATTCACTCAGGACGTTTTCCTGCCCGGCATGCTGGTCGCCGTTGTGGCCCACCCGCCGCTGTTTGGCGCGACAGTGAAGTCTTTTGACGCGAGCAAGGCAAAGGCCATCAAAGGCGTCGTCGATGTCGTGCAGATTCCGCAGGGCGTTGCCGTGCTGGCCACCGACACCTGGAGCGCCAAGAAGGGCCGCGATGCGTTGTCAGTGATCTGGGATGAAACCCAGGCATTTAAGCTTGGCAGCGCTGAAATCCTTGCGCAGTACAAGGAAATGGCCAAGAAGCCCGGATTGATTGCCAAGCAGACCGGCGACACCACCAAGGCATTTGCCGGCGCATCCAAGGTGCTCAGCGCGAGCTTCGATTTTCCTTACCTTGCGCACGCAGCAATGGAGCCGATGAACTGTGTCATCCACCGCCATGCCGACGGTTGCGAAGTGTGGAACGGCGAGCAATTTCAGACCGTCGATCAAGCCAAGGTGGCGGCGCTTTTCGGTCTCAAGCCGGAGCAGGTCAAGCTGAACATGCTCTATGCGGGCGGCAGTTTCGGGCGTCGGGCATCCACGCAGTCGGATTACGTGCTGGAGGCAGCGCATATCGTCAAGGCCATCAACGGACGTGCCCCGGTCAAGTTGGTCTGGCTGCGCGAGGATGACATGCGCGGTGGGTTCTACCGGCCCATGTTCCATCACGCGATGGAAGCGGCGGTGGACGGGAATGGCAAGCTGGTCGGCTGGCGCCATCGGCTGGTCGGGCAGTCAATCATGCTCGGATCACCGTTCGAAAAAATGATGATCAAGGACGGTGTCGACCACGTGTCGGTGGAAGGAGCCTCCAATCTGCCTTACGCCATTCCCAATCTAACCGTTGACCTGCATACGCCGACTAATATTCCTGTTCCAGTGCTCTGGTGGCGTTCGGTCGGCTCGTCGCATACGGCTTATTCGACCGAGGTTTTCCTCGATCAGGTTGCTGTCGCGATGGGCAAGGACCCGGTCGCGCTGCGTCTTGAATTACTGAACGATCATCCTCGTCACGCTGGTGTGCTCAAGCTTGCCGCAGAAAAAGCCAATTGGGCTACACCACTCAAAGCGGCTGCCGGTGAGCGACGTGGCCGCGGTGTCGCGGTGCATGAATCCTTCAATTCTTTCGTGGCGCAAGTGGCTGAGGTGACGATCAGCAAGGACGGTTCGATCAAGGTGGATCGAGTTGTCTGCGCGGTTGATTGCGGTACGGCGATCAATCCGGACAACATTCGCTCGCAGGTTGAAGGCGCCGTTGGTTTCGCGCTTTCTGCCGCCTTGCATGGCGAAATCACCCTTAAGGAAGGTCGTGTCGAGCAGGGCAATTTCGACGGTTATGCGCCGATCCGTATCAGCGAAATGCCGGTGGTCGAGGTCCATATTGTTCCTTCGAGCGGTGCACCTACCGGCATTGGCGAGCCTGGCGTGCCGCCGCTCGCGCCGGCAGTAGCCAATGCCATCGCCGCGGCAACCGGCAAGTTCCTGCACAAAATGCCATTCAATACCGCCGAACTGGTGGCTTGAGATGGATAGCCTGGACTCGCAGGTTCTCGACGCCGCCCGAAAATGGGTGGCTGCCGGGCATCGTTTCGCGCTGATAACGGTGGCGCGGACCTGGGGTTCCGCACCGCGACCGCCGGGCGCCTGGATGGTGCTGCGCGACGATGGTCAGGTGCAGGGTTCAGTCTCGGGTGGATGTATTGAGGATGATCTGATTCGCCGGGCAGCGGCGGGTGAGTTTGTCGGCTCGATGCCGCGCGTGTTGCGCTACGGCGTGACGGCTGATGAAGCGCATCGCTTCGGGCTGCCGTGTGGTGGCACGCTGGAACTGGTGCTCGAACCGTCGCCGGATGTCGCTTTGCTCGAACAGTTGGCCCAACGGATCAGCGGTGGGCAACTGGTACGTCGACGGGTTGCGCTCGCCGATGGCGCTGTCGGCATCGAAGGCGGCAGCGCGGGCGATAACCTGCAATGGGATGGCGAAACGCTGGTCACGCTGCACGGCCCCGCATGGCGTCTGTTGATCATCGGTGCCGGACAGATTTCGCGTTATCTGGCGACGATGGCGTTGTCACTGGGCTATCGTGTCTATATCTGCGACCCGCGCAGCGAGTATGCCGATGGCTGGGATGTGCCGGGGACCGAGCGCATCGCCTTGATGCCGGACGACGCCGTGGCTGAACTAAGCCTGGACCCGCGCAGCGCTGTCGTGGCATTGACGCATGATCCAAAACTTGATGATCTTGCCTTGCTTGAGGCGCTCAAATCACCGGCCTTCTATGTCGGGGCGCTCGGTTCTCAGGCCAACAACAGCAAGCGCCGTGAACGGCTGCTGCAATATTTCGATCTGTCGCAGGCTGAAGTGGATCGGCTGCATGGTCCCGTCGGGCTTCCTATCGGCAGTCGGACGCCGCCGGAAATTGCTGTCTCCATTCTGGCCGAAATGACGGCTTTGAAAAACGGGCAAAATTTCCGGTTGACCGCAGCAGTCGCCGACCCCTACGCCTGCCGGATCGAATGAGGCAAATCGTCGGCATTTTGCTGGCGGCAGGTAGCAGTCGGCGCTTTGGTGCCGATAAAAGGTTGTATCCGCTGGCCGACGGCACGCCGATGGCACTGGCCTCGGCCCGCCATCTGGCGGCCATCTGCCCACGGACCATTGTGGTGATCCGGCCGGATGACTCGGTCCTCGCTGAGCTGCTGGCAGCGGAAGGGCTGGAAACAGTGGTTTGCGAGTCCGCAGCGCAGGGCATGGGCCACAGCCTGAGTTGTGGCGTTGCTGCCAGCCCCAATGCGGCGGGCTGGTTGGTTGCCCTGGCCGATATGCCCTTCATTCAGCCGGCGAGTTACCACGCAGTTCTTCGCGCACTTTACGATGGGGCCCTTATGGCCCGACCTGTGTTCGACAAAATGATGGGGCATCCGGTTGGCTTCGGTGCTGACTCCTATTCTCGGTTAATTTCGCTGACTGGCGATCAGGGTGGAAAAGTGATTTTGGCAGCCGATCCAACGCTACTTGTCACGTGTCCGGTGAATGATCCAGGCATCATTCACGACGTAGACCGGCCATCGCAAGTTGATGTTTCAAGCATGCCATCAAGCATCTGATCGAGCTGCTTTCCGCCACGACCAAGGCTGCGTCACGGGAAGAAGTGGGCTATCATTCTGCAATTGCAGAGGAATAACGCGATGAACCCCACCCCCCTGACCGATGCCGATCTAGATCGGCTTGAAGAGCTGCTTGAATCCGAAGTATTCCAGGGCGAGGCCATGCGTCTCGACGAAATCCAGGCCATGCTATGCGCCGTCGTCAGTGCCCCCGAGCCGGTTGCACCGGCCATCTGGCTCACCGAAGCGCTGGGCAAAGGGCTGGAAGCTGGTGGCAATCCAGAGGTTGAAGCAGCGCTTGAATTATTGATGCGCCTGAATAACGATCTGGCCGCGGCACTGTTGGCCGATGAAACCATTTCTCCGGTGCTTTATCCGCTTGATGAAAGCTGCCAGGAATACGACTACGAAACCTGGGCTGATTCTTACGTGTTCGGCGCTGGATTGGCCGGTGATTGGTACGAAATGGCCGGCAAGCACGCCGATGACCTGTCCGAGCTGCTGGAACCGCTGTTCCTGCTGAACGGGATGCTCAAGGAAGACGCTGAAAAAAGCGGCGAGCGTTGGTTCCCGCCTGCTGAAGAGGCACGTCTGGTTGCCGATATTCAGGAAAACCTGCCGGTCATCGTGCAGACGTTGTACAACTTCTGGCGCAACAAGCGTAAAGGCGGCACCGTCCAGCGCGAAGGCGACAAGGCCGCTCGCAATGATCCTTGCCCCTGTGGCAGCGGTAAAAAATTCAAACTGTGTTGCGGCAGCCCGGAAAAACTCAATTGAGCAAGGCTTTCGCTGGCGTTAAAAAGGCCGTTCAGATGAACGGCCTTTTTGTTTTTAGCCGAGGTCGACCGGCACAAAGAGCCGCGAATTGCCACGCTCGACCAGAATCGCCGCCTTTTTGCCCGACTTGGCAACGATCCCGCGCAATTGCTCGATATCGGAGACCGGCTGGCCGTTGACCGAGATGATGATATCTCCCGGACGAATGCCGGCCCGCGCTGCGGCGCCTCCCGATTGTTCAACCACTACGCCGCCTTTCGTGTCGGCCTGACGGCGCTCTTCAGAGGTCAGCGGCCTGACCGTAACACCGAGCCGGCTCTTGTCGGTGGGCTGAGGATCGATTGAAGCTACTTTTTCATCACCGAAACTGCCAACCTTGATATCGATGTTCCGGCTCGCACCTTTGCGCCAGATTTGCAGATGGGCGATCTCTCCGGGCACTTTGCCAGCAACCGCTGCCGGCAGCTGACCGGTCGTCTCGATTGTCTTGCCGTCGATACCGAGAATCACGTCACCCGGTTCGAGCCCGGCTTTTGCTGCCGGACTGCCTTTCTCGATGGAGGAAACCAGCGCACCCGTCGGCTTGGGCAGGCCGAAACTATCAGCCAATGCCTGGTTAACGTCCTGGATGGTTACGCCAAGCTTGCCGCGCTGAACCTTGCCGTTGGTGACGATCTGTCTTTCGACATTCATCGCCACCTCCATGGGAATGGCGAACGAAAGCCCTTGATAACCACCGCTACGCGAATAAATCTGCGAGTTGATGCCGATTACCTCGCCATTCATGTTGAACAGCGGGCCGCCGGAATTGCCGGGATTGACCGCCACATCGGTCTGAATGAACGGCACGTAGCTGCCATCCGGGAGGTTTCTGGATTTGGCTGAAACGATGCCGGCACTGGCACTGCTTTCAAAACCATACGGCGAGCCAATGGCCAGCACCCACTCGCCAACCTGGGTTTGCGCTGAACTGCCAATCTTCACGGTAGGCAGGTTCCTGGCATCGATCTTCAGTACTGCGACATCGCTTGTCTTGTCCAGACCCAATACCTTGGCCTTGAACTCACGCTTGTCGTTGAGCTTGACGGTGACTTCCTCGGCACCGTCCACCACGTGGGCGTTGGTCAGAATGGTGCCATCGGGGCTGACTATGAAACCGGAGCCAAGACCGCGTACAGGCTCGCTGCCTTCAGGTATCTGTCCCCGGAAATTACGGAAGAACTGGAAGAACGGGTCGTTGGGGTCGAGTTGCGGCATGCCGGGAATGGCTGCCGCTGTTTTGCGCGAACCGGTAACGCTGATATTGACTACCGCCGGGGCATTGGTAGCGACGATGCTGCGCATGTCGGGCAGGCCTGCCGGTGTGACAACAGGCGTGCTCGGGGCAACCGTGGCGGCCACAGGTTGTGCGGCGGCCTCCGCGTTGCTGAAAGGAACGTTTTGGCCGAGTGAATAGGCACCGCCGACAGCCGCGGCGACTGCGACGGCGGCAACGGTCATTTTCAGTGGTTTGGTATTCATCTTGTCCTCTTGCTGGGTGGTTTTGTCAGAAAGTGATTAACGGGATTTGCCGTTCAGGGAAGGCAAATGCGAAAGGTTTGGCTGATTGCCTGTCACGGTGCGCAAGCTATGGGCGCCCTGATTTCGTTCGGCTGGTTCAGGCTCACGGCTTGCCGAACTGGCAAAAGCAGGGTTACCGAAGAGCGCGCCGAGCGATCCGGCGACGATCAATGAATGTAATACCTGTCGCATGTTCCCCGCGATGCGCCTTGGAGGCATTTCGGTTACCTGTATCTGCATCAGACCAAGGTGAATCCGCGACAAATGCAGAAACTGGGCGATGATCCCATCTTGCGATTGGAGGTTGGACTGCATTGGAGACTCCTGTTCGAAAGATCATGGGTCTAGTGTTGGGCCAAAAGTAATTTTTTCCAGTAGTGTTTTTGCGACGATTTGTATCAATACTTGTCTGAGCGGCGATATTGAGCCTGGACGGCTGGCTTTTTTTGATTTTTGGGCACCGATAAATTGAAAACAGGTTTCAATTTTCTGGCGTTTGTCATGGTTTGGTAACGCGGCGCGCCTAATTTCGGGAAATCACTTCTCGATCCGCCGCTAAATGAACGCACCCGCCCCATTGAACCTGGCTATTCCGGCCACCAATCTGACCCTCAAGGACCGCATCGACCAAAAGATATTCGATGCCTTGTATTCGCGTTCGCTGGTTTACAACACTTGTTGGGAGGATCCGGCCGTTGATCGTCAGGCGCTTCATATCGGCCCTGAGGATACCGTGATGGTGATTACCAGTGCCGGATGCAATGCGCTCGATTACGCCCTGGGAAATCCGGCCAGGGTCTATGCTATCGATGCCAACCCCCGCCAGAATGCGCTGCTAGAACTGAAAATTGCGGGTATTCGGAAACTGGATTTCGACGACTTTTTCGCCATTTTTGGCAGTGGCTTCCACGCCAATATTCGCAACATCTATCGCCATCAGTTGCGTCATGAACTATCCGATTTCGCGAAGACCTATTGGGATCGTCGCTTCAACTGGTTCGCCAGCAGGCACGGCAGCTTCTATTTTCATGGTCTGGCCGGCTTTGTTGCCCGTGGCTTTCGCACATATTTCCGCATACGTCCGCCTTTGGCACAGCGTGTCGCTGAATTGTTCGCGTCAAACAGTTTGGACGAGCAGCGCCGGATTTACGACGAAAAAATTGCCGGTGAATTATGGACGCCCGTGATCAACTGGGTACTCAACCGCCAACTGACTATGAGCCTGCTTGGCGTTCCACACCCGCAGCGCCGGCTGGTTCAGGGGCAGCATCCCGACGGCGTTTCCGGATTCATTCGTGATGCCATCGAATATGTTTTCCGCAATCTGCCAGTCAGTGAAAACTACTTCTGGCGGGTTTATCTGACTGGCAGCTACACCCGCGACTGCTGTCCATCCTATTTGAAAGAAGAAAATTTCAATGCCCTTAAGGGTGGCCTGGTCGATTGTATCGAGCCCCACACCTGCACCGTCACTGAATTCCTGCAGAACGGCAGCAAGCCGATTACCCGTTTTGTGCTACTTGATCACATGGATTGGATGAGCTGCTATTACCCGGCAGCGTTGATTGAAGAGTGGAACGCTATCTTTAATCGGGCAGCCCCCTCGGCGCGCCTGTTGTTGCGCAGTGCCCACGCCAACCCGCCATTTCTGGACTGGGTGACTGTCGGAGCGCAGCATAAGCCGCTCAAGGCCATGCTGAACTACGAGACCGAACTTGCTGCGCGCCTGCAACTGGACGATCGCGTGCATACCTATGCCGGCTTCGCCATCGCCCAAGTAGCTACCCATGCCGGCGGCTGATTTCGCAGCAGACGCCCGTGTCCTGTGGCGTCTGCTGCGCGGACAGCCGACCGAGGGCAATCACGCCGAGCGTTTGCAGGCCTTCTACGCGCCGCAAGCGGATCGCTACGATGCCTTTCGCGCTCGCCTGCTGCATGGCCGCCAGGAGTTGGTTGATCGGCTGAATCTACAGCCTGGCTCACGCGTGGTCGAACTGGGTTGCGGCACAGGCAGCAGCTTGCTGCGCATTGGGGATAGGGCAGGGGAGTTCTCCAGTTTTGACATGGTGGACCTCTGCCCCGCGCTCCTTGAGGTTGCGCAGCAGCGGGTAGCCCGATTTGAAAACATCCGGGTGATCGAGGCTGATGCGACAACGTGGCAACCTGATCAGCCGGTCGATTGCGTCTTCATGTCGTATGCACTGACCATGATTCCTGACTGGTGGCGGGTGATTGCCAATGTTGATGCGATACTGGCACCCGGTGGCCGCATCGGCGTTGTCGATTTCTACCTGCCGCAGTCTGGCAATCGTTTGGGCAATGCATTGTGGCGCAAGTGGTTCGGGCATGACGGCGTACATTTGTCGGACGAACATCTGCCATTGCTCAAGCGGCTCTTTACCGAGCAGTCATGTCTTGAGGCGCGGGCGCCGGTAC
This sequence comes from Betaproteobacteria bacterium, assembly GCA_016709965.1. Taxonomy (NCBI): domain Bacteria; kingdom Pseudomonadati; phylum Pseudomonadota; class Betaproteobacteria; order Rhodocyclales; family Azonexaceae; genus Azonexus; species Candidatus Azonexus amarohabitans. The sequence continues at coordinate 69,963 of JADJLT010000001.1, forward strand.
CATATCTGCCGGGACTTCAGGCGCCGTATTATATTTTTGTCGGCGAGCGGCAGAGTGCACCGGTGACATTGGAGGAAGCTGGCCAAGTCTCCGGCTCGCCACCTGACTGGTTGAAAAAATTGCCAGACGCCGGGATTCCCGGGATGGCTTAAAGACGATCTTCCAGCAAGACCGTATCGTCATGCGAATATGCCGGTGCGCAACAGCAGAGAATGACCAGCGCCTTATCGCCGGTGTTCTCCACACAATGTGGGGTACCAGGTGAAATCGGGATGCTGTCACCCACTTCAATCCGGAATTTTTCTTCACCCAGGGTCATGATGCCGTTACCGCTGGTGACGTGATAAATCTCTTCGGTGCGTAGATGCAGGTGCAGGATCGTTGTGCATCCTGCCGGAATCAATGCTTCGGCAAGGCTCTGATTGCGAACACCATGCTGGCTTGGATGCAGCAACTCCCGGATTTCCGAATCATCCTTGGTGACGTAAGGAAGGACTTCGCGTCGGCGGGCTATTTTTGTCACTTGCCAGGCCAGGGCTGGATGGGGACTGTCGAAATCGAGTTGGCCGGCGCACCCTCGATAATCTTGCGACTGATCGCCATATACACCAGTACGTTTCGCTTTTTATCCAGAAAACGATGAATGTTGGTTTCCTTGAAAAAGATCGAGGTATCTTCGCTGAATACCACTTCATCATCCGGCAATTTGGCCGGCAGGGTGATCGGACCGATCTGACGACAGGCGATGGAAAATTGCGACGGATCTTCGGCCAGCCCGAGGCTGCCCTTGACGCCCCCGGTTCGCGCCTGGCTGACGTGACAGGTGACGCCGGGGATCTTGGGGTCGTCGTAGGCATAGACGCAAACCCGGTGATTGGCGCCAATCAGTTTCCAGGTTGTGGTTGCGCAACCTACTTCTTCAGCGAAAACAGGCCGTGATAGCAGCAGGGCTGACAGGGCCAGAAAAATGGAGCGTTTCAGGATACGGCGCTGTGTCATGGTTTGGCTTTCGGAAGTTTGCCGAGAAATTCACTCCCTTTGCGTCGGCCTTCAGTCAGCAGCGAGTTAATGAACTCCGGTCTGCGGTCCAGTTTGGATGGATAGTCGAGCTCCATTTCCAGCGCGATATGGCGTATCTCAACATGTTTGAGGTGGTCGGCTGTCAGCCATTTCTTGTGTAGCCAATCGTTGGTCTGCCGAACGAAAAACAGTTCCTGATTGAGCGAAAGGTTGCCGGCGAGTTCATTGCGCCTATCGTCAATGTCATTGGCCGATTTCGGTTCGCTCGACCGTGTTTCCGGATTGATCTGGATCACCCAGATTTCGTCTGGTTTCGCATCTCTGCTGCCGTGTCCGGAAAGGAAGCCGCGAATCGGCGGATTTTGCGAGAAGAGGCCATCCCAATAGAGCCCTTTGCCGATGCGCACGGCCCGGAACAGTTCGGGCACAGCGGCAGAGGCAAGCAGGGCGTCGACGGAGATGCCAAATTCCGGGTGCGAAGCTTTTGAATTGAAGATTGCAAAATCGCCCGACAGCACATTTACGGCACCGACCATCAAAGTTGGTGAATTGCCTTTAACAAGTTCAGACAACTTATTGAATTCGATGTATTTCTTGAGCGTTTTCGCGAGAACATCCTGCCCGGTATTCGGCAACAGGTAGGGGCTTAACTCCGGCGTGGCAAAAAAGTTTCGACTACGCTGGAGTCCGACCAGGAACTGGTTGCTCATCAAGTCGTGAAGTTCCGTGGCGCTCATGTCTTGCCAGAATGATTCCAGCAGTTTCGCCCCTTGCAGCCCATCATTCAGCAACAACCCGTACCAGGCAATGGCGGCACACAGCGCACCGCCGGAGGTACCTGACAGACCATGAATGCGATAACGGGTGGTGTCCAGCTCATTCAATAACACTTGCAGGACGCCGGCCGTGAAGGCCGTATGACTGCCACCGCCCTGACAGGCGATGGCCACTGATTTTGGTTTGCTGGTGCTGGAAGAAACGGCTTTCTGGTTCATAAGGCGAGTCCGAATAATTCAAAACGATCAGTGTGCCATGTTTTTCAATGCGACTCGATGACGATGGCACGATTTGGCAGGGGCGTCATTCTGGCGATATTTTTGGCCAGAATCTTGTAGGTGTCGCGATCAAACGGTGGGCGCTGGCCATCAAGCAGGGCGTCCATGTCTTCCTCAGATTTCGCCGTGCCGAGATAGCGCCATCCGTCGATCACATGCGCATCTTCACCTTCACGGATCATTGCTGGACCGGTGAACGGCCAGGAAACCAGTTTCAGTCCGACCAGCGCCGATATCAGGCGAACGGTGTGTTTGGCATAAGGCTCGTTGCCAACGCAGGCGCCCTTGCAGCGGCGCAACTGATGACCAAAACACGGTTTGCCCGGTTTGACTTTCTCGAGACCGAGCAGCACGTCGCATAGGTTGTGCGAATCGGCCAGTGCGCGCAGCACGTTGTTGGCCTCCTTGCCGTTCTTGAACAGTCCGTAGCAGGCGATAGTGATGCCGGTGGCGATGTCGGTCAGATTGACCAGTTGCGGACGCAACCAGCCTTCGCCTTCATCAATCAGCGTCCAGGTGCAGGCCTCATCATTTTTGCGCAGTTGCCGGTTGTGACTTGGTTGCAGCGACTTGACCAGTATCGATTCCTTGAGCAGGGCACCGATTTCGCCAGCGGTCTCGATCCAGTCAATGCGCCGCACCTGTTGCGCCAGCTCCATCTCCTTGGCGGCACTATGGTCGCCGGCAAAATGCGAGAGCACGCGCTGGCGGATATCCTTGGCTTTGCCAACGTAGAGCGGCAGGTTGTTTTCGCCATAAAAAAGATAGACGCCGGGTACTTCAGGCAACTCATCGAGGATACTGACATCGAGATGAGGCGGCAGGCTGGGATGGGCGTTTTGTGCCTTGAGCGCAGACTCAATGTCATCACTGCTACGGTCAACGTGAATTTTTTGCCAAAATTGAAATATCAACTGGGCATCGGCCAGCGCCCGGTGGCGGGCCGCAGCCTGCAGGTCGTGGCGCTCAATCAGGCTGTCCAGATTGTGCCGCTTGTGTTCCGGAAAAAGCGTGCGTGACAGTTTGACCGTGCACAACACGGAGGCGCGAAAAGTGATACCCAGGCGCTTGAACTCATTTTTCAGGAAACCATAGTCGAAGCGAGCGTTGTGGGCAATGAACAGCCTGCCTTCCAGCCGCTTCATGGTCTCGGCCGCAACGGTTTCAAACGGCGGCGCATCAGCCACCATGTCATTGCTGATGCCCGTCAGTTGCTCGATGAAAGGGGGAATCCGCATGCCGGGATTGACCAGTTGCTGCCATTCGCGCACCGTGCCGTCCGCATCGACTTCGACAATGCCGATTTCGGTGATGCGGTCGTGGGTGGCGGTGGCACCGGTGGTTTCAAGGTCGACGAAGGCGAGGGGGCGCATGGACGAATTTTCTCATGGAGCGTTGGTCGCCGTATCTGTCGTGACAAAAAAGACGGTCATTCACCTACGTGCCAGAAATTTCGCGCGCCTCGATTTTTGATTTTCAGATATTTGCAGAATGGCAGTTCTACAATAGCGCGAACACTTTCCCCGAACTCCCACGCACACGATCATGAAAAAGCCCACCCTTTACCAAAGCATCAAAGCCAAGCGGCGGACGCAGTCGCTGGTTATCGGCGTCACCTGGTACACCGCGGAAACCTGGGCGCAGGTCAAGGCCACGGCGGTTGATCCGGAGTGTTTTGAGGAGTCGTTCGAAAAATGGAAGGCGATGGCCGTTACCGCCCGCCGCAACTTTCAGCGCTCCGGTGTTCTGGCACTCGAATATCAGATTGTTCCCGAAGAGTTCTTCGCCTGGTGTGCACAAAACGGCCAGGATAATAATTCAGCGGCACGTGGCGAGTACGTTTCCGAGCGCTTGAGCGCGGTCCATAACAGCGACACGTAATCGACTAAAAGATCGATTATTTCCCGCTTGAGCCTCGCCTCGGCTGCGAAATATTCAGCGCTTCCTTCGTGATCTCGAAAAGAATCACCATTCCCACACCGGCACCCAAAGCCACCAGGCTTTGCTGAATTGTTGGCGTCTGAAAAGCAAAGGCTGCAGCAATAGCCGGGACGCAGATAATGAGCAAGAGTCCCATCAGCGTGCCACCCAGCACCCACGGCACCACGGGCGTCAGCCCAGCAAGCATCTGGCGCCACCCTGACTCCGGAGAACGACTCGGGAAAATCAACACAGCATTTGCCACAATCAGAACAATGAAAGCCAATGCCCGAGCCCCGTCCGTTGCAATGCCGGTCGACAAACACCAGAAATAGAAACCAGAAGCGGCCAGCGTAACCAAGCACCCCTGTACCAGGCTAAGGACAAGTTGCCGTGAGGAAACAAGATGTTCACTGACTGATCGAGGAGGCTGTTCCATCAGGTCCGGGTTCCCTGGCTCGGCTTCAAAGACGATGGAGCATGCCGGGTCGATGATCAGTTCAAGGAAGGCAATGTGAATCGGCGCCAGAATCAGCGGCATGCCGAACATCACCGGCAGAACCGACAAGCCGATGATCGGGATATGGACTGCCAGGGTATAAACCATTGCCTGTCGGAGATTGGCAAAGATACGTCGCCCCAATCGAATGGCCGCGACGATGGCGCCAAAGTCGTCTTCAAGCAATACCAGCGAGGCTGCCTCGCGAGCGACATCCGTTCCTCGCTTGCCCATGGCTATACCAATATGCGCGGCCTTCAGGGCCGGGGCGTCATTGACCCCATCGCCCGTCATGGCCACGACTTCGCCATTCGCCTTGAGCGCCTCGACAATGGCGAGTTTTTGCTGCGGTGTGACGCGGGCGAAGATGCTGACAGAGGCGATACGTGCGGAAAGTGCCTTCACGTCCATCGACTCAAGTTCTGTTCCGGTGATGACCTCGCGACTGTCAATACCAGCGCTGGCTGCGATGGCGCGAGCAGTGCGTGGATGATCACCGGTAATCATCACCACCCGAATACCAGCTGTCAGGCACTCGGCGACTGCAGCAGGTACTTCTGGGCGGAGCGGGTCGGCCAGTCCGATCAGCCCAATGAACTCGAAATCGAAATCATGCTGGATCTCCGGAAAGCCATCCTGAACGGCATGTCTGGCCTTGGCCACGCCCAAAATGCGCAAACCTCGATCGGCCATTATCTCTGCCTGCTGTGTCAGGCTTTTCCTGTCGGCTTCCGGCAGGTGACAGAGTTCGGCAATAGCTTCCGGTGCTCCTTTCGTGGCGACAATGTTTTGCTTGCTGGTCTCGTCTTTCCATAGATGTGACATGGCAAGAAGTTCAGGGGAAAGCTCGTACTCTTTTGCCAAAGACCAATTCGGGTGCAAGTGATCGGTATCAGCCAGTAAATCGCCAGCAAAACGGTGAAATGCTTGCTCCATCGGGTCATGCGGATCGATTTCACTGGCCAGAACGGCGTATTCAAGCAACTCGTGATAGGGCTCGGGAAGCACCGCTCCAGCAATATCCTTGATCTCCAGGAGGTTTCCATCCACCGACAGCGCGGCAACGGCCATGCGGTTCTGGGTCAGCGTTCCTGTTTTATCGACACAAAGAACCGTGGTTTCGCCCAGGGTTTCAATCGCATTGAGACGTCGCGTCAGCACTTTCTGGTTAGCAATTCGACGTGCCCCCATGGCCAGGAAAATGATCATGATGACCGGAAATTCCTGGGGCAGAATCCCCATCGCCAGCGTAATGCCGGCTAGCAAGGCATCGAGCCAGCTTCCTCGCAAAGTCCAGTAGAGAAGTGCCAGCGCCAAGCACAGGCCGATGCCGATCACCGCCAGTCGGCGCGTCAAGCGACCCATTTCCTCGCGAAGCGGTGACGATTCAACGGCAATATCCTGTAGCGATTTCCCGATGCGTCCGAGTTCAGTTGTGCTACCAGTTGCACTGACCTTGATCATTCCTTGACCACGGACGACCAGCGTGCCCGCGAAAGCCACGCCACCGTCGGCAAACTTCACGACCGCTTCGGACTCGCCCGTCAGCATCGATTCGTCGACTGCCAGTTCATGTGCTTGCAGGACTGCGCCGTCGGCGGGAATACGGTCGCCTTCCGACAGGATCAAAAGGTCTTCGCGAACGACTTCGCGACCGGGAATCCTCGTTTGTACCCCGTCCCGAATTGCCAAGGCCCGTGGACTGGACAGATCGCGGAGGGCTTCCAGGGCATTTTCAGTGCGACGTTCCTGCAGAATGGTGATCACCATGATGATGACCACAAAGCCCAGCAAGATCAGCGCTTCGTGGGGATCGCCCATAGCGAAATAGATTGCCCCGGCACCCAGCAACAACAGGAACATCGGTTCTCGGGTAACTTCTCCGGCGATGGCTAATATCGAGCGTCGTTGGTTGGCGCCCAGTTCATTGGGGCCATCGGCCGCCAGCCGGGCGGTTGCCTCGTCGCGGGTTAGCCCTCGGAGAAGTTCGGGCGGCATGATGAATCAATCATTCTGTTTTCTCATGCCCCTGCCAAGGGCGGCGCTTGCCCGGCAGCAACCGAATCAGTGTATTGTCCCGCACGATGTAGTGGTGAAACAATGCAGCAGCGGCATGCAAACCGATGATGAAATATCCGATATTCCCGACTGTTTCGTGGACTTCCTTGATCAACTCGGCCGTGGCCTTGTTTTGGCTGATTAGCGCCGGCAAATGAAGTCCGAAATAGGGAATCGGCTTTCCTTCCGCGCTGAGTAAAAGCCAGCCTGCCAATGGCATGGCGATCATGAACAGGTAGAGGAGGATATGCATCGATTGGGCCAGCAGGCTCTGCCATTTTGGCGGAACAGGCTGAATATCAGGGGAAGGTCCGATCACATGGATCACCGCGCGTATCGATACCAGCGTGAGAACTGAAAGCCCGAGCATAAAATGCCAAAGCTTCATCAACTCGCGCGGATCGCTGCCTTTCGGGAAAAACGTCCGCATTTCAATGCTGGCATAGACTGCGACCAGGATAAGCAGCATTAACCAGTGGAGACCGATGGCGGCTGATCCGTAGTGGTCCCTTGTGTTTCGCCAATGCATAAATGACTCCTGATCTGCCCGTCACTCGTAAAGAAATTCAAGCACCATCGGGGCAAGAACTGGTGCCGTAAATGATTTCATTCGGGAGTTGCCACGAGATAAACAACTCCAAAAAACCACTCTGATTACCGGCTATCGGCCTGAACCATCAGACGTTTTCATGATGATGGGAAGCCGATAGTTCGACCCTGATATTTTCTCCGTTATTTCATGAGTTATGTGGAACAAAGATGCCCGCGGGAGACTTGTTGAAGTCAAGTTGCTGGATTGCCTTATCTTGAGTGCCAGTCCGTTTGACATAGTTCACATGAACCACGACAACTTGGGCAAACGGCGCTTTTCCGGAAACGGCACGCGCAAAAGTAGAAACCATCGTCGATGCCTCAGCCTCCCGATCCGTATCTTTCGCATCATTCAATTTGCTGTTGATGACGGTTATCGTGACCTTGTGGGGCGTGGTGGCTATCTCGATCATCTTTGCGTCGTTGCCGGTGGCTTTTGCGACATCTCGCTGTATGCTAGGTACGGCCATCGTTTGTTGCTTGACCTGTTCAATCTCTAACGCGGTGTCTGCACTCCATGCCGGTGCTGACGATGCGAGCATGGCCACGGTGACCCAAAGGGACGCGACAAGGCATTTTGTTTTTCTATTCATGATTTTCTCCAATCGGCATTGCTCATTCGGGAAGACGGGGAAATTTGATGTCCTCGCATTGATCATCTTGAGCAGAATGCTTGGGCGGCTCTGTACGCTAGACCACATTGTCTGTCATTGAGTACCCAGGGCAGCTTGGATAACGAGTCTTGGGGCAGTTTTCTGATTGGTTTCCAGCCATTTTCGCCAGCAGAATTTAGCCATTCGGAATCACCGCATCTGACCAAGCTTTGCACGATGGCCTATACAGTGACCGCCTGCGCAGGTGTTCAGGTCAGATCCATCAATACCATCGGGCATTCATTGCCATCTTCATACAGGTCGGCTTCGATCCTGAGCGTCGAAGCGGGGCGAAGGGCGTCAGGACTAATGGCGATGGCCAAGCGCAGCAGCGGGAAGACGGGCTTCCCGATAATATCGGACAAACCCGGAGAATGCCGGGTTTGCCGAACAAACGATGTTGCGATTAACGGCGGCGGTTACGCACGCAACCCTGGCCGCTCAACTGGAAGGTGTTCAGATTCTTCGTCGGGCAGAAGCTGATGCTTCCCTGGGCAACCACATCGATGGTGGCGCCATTGAAAATGCCGGTACCCCATTTGAACTTTGTCATGCGTTCGACGACCGAAAACGCGCAAGGAGCACCGTCCGGGCCGGTTTCAAGCACGCCGGTGATCTGAGCCACGTCCTGATACGTCTGGAAGGAGTCGATCAGTTCAAAAACGGCGGTATGGTTGAGCGTGCTGGCCCCGGTGGTCAGGTCCTGCGATGTCACTTTGCCCAGCAGTGCGCCACAGTCGTCAAACACTTCGCTGCCATCGGCAGCTGTCATGGTCAGACAAACTTGACCAACCTGTTTGGTGGAGGAAACGTTCAGGGTAGTCACCCGGCCGGTCACGGTGGTTGGCGTAAATCCGGCCGCGCATTGCTGGGCATGACTTACTGCCGGCAGGCAGAGGAGTGCTGCAAGAACAGACAGGGACAGTCTTGTGTGCATTTTTATTCCTTGTTTTTGGGATAGGTCGAAGTCGCGCCTTCCGAGGCAGACGCTGAGTATGAGTATATCCGGCAGTGCTATGCGTTGTGGATTGATACCCCTGTATTTGTCGGGATTTTTATGTTTTCGGCTTTTTTTGGATCCTCTCAAAGGGCGTGACCGATTTGAGTAGTCAGTGAATTCATTCGCGACAAGTTGAATGCGTTTTTCTGTCGCAAACCCGACAAGTCATGATGCCGCTTTGCCCGCATGACCAGCAATCAGCGGCTTTCAAAGATTTGACTGTCTGGCATCGGTTTTGCGTTGGTGGGTTGATCTCGAAACCGTTCTCGCCAATCGCCATGACGCCTGTTGAAAAACCTGCATTTCGCTGCCTGCTGGCCACCGATGCCGCCACCCTCATTCGTGCCGAACCCAAAGCCATTATTTTCGACGTTCGCGATATGGCCAGCTACCAGCGTGCTCACATTGATGGCGCGGCCCATCTTTCCGAAGATCGCCTGGTGGCCTGGATGCGGCGACTACCGAAGGATGCCCTGATCATGATCTATTGCTTTCAGGGCAATGCAAGCCGGACATTCGCCCAGATGTTCGTAGATTTTCGCTATTCGAGGGTTTTCAGTGTCGACGGTGGCTATGAGCCACTGGCCGCAGCAATGGCCTGCACAGTCACCGTATGACCAACGCACACGTCAGCCATTGGTTAGATCAGCACGCGCTGTCACCCAGCGATGTTGATTGCGCTGTCACCGTGATGCTCAAGATTCTCGATGGAAAATGCAAGATGAAACGCGTGGAGAAGCTGGTCATGACCGGCCTCTACGACGCAGTTAAAAACCGCCCAGGGCTGCTTCTTGGTGCCGATGACCACCTTCTTGTCAGCAAGGCACGCGACGATGCCAGCGAAGCCATGAGGAACTTGATCTACGAAAAGCGCGTACTGGCCGAAACGACGATTTCTCGTCCGATAATGAAAGCCTTCAAGGCCATGATTCGCCAACAGGGGTTGTTTGAGGGTATTGCAGAAGAGGCTGACAGCGAATGACCATGAAGTTCTATATGACTCCTGGCTCCTGCTCGACCGGCATTCATATCCTGCTGGAAGAATGTGGCCTGATCTTCGAGGTAACCATTGTTAACCTGCTGGCGGGCGATCAGTACAAGGCAGAATACGCTGCCATCAACCCCAAAGGCAGTATCCCGGCACTGGTTCTCGATGACGGCACGGTGCTTACCGAGTTTTCTGCCATTGCCTGGTGGCTGGCGCGTAGCTACCCGAAACGCAAGCTGCTGCCAGAAAACCTGATAGACGAAGTACAGACACTCAGTGTCATGAACCATGTTGTACATACGCTGCACACGCAGGGATTTGCCCGCATCTTTACTACTGAACGCTTCGCGCCGAGCAGTTCTGACCACGAATCAGTCAAGGCCCAGGGCCGTCAGATCATCGACAAGGCATTTACCATCGTTGATCGTGAACTGGTCGGGCGACAATACGTCGTCAGTCATTTCACCATTGCTGATGCAGCGCTGTTTTACGTGGAGTTCTGGGCTGACCGCATCGGCATTCCGCTCCCGGCGAATTGTCAGGCGCACTATCGGCGCATGCTGACACGGCCGGCGGTCAGGCAGGTACTGGCGGAAGAGGGGTACGCGTCGGTGCTGCGCTAGCCTTCACCGACCTGCCCGGGCCCGACACGCCGGTCGGACCCGATCGTTGGCGCGTATTTATTCGAATGAAACCAGATTGGGCTGGACGACCGGATGACCTTCAGCAACCCAGGCATCAAATCCTCCGGCCAGCGAGGTGATGCTCTGGAAGCCCATGGACTGCATGGCAACGACGGAAAGCGCAGCACGGCCACTGGTCTTGCAGTAAACAATGATGGGACGCGTCAGGTTCTGCAGTGCAGGTTCGTTGGAAATCTTGAACTCCAGCAAGCCTCGCGGAATATTGACCGAGCCGGCGATGTGTCCCTGGCGGTATTCATCAGGCTCGCGAACGTCAATCAGCAGCGCATCCGGCACCGACATGTTGTTATGGACGGCGGCCGGGGCACATTCCTTGACGGATTTCTTGGCTTCTTGAACGAGTTCGTGGGCAGGTTTGAACATTTGAATCTCCAAAGGCTGAATTAGGCGCGCGACCAGCGCAGCCAGTTTAAATATAAGCGTATTCTAATTTAATTTACTCAATCAGGTTTCTGGTTTTGCCTATCAGACGACCAGACGTGAATGGCCGACGCCACCCCCTTTTTCAACCCGGATCTGCGCTGCGATGCGTTCTTTCATGCCTTCGACGTGGCTGATAACGCCGATCATCTTGCCGCTGGCGTTGAGCGAATCGAGGGCATTGAGGGCGACTTCCAGAGTGTCGCCATCCAGCGTGCCAAAGCCTTCATCGAGGAAAAGCGAATCGATGGAGGTCTTGTGGCTGACCAGATCGGAGAGCGCAAGGGCCAGCGCCAGGCTGACCAGAAAGCTCTCGCCACCGGACAGCGTGCGCGTGTCGCGGGCGACTTCGCCTTGCCAGCCGTCGACGATGTCGAGTTCCAGTTCGCCGGTCGATTTGCGGCGCAGCAAGTAGCGGCCGTGCAGCTTGGCCAGATGACGATTGGCGAGCAGGAGCAGGTGGTCGAGCGTCAGGCCTTGGGCGAACTTGCGGAACTTGTCACCCTTGGCCGAACCGATCAGGCTGTCGAGGCGCTGCCATATCTCGGCTTCAGTCGCTTGCGTGGCGATCTCGGCGAAAAGCGCTTGCTGGTTTTGACGTCGTTGTTCGTCACTGGCGAGCAGTGCACGCTGGGCGCCGAGTTGTTCGCTCAGGCTGCGACGTTGGCTGTCCAGCGTGGCTAGTTTGTCTTCAAGTGTCAGAAATGGCGGGATGGTGGCCGGCGTGCCGGTTGACTGCGCTTCGCTGCTGGCTGGTGGCGCTGCCTGCAGACGTCGCAGCTTTTCGCTGGCCGCCTTGAGGACGGCTTCGGCCTGTTGCCTGGCAAGTAGCCGGACTTCCTTTAATTGCACAAGTCGTTGGCGTTCTTCAGCCGGCAGCAGGGCGGCAATGAAGGCGGCGAGATCGGCGAAGGGGCTCGCGGCAAGGGCGTTTTGCCAGTTCGATTCAGCTTCCGTCAGTGCTTTTTGTTGCTGGGCGAGCATGCTGGCCAATTGCGCCAGCCGGCCTTCATGCGCCGCCAGGGTTTGCATCAGGCGACTTGTTTCGTCAGCACAGCGGACGAGTGCACCGGCCAGATCGGTGTCGGCTGACCGGGCCTGGTCAACGCATTCCAGCGCTTCAGGAATATTTGGATTTTGGTCATTTTTTCCGGTTGACCGTAGAAGCGCCCAACGCTCCTTCCACAGCGCTGATTGCGCGTTGGCCGTCTCAGATTGGCCTTGCTGCTTGCTCAGCGTTTCGCCCAGTTCCTGCCGGCGGCGCTGGGTATGTAACCAGTGCTGCCATTCTGCATCGCGCGCCTTTAACCACGCTGCCGGTTCATGTGGCATTTCAAAACCAGCTTCGGTCAGCGTTGCGCTCAGGCTGCTATCGAGTTCAACCAGTTCCTGCTGGCGCGTCTGCATTGCCAGCTTCATCTCGGCCTGGCGAACCTCGCCGGCTTGCATGGCCTGTTGCAGCAGGGCGAGCTGATTGGTCGTTTCTTGCAGGGCCTGGGCGCTATCGGCGGCGGATTTGCGCGCCTGGGTCAGCGCCTGTTCGCCGAGGTCGGCTGCTTTCAACCGCTCGCCGAGTTGGGCGAGCGCTTGTTCGGCAGTAACGCGGCCAAGTTGCAACACTTCGGCGTTCTGCCAGTCTTCGGCAGCAAGCGGGCGTGCTGCGCGAATTTGTCCGATCAGTTCAGTCCATTCGGTCTGGCTGCGGGTGATCTCCTGCGCTGTTTTGTCGTGCTGGATTTGCCATTCCTTTTGAGTAGCCTGGCTGGATGCCTGATCAGCCCGGGCTTGCTGGCCTTTCTGGATCAGGGCTTCGAGCGCCGCCTGTTTCTCTTTCAAGGCCGCTTCGGTGGCCGAAACGTCAAGCGCCTGATAGGTGCCGATGGCCGGATGGTCGGTCGAACCGCAGAGCGGGCAGGCTTCATTCGGCTGCAGCTTTTGGCGATGGGCCTCCAGGCTCTGGATGCGCTGTTCCTGCTCCAAGAGTTTCTGCTTGTCGGCCACTTGCGATTTGAGCTCGCTATGCTGCTCGCGGAGGGCGACCAAGGCTTTTTCGCGGGCATCGATCTGGCGTTGGCCTTGCTGCAATTGCGCGGTCTGCGCCGCTTGCTGGGTGGCCAGTTCGCGCCGACGGCGGGCAAGGGTATCGAGTTGCTGCCAACGGTTCGTAGTGGCTTGTTCGGCTTGCCAGTGCTGACGCAGTTCGGCCAGCGTTTGACCGGCGAGGCGTTGCTGTTGCTCGGCGTCGGCAGTCTGCAACCCAGCCTCGGTTTTCGCTTTTGCCTCTTTTTTGGCGTTGACCGCGGCGGTCTGCGCAGGGAGCTTGCGAGCGAGTTCAAGCTGCGCCTGCTCAAGCTTTTGCGCCACCACGTGTTGCGCGGCGATGTCTTGCTGGAGTTTGTGGCGCTGCTCAAACTGCTGACGCCAGATGCCGAGTCGCTCGCCGAGCGTGGCACGTTGCGGATGGGCGAGGCAGAACGCGTCGATCTGCTGGCGTTCGCGCTGGGTGAGTTGCAACTGCTGGTCGGCCTGCTCGGCGATGCGGGCGGCGAGGGCGCTTGCGTAGTGATGTTGCTGGCGCTGTTCGAGTTGCTGCCTGGTCCGTTCACCGTGAATTTCAGCGATCTGGCGTTCGGTTTGCTGGCGGGCTGCTTCGGCCTGCTGCAGTGCTTGGTGCAGCGGCTTCAGGATTTCGGCGGGTTCGCTGGCTGCAAGGCGTTGGAGCTCCGGGGCGGCAGCCTCGAGCGCGGCATGGGCTTGGGCCAACTGCGTTTCAGCAGTGTTTGCTTCCTGCTCGCACTGGCCGAGGTCGACCCGCCACTGGCGTTGTATCTGCACGAGATTGTGCAGATGCTGAACTTCCGTCAGCTGCCTGTCGAGGTCGCCGGCCTTCAGTTGCATCTCGGCGCGCGCTTCACTGGTTAGCAACGCCATGCCGTCGGCGCGGGCCTTGAGCTGGTCAAGCTGGCTTTTGGCATCGCGGGCCTGCTCGAAGACCTTGCGCGAGATATCACCGTAGATTTCGGTGCCGGTCAATTCTTCCAGCAGGTCGGCGCGCTCGTTGGCGCTGGCGTTCAGAAAGGCAGCAAAACCGCCTTGTGCCAGCAGCATGGACTTGGTGAAACGCTGAAAGTTAAGGCCGGTAATCCTTGCGATCTGGCTTAGCTTGTCGTTGGTCTGCGTGCTGAGAATGGTGCCGTCGCCGCTGGCCAGTTCAACCTTGGGCGCCTGGAGCGCGCCATCAATCTTGTCGCGGGCGCGGCGCTGGCTCCAGAAGGCGCGATACACGGCGCCCTTCACCTCGAATTCCACCTCGGCCAGACAGTCGGCAGTGTGACGCGTCATGATGTCGTTGGCCGAAGCCGAAATGCTCTTCAGGCGCGGCGTCTCGTGGTAAAGCGCCAGACAGATGGCGTCGAGCAATGTCGATTTGCCAGCGCCGGTCGGCCCGGTGATGGCGAACAGGCAGTTATCGGTAAATGGCGGCTGGGTGAAGTCGATGCGCCATTCACCCTTGAGCGAATTGAGGTTCTTCAGGCGCAGGCTGAGGATTTTCATTGTGCATCGTCCTGCAAGGCCATGACGATGTTGTGAAAGCGTTCACTCAAGGCGAGTTGCAGGTCGTCGGCCAGTTCTTCCTGTTGCAGGCGGCGGGCAAAAACATCGTGCGGGCTGAGTTCGTCCAGCGTTTCGCTGGCTTCAGCCGCCAGTCGGGCCCCCGTATTGCCGCGCTGGCGGCGGATACGCAGCACCTCGACCGGCCAGCCTTCGGTTAGCGCCTCGATGGGGCCGGCCAGATCGCTCAGGTAATCGTCTTCGGCTACGGTTACTTCCAGCCAGGCCGGTCGTTCGCGCGTGCCTTCTGCCGCCGCAGCACCGATGGCACCGACCAGCGTAGCCAGATTGCCGCTGACTGCGACCAGCCCCTGAAAGCGCGGGACGGGCCGGGCGGTTACTGCCTTCAGACCATTGGCGTCGAGATCAACCAGCAGCACTTCCTTTTGCTGTTTTGCTTCGTCGAAACTGAGTGGAATCGGCGAGCCGCAATAGCGGATGTGCGCCTGGCCGCCGACCAGTTGCGGCCGGTGAATGTGGCCGAGCGCGATGTAGTCGGCTGGTGGAAAGGCGTTGGTCGGGAAGGCTTCCAGCGCACCGACGTAGATTTCACGCACCGATTCACTGGTGCTGGCGCCGACGGTGGTCAGGTGGCCGGTAGCAATCAGCGGCAGTTTGCGGCCAAGCTCGGCTTCCAATGCTTTTTGGCGAGTGCTGGCAGCTTCGTAAACGGCCAGGTAATGACCCTGAATTGCAGCTTGCAAGGAACACAGCTTTTCTTCCGCACTTTGCCCGCCGGCGCTTTGCAGGACGTCGCGCGGACGAATGAAAGGAATGGCACACACGATGCAGCCCGGCTCGCCATTGCGCTGCGGCAGGAGCAGAACCTGCGCTGCTACGTCTTCAGACACCATTGGCACCACGGTCGCCGTCAGGCAGGCCAACAGTTCGCGGCTTTCGTTCAGCGTCGCGACGGAGTCATGATTGCCGCCGAGCAGCAACAAACTCACCCCGGCAGCATGCAGGCGAACGACCAACTGGCTGTACAACTCGCGGGCATAGCTCGGCGGGGTGCCGGTATCGAAAATGTCGCCCGCCACCAATACGGCATCCACCGCCTGCTCATCCACTTGAACCAGCAACCAGTCGATCAGGGCCTGATGCTCGGCTTGTCGGCTTTTGCCCATGAAGTGCTGACCAAGATGCCAATCGGAGGTGTGGAGGAGGCGCATGAAATACGAAAAGACCGTGGTTAAGGCAAAAGCTGGATTCTAAGTCGGCAGCACTGCAACTGGCTGATAAAACGACATTCGGGGCGATTGGTGATGAAGTATTTGAGCAAGCAGTGGCGAGCATTGGCTTGCCAGTTTTCAGCGTCAATTTTGTCAATAGCGTATCGGTAAATCTATTGCATATCGTGTAATTTTGGCTATAGTTACACTCCGTAATTCATAATCACAGCCAAGGAGATACCTGAATGAGTAAAAAAGTTGCATACGTAACCGGTGGCATGGGCGGCATCGGAACCTCTATTTGCCAGCGTCTTGCTCAGGATGGCTATACCGTCGTGGCGGGCTGCGGCCCCAATTCACCGCGCAAGGATCGCTGGCTGGCCGAGCAAAAAACACTCGGCTTCGACTTCATCGCCTCCGAAGGCAATGTCTCCGACTGGGACAGCACCAAGGCCGCCTTTGACAAGGTCAAGGCTGAAGTCGGCGAAATCGATGTGCTGGTCAACAACGCCGGCATCACCAAGGATGGCCAGTTCCGGAGAATGACTGCCGATGACTGGAAGGCCGTTATCGATACCAATCTGAATTCGCTTTTCTTCGTCACCAAACAGGTGGTCGATGGCATGCTGGATCGCGGCTGGGGCCGGATCGTCAATATTTCATCGATGAACGGCCAGCGCGGCCAGTTCGGTCAGACCAACTACTCCACCGCCAAGGCCGGCATGCACGGTTTCACCATGGCTCTGGCTCAGGAAGTCGCCGCCAAGGGTGTGACCGTCAACACCGTTTCGCCGGGCTACATCGGTACCGATATGGTTCGCGCCATTCGCGATGACGTGCTGGAAAAGATCGTGGCCACCATTCCGGTCAAGCGTCTGGGCGAGCCGGAAGAAATCGCTTCCATCGTTTCCTGGCTGGCTTCTGACCAATCTGGCTTCACCACGGGCGCCAACTTTGCCTGTAATGGCGGCAACCACATGGGCTAATGCCCACGCTGGATCGTGTCGGAAACAGAAAGCCCTGCTACAGTTGCAGGGCTTTTTTTATACCCCTGACCAACATGCCGCCACGAGAGATTCAATGATCGCCAATCCGGAACACTTCAATAAAGCCATTGCGCTGTTCGATGCTGCCAATGCGCAAGATCCCAATCTCGACGATGGTCAGCCGAAAGAACTGCTCTACGCCCAACGCATGACTGACATGATCGGTCGTTTCGCCCCAGAGGCCAGCGAAGTCGCCCAGCTCGCCGTGCGCGCCCAGCACATTCAGCGCTGGACAGTGCCGCGTAGCAATTACCCGCTCGGCAAACCAGGTTACTTTGCCTGGCGCACCGGTCTCTATCAAATCCACGCTCAAATCGCCGGTGAATTGATGGCGCAGGCCGGTTACGGGGATTCGATGATCGAGCAGGTCAAAACTGCCGTCAGCAAGCAGGGCATCAAGACCAACCCCGACACCCAGATGCTGGAAGACGTCACCAGCCTGGTTTTCATCGAACACTACATGCTCGGCTTCGCCGGCCAGCACGCCGAATACACGGAAGAAAAATGGCTTGGCATCATCCGCAAGACATGGAAAAAAATGTCAGGCACTGCGCACGCTTTCGCCACCAGCGGTGGCATCAAATTACCCGAAGCACTGGTGCCATTAATACTGAAGGCGGTTTCCGAGGGATGACTTCAGGGCGGTGACGCAGTTTTGTTACACCCAGCCAGGTGGCTGCGACCATGCAGCAGCGGCGGGCGCCACGGTCGACCGGAAAAACAGGGCAAATTTGAAATCGCGTCTCTGAGCATCACGCATCCATGGGTTTCTCTCTGGCGCTGCAGAGTCCATATATTTGAATTGGTATTCAATACTTCACCATTTGCGTTCAACTCGCTACATGAATGCCGCGAACTCCCCATATTCGGCGTTGTTTAGGCCAATCGCTCGATTATTTTACGCTGAATTTGGATGTCTCCACCTCATCGCTCAATCACTCAATTTGTCGCCGAATACGAGCAGTTGTTCAAATTTTGAACTAGAATTGAATTGTTAATTCATGGTGTTTTTTGCGTGTTCTAACAATCCTTTCGACAAGGGTTTTTTAAGGGGGCCTTGTCCCCCTTTTTTTTGTTTCTATTCGACTCAATGGGTCGGCCTGATGTAGTCAGATCGCCAAATACCGATTAGGTCGTGTCACGTTGGATTGATACCGCTTTTCGATGCAATTTTCTGGTCTCTTGGCCTACCAATGCGGACCAGGCATTTCTGGTCATGTCAGTCGAACAAGTGCGGTCGGTAGCACCGCACAGCAGCACAGACAAGGAGGCAAATGATGACTCGTCGCCCTTTGCGTATCGGCCTATCAGCCCGGATCTACCATCCTCAGCCCGGAGCAACCGGCCTGCAATCCAAGTCTCTGCAATACCTTGAGCAATCGGTGGCGCACTGGGTCATGTCACGGGACGTGATGGTTTTGATGATCCCCTCGGTGAGCGGTGACGGGATGGTGCATCGAAGCAGCATTCGTCTTTCAGACTATCCGCAATATCTGGACGGGCTAGTTCTGCAAGGCGGAGCCGACATGAGTCCGCAATCGTACGGTGAAGAACCCCTGCGACCCGAATGGGAGGGTGATCGGTTGCGCGATGCCTACGAAATGGAGTTGCTGCATGAGTTCATGGAGGCGGGCAGACCCGTGCTCGGCATTTGCCGGGG
Organism: Betaproteobacteria bacterium; assembly: GCA_016709965.1. NCBI lineage: Bacteria > Pseudomonadati > Pseudomonadota > Betaproteobacteria > Rhodocyclales > Azonexaceae > Azonexus > Candidatus Azonexus amarohabitans. The sequence goes on from JADJLT010000001.1 coordinate 88,361, forward strand.
AGCCCAACTGATCAATGTGGCGATGGGCGGGACCTTGTATCAGGATATTGCCACCCAGTATCACCTGCCGGATATTCATGTTCACGATGATTATGACCGACATGCCCACGCCATTGTGTGGGAGGAGGGCGGCGGTCTGAGCAAGCTCTATCCGGAATCTGCTGGCGGGAAGGTTATTTCCATTCACCACCAGGCTATCAAGGCCTTGGGCAAGGGGTTGCGCATCGAGGCGAAAAGTACCGAAGATGGCCTGATTGAAGCCATACGCCTGGAAGGCAAACCCTATGTACTGGGTTTGCAATGGCACCCCGAGTTTCATCCGCCAGGCAGCCCTGACTTGCTGAATTGTGATCCCATACTCGACGAATTCCTGACTGCTGCGCGGGCGCGGCGATGGTAAGGCGAAAGATAGCGATGACTACAGGTAGAAGCGTCTGCGCGGCGCTCAACAAAACGGGGAGTGTTGATCTTCAAGCTTGTTGAGTTTCGGTGTGGGCAATTAACGACTCGAAATGGCCAGAAATGTGGACTGAACGACGGGACTCGACATGCTGAACGATATGGTTACGCCGATGCGTACTGCGTGGGGGAGCCTGCAGGAGCGACTGTCATTTTGCCGCCGTTCCCGGAGCACATGGACTCACTGGCGCTGTTCAGCCTGTTGCTGGTGGTCGGGTTATTGATTGGCGAATGGCTGCACAAACAATTTGGCTGGCCGAAACTGATCGGTTATGTGCTGGCTGGCAGTCTCTTTGGCCCTTCGTTGCTGGGCTTGATCACTATCGAAAGTCTGACCCAGGCCCGACCAATCGCCGATGCAGCGCTCGGACTACTGATGCTCGAAGTCGGTCGGCGTCTCGATTTAAACTGGCTTCGCAGAAACCCCGAATTACTGCGCAGTACTTCGGCTGACATCATCTTGTCGTTCGCCGTCATCTTCATTTTCGCCTTCTGGGTTGTCGGCCTGACGCCCGCATGGGCTGCGGCAACCGCCGCTGTGACCATGGCATCAGCGCCGGCCGTTGTTCTGCTGACCATTGAAGAAGCCAAGGCGCAAGGACAGGTCACCGAACGCATCATTCTCCATACGTCCATCGGTTCAGCCGCATCGTTTTTCGCCTTTGCCGTGGTACTTGGTGTTGTCCACGCCGAATCAAGTGATAGCTGGCTGAATGCGATAGTTCATCCGCTGTGGGTGGTTACAGGTGGCTTGGCGGTGGGTTGTGTGGGCGCCTGGCTAGCCCTGGCGATTGCGCGAGCGGTACCAAAGCGCTCACCGGCCCAGGTTTTTGTGCTGCTTGCCTGCGCCCTGCTGGCCGTTGGGATTGCCCGCATGCTGGCGACACCGGTCTTTTTAACCTTGTTTTCGATGGGACTGTTTCTGGCTTCCCGTGATCACCGGCAAACACTGCGCTATACGGGATTGCCGGAAGGTCACTGGTTGCTCGCCATCATTCTTTTTGTGATTGTCGGTGCCTCATTGCCCTGGCAGGAATTTACCTGGCTTTCCGGATGCCAGGCGCTCGGACTGCTGATGGTTCGGGCCGCGGCAAAAATGGGGGCGTTGGGCTGGTCAGGTGGCAGCTTGCCGCTATTCAAACGTCTGATGGTTGGCGTTGGTATCCAGCCATTGTCGGCAATCGCCGTATTCATGGCCTACGAAATTGCCGCACTGTATCCGGAAGTAGGGCGATCGGCGCTGACCTTATCCTTGTTTGCAGCGGCACTGATGGAACTTGTCGGTCCGGTATTGTGCCGACTAGCCCTGCAACGCTCCGGCGAGTGTGAAAGTCGCATCATCGACCGCGGAGGTATCGCATGAACCTGACGGAACCTCGCACCTTCAAGGAGAGCGCAGCGCTGTCACTGGGCGTCGAACTGGAATTGCAGCTGGTATCACACCGCGATTTTGACCTGACACGCGGAGCCAGCGACCTGATCTGCAGCCTGGATTACGATGGCCGATTTGGCGAGATCAAGCTGGAGATCACCGAAAGCATGATCGAAATCAGCACACTCGCCAGAATGACGGTCGACGGGATTGCCGCTGATCTGGGTGGTTTGCGGGACACGTTGCACCACCATTGCGAGCGCAACAACATCGGGGTCTGCGGTGGCGGGACGCATCCGTTTCACCATTGGCCGGAACGCCGCATTTGTCCGGGTGATCGCTTCGATAACCTGTATCAGCGCTACGGCTATCTCGCCAAGCAATTCACGGTATTTGGCCAGCACATCCATGTCGGCTGCAGCTCGGCGGACGACGCCATCTGGCTCACCCAGGCGCTTGGCGTCTACGTGCCTGCCTTCATCGCCCTGTCTGCATCGTCACCCTTTGTTGACGGGGTCGAAAGTTTTTACCAATCGGCGCGACTGAATGCAGTCTCAGCCTTTCCCTTGAGCGGCCAATGTCCGCCATTGGCCAACTGGCAGGAATTCGCCGCACACTTCAAGTTCCTGCAGGCATGCGGCATTGCCCAGAGCATCAAGGATCTATATTGGGATGTTCGCCCCAAACCCGAATTCGGCACGGTTGAAATTCGGGTCTGCGATACGCCACTCAGTATCGAGCAGGCGACTTCACTTGCCGCGCTGGCCCAGGCGCTATCGCGCTGGCTACTGCGCACCCGTCCGGCGCTACACACCGCCAAACAATCGCATGTCGCCCGTTACAACAAATTTCAGGCTTGTCGATACGGCATGAAAGCGATGATTTCCGACCCCGTGGCCGAATGCCAGGTTCCGCTGAAACAAAGCCTGATGGATTTGTTCGACGATATCGCCGGAGATGCCCGCGAACTGGCATGCGAACACTGGCTAAGCCCGCTCAAATTGGCGATTGTCGATCATGTCAGCGATGCCGCCTGGCTACGGGCAAGGTACCAACTGCACGGGAATTTGAACGACGTGGTGCGTGATGCCAGCAATCGCCTGATGGACAAAGGCCGGCAAAGTGGGGCGGTGGTCTGATCAGACTACAAGGGAGCGTAGTGGCGACTCCGTCGCCAAGCCCCCAGGAGCAGTGGTGCGAACCCAATCAATAGTCCGCCGACGCCCATCACATTGGTGATGAGGTCAAAGGTCGGAATACTGTAGAGGGCAATGAAAACCATGAAGCAGGCAGCCAGCAGCGGCCAAAGTACATAAGAAACAGCATCATTCAAGCCCTGCTTCAACTTGCTTCGGTAATGCCAGGCGCAAGCGAAGCCGGCTAGGCTCATGTAGAAACAGATCTGGAAGCCGATGGCGAGTATCGAGCTGTCAAGAATGGCCTTCACCGAGCTCATGTACGATGACGAAAATAGCAACAGGATGCCAAGGAACCAGATCACGACGGTGGCCAGCCACGGTGTCTTCCATTCCGGATGGATCGTGGCGTAGCGCGGATGCAGCATTTCATCACGTGCCATTGCGAACATGCTGCGGCTGAATTGCAGAATCTGCGTTTCGATGGTCCCTACCGTACTCAGGATCGTGGACAGGACAGCCAGATAATTCCATGGCGTCGGAAACAGCTTGTTGGCAATGGCGTAGAGCACGTTGGTATTGGCTTCGGCGATCTCGCTGTCGCTAAGCACGATCAGAACGACAATCATCATGATGATGAAGAAAAGGATCAGATTGACCATCGCCCAGAAGGCACCTTTGCCAGCCGGGGAGACCTGTTCACCTTCGCCGGTTCGGGTTTCTTCGCTCAGATTCATCGTCACGTCCCACCCCCAATAAAAGAAGATGGCGGTGAGGGCGCCGGTAGCGAAGAGCTGCGGGGTAAACGAGAATGGCGAGAACCAGATGATCGACGGTGCGTGAGCCGGATTTCCGCCGTACTGAACGAAGGCGCCGATGATCAGGGCCAGAACGACAAAGGTTTCAATGGCGGTCAGAATGATCTGTGCGTAGCTGGCGTGCTTGATCCCCTTGGTCACGACAATCGTCACCAGCGTCAGCCAGATGGCGGCGGTGGCCGTCACCCAGTTAGTGTTCTCTACCTTGTCCGCTGCCAACAACACCAGTGTCGATGTAGCGGCCGGAATAGTGGCTGAGACCATGAAAAAGATCGAGGCGACGAGTAATCCCCATCCGGCAAAAAATCCCCAGGTTTTGCCGAAGACATGGCCCACCCACGCGTATGAAGCACCGGCGTGCGGCGCCAGTTTGCTCAGGTGAATGAATGCCAGCATGATCCCGAACATGATCAGGCCACAGTAAAGAATGCTGCCGACCGACAGTACGCCGACCGAAGCGACAATGGCCGCTGTCGTTACGGCTACGCTAAAAGCAGGCGCCGTGCCGGCGATCCCCATGACCGCGGATTCGAACGTGCCCAGTGCCCCCTTGGCTAAATGTCCTTCTGCCACCTGCTCCCCCAATTGCTGATCTCTGTATGCCTACGGCACAGGGCGCCGTTCCCGAAAAATCGATAGCAATTTTAGAGCAAGATTTTGTGCCGAGAGTTACCTGTTTTGTCGAGAAATACACGTTACCCATTGAATGATCCGTGGCGTTTGAAAATTGCCAGCGAGCAAGAGGGGAGGCGCTCAGGCTAACGAAGTCAGCCTGAAGCGACTGGTGCGCTCACGAGCCCGATCAGCCATCGCCTTCAGTTGCTCCGTATTCGGCTTCAGCTCTTCGTCGAATATCCCGGCGATGCGTTCGATGCACGCTTCGGCAGCGGCAGCATCGTGAAACAGGGCACGCGTTCGCCGTGCCAGGACATCCTCGATCGTCCGCGCCGCTTCGTGGCGGATGGCGTAGCGGACCATGCCTTCGGTGCAGGACAGGTTGGGATGCAAACGCTGGTCATGGCCGGGCAAGGTGGCGAGTTCTGGTGCATCCGTGCCGTAGAGATCGGTGGACTGACCTCGCTGCCAGCCGTGTAGTTTCAGCGTTCGGGTTGGACATGGCGCGGCGGTCAGGCCCGCGACTTCGATGGCGCGGTCGATAACATGTTCGGCCATCAGCCGGTAGGTCGTCCATTTGCCACCGGCGATGGTGATCAGGCCGCCAGGGCTGACCAGAATGGCGTGTTCGCGCGACAGGGCGGCGGTATTTTTCTTGTCATTGTGGTCGGGGTGGATGAGCGGGCGCAAGCCGGCGAAGGCGCTACGGATGTCGGCGCGGGTCGGTGGCCGGGTCAGCACGCTGGCGGCGGTGCGCAACAGGAAGTCGATTTCCTCGGCCAGCGGCTGCGGGTCGTCGAGTTGCTGCAGATCAGGGCGCGGGGTGTCGGTGGTGCCGAGCAGTACCTTGCCTTGCCACGGGATGGCAAACATGACGCGGCCGTCTTCGGTTTTTGGAATCATCAGCGCCTGCTGGCCGGGCAGAAAATCGGCATCGACGACGAGGTGGATGCCCTGACTGGGCGTGAGCAGCGGCGGTGCATCAGGTTCGTCGAGGCGGCGCAGGCTGTCGGCATGGACGCCGGTGGCGTTGATGACGGCGCGGGCGCTGATCTCAAACTCTTCGCCACTCTCGGCGTCACGCAAGATGGCGCCGGTGATTCGATCAGCGGTCTTCAGCAGGCAGGTAACCGGCAGGTAATTGAGGCAGGTGGCACCGAGATCAGTGGCGGTCCGCATCAGCGTGATGGCGAGCCGGGCGTCGTCGAACTGGCCGTCCCAGTAGCGGATACCACCACTCAATCCGGCGGTGCACAGGCCGGGCAGGGCGGCGATGACTTCTTGCCGATTGAGGCTGCGCGAGGCTTCCAGCGCATGCCCGCCGGATAGCAGATCGTAAAGCTTGAGGCCGACCGCGTAGATGATGCGGTCGAAGTTGCTCCAGGCCGGAATGATGAAGGCCAGCGGGTGGACCAGATGCGGGGCGTTATTGAGCAGGCAAGTACGTTCGTGCAGGGCGTTGCGGACCATGGCGAAGTCGCCCTGGCGCAGATAGCGGACGCCACCGTGGATCAGCTTGGTACTGCACGACGAGGTGCCTGAGGCGAAATCTCGGGCTTCGACGAGCAAGGTGCGGTAGCCCCGGGCTGCGGCGTCGACTGCGGCACCGAGGCCGCTGGCACCACCGCCGATAATCAGCACGTCCCACGAGCGGGCTTCGCGCAGACTGGCAAAGCGGTCAGCGCGGCTGGCCGGGGCGTTGCTCATGGCTCTTTTGTCCAGCCGAGCGTTCGTTCGATGGCTCGGCGCCAATGAGCGAACAGCGTAGCGCGCTCGTCTTCGGCCATGTTCGGCTCAAAACGACGTTCGGTTTGCCAGAGTGCCGTCAATTCGGCTACGTCCTGCCAGAAGCCGACTGCCAGCCCGGCCAGATAGGCGGCGCCGAGCGCGGTGGTTTCGGTGACTTGCGGGCGCACAACGGGCACCCCAAGCAGGTCGGCCTGAAATTGCATCAGCAGGTCGTTGTTGGCGGCTCCACCGTCTACGCGCAATTCCCTAAGGCCGTGGCCGGCATCCTTTTCCATGGCTTGCAGCACATCGGCACTCTGGAAGGCGATGGCTTCGAGCGCGGCGCGGGCGATGTGGGCGCGGGTGGTTCCGCGCGTCAGGCCGAACAGCGCGCCACGGGCAAACGGATCCCAGTAGGGCGCGCCCAAGCCAGTGTGGGCGGGTACGAAATAGACGCCACCGTTATCCGGCACGCTGGCGGCCAGAGGTTCGATATCATGCGTGCTGGAAATAAGGCCGAGCCCGTCGCGCAACCATTGTACGGTGGCCCCGCCCATGAAGACGCTGCCTTCGAGCAGATAGGTGGTTTGGCCATGGCGCTGCCAGCCAATGGTGGTAAGCAGACGGTGGCTGGAAGCCATGGGTTGCGGGCCGGTATTCATCAGCAGAAAACAGCCGGTGCCGTAAGTGTTTTTGGCCATGCCGTGTTCAAGACAGGCTTGCCCGAAGGTGGCTGCCTGCTGGTCGCCGGCCATGCCGCTGAGCGGGATGGGGGCACCCAGCCATTCGGCGTCGATGGTCGCGATTTCGCCGCTGTTGTCGACCAGGTGCGGCAGTAGGGCCGGGGGGATGTCGAGCAGCGCCAGCAGGTCCTCATCCCAGCACCGGCGGTGAATATCGAAGAGCAGGGTGCGTGAGGCATTCGACGGATCGGTGACATGTACGCGACCGCCGGAAAGCTTCCAGGCCAGCCAGCTGTCGATGGTGCCGAAAGCGAGTTCGCCACGCTCGGCCCGGGCGCGGCTACCGGGAATATGGTCAAGCAGCCATTTGAGCTTGGTGCCGGAAAAATAGGCATCGAGCACGAGGCCGGTGCGCTGGCGGAACAGTTCGGCATGGCCGGCCGCCGTCAATGTTTCGCAAATATCGGCAGTGCGCCTGTCTTGCCAGACGATGGCGCGATGCAGCGGTTCACCAGTCGATTTGTCCCACAGCACGGTGGTTTCGCGCTGGTTGGTGATGCCGACGGCGGCGACCTGGGTGGCCAAAACGCCGTTTTCGTGCAAAACGCTGCGTGCCACGGCCAGCTGCGCCTGCCATATTTCATGGGCGTCGTGCTCGACCCAGCCGGGCTGCGGATAGTATTGGGTGATTTCCTGTTGGGCGATGCCATGGATATCACCCAGACGACCAAAGAGGATGGCGCGGGCGCTGGTCGTGCCTTGATCGAGGGCCAGGACGAACTGATCGGATTGAGCGTTCATGCAGATCTCCAGCGGTCAGTGTCCGATCAGTATACTGGCTATGACGAAGGAAATCCGGCTGCCGTGGCGCGACCGTTGGGCTTTTCGGCCTTAATTGCCGTTGCCGGCACACTGATGCACGATGCTTGCGGTCAACCGGAAATATTGCCCAAAAACAAAAAATCCGCTGCGCGTGCCTTGCCTTCGCGCGGTAGGGCGAAGCTTTCCTGCCTGTAGTCGATGCAGGCGCGAACTTTTGGCAGACGGTGTCGATGCTGTAGCGTCGCTGCGTAGATGGGGATGCACTCATCGTCGGTGTAGTCGGCGAGCACCTGTTGCAAGCGTCCTTGACGGACGAGCGGCGAGACCAGCAATTCGTTGAGTCTGGCGATACCAACGCCTTCGAGCGCCAACGCCGCGACGATGGCGGTGCTGGCGGCCCGCAACCCGTTTGTCGCGAACGGGTCACTTGCATCTACACTGACAGCTTGCCGTCACTAACCCCCACCATGACCATCGAAATCTCTCCCGAATCCAGCAAGGCTGCCATTGCTTCGATCCAGCGCTATTTTTCCGAGAACCTGGATGAGGAAATTGGCAGTCTGGATGCCGGCGCACTGCTCGGTTTTTTCCTCAAGGAAATCGGGCCTGTCGTATACAACAAGGCCGTGGCCGACGCCCAGGCGCGTTTGCAGGCCAGGGTCATGGAACTGGATGTCGATATCTACGAGGACGAGTTTCAGTACTGGGTGAAAAAGGGGCAGGGTAAGCGCCATGGATGAACTGGACACGCTCTCCGGCCTCGGCTTCGCTATGCCAACGCCGGCTTATCTGATCGGCGCCATTGTCTTCGGCCTGATTGGCTTTGCTGCCTATCGCCATGGCAAGCGAATGGCGCGCGCCAAGATCAAGTGGATGGGGATTGCGCTGATGTTCTATCCCTACGCGATATCGGGAACAGCAATGCTGTATGTCATCGGCGTCGCACTGTGTCTGGCGATCTATTTCTGGCGGGACTAGGCGACTAGGCGACAAGTTGCAGGGTGTCGATCCTTGACTCAATCTCCTCAAGCTTGCCGACGGCTTGGGCGCGATTGCTGACGTTGATTTTCCGGAAGATCCGCTGCAAATGGTTTTTTACCGTGTTGGCGCTGATGTGGAGAATCATCCCGATTTCGATATTGGTCTTGCCATTGCGAACCCATTCGAGAATCTCGATTTCACGTTCGCTCAAGCCGGATTTGATTAGTGATGTCAGCAAACCGGGCGCCGCAATGTGTTCCGGCTCAATAACCGGCAAGCCATCGATTTTTCGCATGGCGGCATCGATGTGCGGAAGCAGCAGCTCGAAGCACTTTCTTTCCCGATCGTTAAAACTCCCCGTGCGGCGCAACAGGATATAAAGGTGGTCAACATTGAAACGCGCGTCTGGAATTGCATGGAATAAAACTTGTTGCATGCAACGTAATTCTGCAAAAAGAGCTGATGCATCCATACCGCTACCGCAACCATCGGGCATGGTGGCTGAAGTGACTCTTTCGCCGCCGCTCTTCCAGTGCTGATAAAACCCATTTCTGAATTCGCTGATGCTGGCGTGCGGGATTTTAGCCGTTCGTAATCCCGGGGTCGCCGACACGATGTCATAGTGATATAGGTCGCTACCCACCGTGCCGCTGAATGAGATCAAAATATCATGCGGAATCGCTTCCTGGAACGTACCTTGCAGCCATAGCAATAGCTGAAAGTGAGTCTGGACGGCCAAAGAGCTTTGCATGATCCTGATGGCGGTCTCTGGATTCAGGGCGGTTTCGGTGGGTGCCATTTGGCTGGGATGTCCATTTGTTTATGCAGACTAAATGGTATCGACGGCGCTCATCCGCCGAGTATCAAATATTTCACAGGTAATTCTATAAGTAGTGACGACGCATCCTAAATTCAGGTTTTTGGCCGATTTTTCCGGTTGACCGTGAAATTGCCACAAAAATGCGCATTCGTGCAATTTGCGCAGATATTGCGGATGCTGGCTAGCTGGCGATGTTGTTTTAATGCAATTGCAGAGATCGACAATGAGTGGAGAGCAGCGAGGCTGCTTTCGAGCCTTGATCACCGGGGCACGATTTCCCGATAGCAAGTTCTTCCCCGCACCCCGGCGCCATACCGGGCTCAGGTATAATGCCGGCCTCTCCGCCTAACCTGAAATCACTCTCCAATGGCCGACATTCTTTGCCTCAAGGGCGACGCCGCCTTTTCCGCCTTCCGTCTGCAACGCCTGCAAGCCCGCCTGGTTGCGGCCGTGTCGGATATCGAATCATTGGCGGCCGATTACTGGCATGTCGTGGCGCAAAAGCGCGCCCTGAATGCCGATGAGCGTGCCAAGCTGGCAACACTGCTGGAAGAAAAACCAGCCGACACCGAAGCCGGCGAATTGTTTCTCGTGGCGCCACGCATCGGCACCATTTCGCCATGGTCGTCTAAGGCCACCGATATCGCCTGGAATTGCGATCTGGATGCCATCGAACGTATAGAGCGCGTCATCGCCTTCCATGTTGTCGTCAAAGGTGGCCGCGCCCTGACGGCCGAAGAAAAGAAGACCGTCGCCAGCCTGCTGCATGACCGGATGACCGAATCCGTGCTACCCGGCTTTGATACAGCGAGCGAACTGTTCCGCCATTTCGAGCCGAAGCCGCTCAATACTGTCGATGTACTGGCTGGCGGCAAGGCAGCCTTGGTCGATGCCAACAGCTCGCTCGGCTTGGCCCTGTCCGACGACGAAATCGATTATCTGCTCGATGTCTTCACCAAGGCCGGCCGCAATCCGACCGACGTCGAACTGATGATGTTCGCCCAGGCCAATTCCGAACACTGCCGCCACAAGATTTTCAACGCCTCGTGGGTGATCGACGGGCAGGCCAGGGACAAAACCCTGTTCGGCATGATCCGCGAAACCCACGCCGCCGCGCCGCAAGGCACGATCATGGCCTACGCCGACAACGCCTCGATCATCGAAGGCGCGACCATCCAGCGCTTCTACCCGGATGCCGACCGCGGCTATTCCTACAAGGAAGAGCTGACCCACATTCTGACCAAGGTCGAGACGCACAACCACCCGACCGCCATTTCGCCGTTTCCCCGGTGCTTCCACAGGTTCCGGCGGCGAAATTCGCGATGAAGGCGCCACCGGCAAGGGTTCCAAGCCGAAAGCCGGTCTTTGCGGCTTCTCGGTTTCCAACCTGAATCTGCCCGATGCGCCGCAGCCGTGGGAACACGCCTACGGCCGCCCATCGCGTATCGCCTCGGCGCTCGACATCATGCTCGAAGGCCCGATTGGTGCCGCCGCCTTCAATAACGAATTCGGCCGCCCGAACCTGACCGGCTATTTCCGCACTTACGAGCAGGATGTCGCCGGCACGGTGCGCGGCTACCACAAGCCGATCATGATCGCCGGCGGTCTGGGCAGCATTCAGGCCGAGCAGTCGTTCAAGGACGAAACCTTCCCGGTCGGCACCAAGTTCGTGCAACTGGGCGGCCCCGGCATGCTGATCGGCCTGGGTGGCGGTGCCGCCTCGTCGATGACGGCCGGTTCCAATGCCGAAGACCTCGACTTCGCCTCCGTTCAGCGCGGCAACCCGGAAATCCAGCGCCGCGCCCAAGAGGTGATTGACCGCTGCTGGCAGATGGGCAAGAACAATCCGATCCTGTCGGTGCACGACGTCGGTGCCGGTGGTGTCTCCAATGCCCTGCCGGAGCTGGCCCATTCAGGTGGCGTCGGCGCCATTTTTGATCTGCGCAAGGTGCCGACCGAAGAGCCGGGCATGTCGCCGGCTGAAATCTGGTCCAACGAATCGCAGGAGCGTTACGTACTGGCCATTCCGCCGAACCGCATCGCCGAATTCCAGGCCATGTGCGAGCGCGAGCGCTGCCCGTTTGCCGTGGTCGGCGAAGCGACCGGCGATGGCCATCTGACCGTCACCGATGCGCATTTCGGCGTCAATCCGGTCGACATGGAAATGGAAGCGCTGCTTGGCAAACCGCCGCGCATGACGCGCGACGTGACGCACCAGCCGGAAACCTTCGTCTCCTTCGACGCCACCGCCATCGAACTGAAGGACGCCGCCTATCGCCTGATGCGTCTGCCGACCATCGCCGACAAGACCTTCCTGATCTCCATTGGCGACCGTTCGGTCGGCGGCATGACCGCCCGCGACCAGATGGTCGGCCCGTGGCAGGTGCCGGTGGCTGACGTCGCCGTCACCACGATGGGGTATCAAGGATATCTCGGTGAAGCCTTCGCCATGGGCGAGCGCACCCCGCTCGCCGTGTTCGACGCGCCGGCGTCCGGCCGCATGGCGATTGGCGAGGCGCTGACCAATTTGGCCGCCGCCGATGTCGGGGATCTTGGCAAGGTCAAACTCTCGGCCAACTGGATGGCGCCGTGCGGCGTGCCGGGCGAGGATGCCCGCCTGTTTGATACCGTCGAAGCAGTTTCAGACCTGTGCAAGGCGATTGGCGTGTCGATCCCGGTCGGCAAGGATTCGCTGTCGATGCGCACCGCCTGGGAAGATGGTGGTGAGAAGAAGCAAGTCGTGTCGCCGCTGTCGCTGGTCGTGACCTCATTTGCGGCAGTTGACGACGTGCGCAAGACCAAAACGCCGCAAATGGCCGTCGATCAAGGCGATACCGAACTACTACTGCTCGACCTCGGCAAGAGCCGCCTCGGTGGCTCGGCCCTGGCGCAGGTTTACAACGCGACCGGCAACGATGCACCGGACGTCGATGAACCGGCCAAGCTCAAGGGCCTGTTCGATGCCGTACAAAAACTGAATCGCGACGACCTGTTGCTCGCTTACCACGACCGTTCGGATGGCGGCCTGTTCGTGGCCGCTTGCGAAATGGCCTTCGCTACCCGTCGCGGGGTGTCGCTCGATCTGGACGGTATCTGCTATGACGCTGGCGCCGGCGATGTCGACGGTTCCGAAAAGCTGACCAATCTGCTGGCTGGCCGTGATTTCGAGCATATCGTCCGCGCGCTCTTCAACGAGGAACTCGGTGCCCTGATCCAGATCCGCCGTTCTGAGCGCGAAAAAGTCACGCCGATTCTACGTGCCTGCGGAGTGCCGTACCACTTCGTTGGTCACATGAACCAGTGGGATGAAATCCGTGTGACGCGCAACGCCAAGCGCGTGCTGCGCGAAAAGCGTGTCGATCTGCAACGCGCCTGGTCCGAGACCAGCTACCAGATGCAGGCGATGCGCGACAACCCGGATTGCGCCAAACAGGAATTCGACCGCATCCTCGATGTCACCGATCCGGGTCTGACGCCAAAGGTCACGTTTGATACGCAGGATGATTTCACGCAGGTCTATACGCAAGTCAGCGGCCGTCCGCGTGTTGCCATCCTGCGCGAGCAGGGCGTCAACAGCCATTACGAAATGGCCGCTGCCTTCGACAAGGCCGGCTTTGCTGCGGTCGACGTGCATATGAGCGACATTCTCGCCGGCCGCGTCAGCCTGAAGGATTTCAAGGGATTGGTCGCCTGCGGTGGTTTCTCCTACGGCGACGTACTTGGCGCTGGTCTCGGCTGGGCGCGGACCATCCTGATGCACGACGGCTGCCGTGACGAATTCGCCGCCTTCTTCAACCGTAAAGACACCTTCGCACTGGGCGTCTGTAACGGCTGCCAGATGATGAGCGCGCTCAAGTCCATCATCCCGGGGGCAGAGAACTGGCCAGCTTTCCGCCGCAACCAGGTCGAGCAGTTTGAAGCCCGCTTCGTGATGGCCGAAATTCTTGACTCACCGTCGATCTTCTTCGCCGGAATGGAAGGTTCGCAAGTGCCGATCGTTGTTTCGCACGGCGAGGGCAGGGCGGTCTTCGACAACGTCGGCGACCAGAGCAAGGTACTGTCCGCCGTGCGCTACGTCGACAACAAGGGCGAGCCGACCGAGGCTTACCCGTACAACCCGAATGGTTCGCCGAATGGCCTGACGGCGGTGACTACGGCTGATGGTCGCTTCACAATCATGATGCCCCACCCGGAGCGCGTCTTCCGTACGGTGCAAATGTCCTGGCACCCGGAAAAATGGGGCGAGGATTCGCCGTGGATGCGCATGTTCCGCAACGCGCGGCGTTGGGTGGGTTGATCCGGCTTGTTGCCTTGGTAAAAAGGGACTCCGCGGAGTCCCTTTTATTTGCTTTCAATCTGCAGAAATTTGAATTTTCGGCTTTTTTTCCGGTTGACCGCAGTACTCATCAGCGCCGTAGGCAATCGCTGATTTGTTGTGAATTATCAGGCTTGGACGAGCCGCAGCTTGTCGAGTTGGCCAACCAGTTGATGCGAAGCTTCGTTAAGCTCAGGAAGCAGCAGGTCTGCACAATCGGCAAGGCCATTATTGCTGAGCTCGAGAATCTCGTTGGCCATTGCATGAAAACGGTCATGGATAACGACAAGCTGACAAAAATCAGCTGACTGGCGATCGATGCCCTCGGCTTCATTCAGCAGCTTGGCCAGCATGCAGCCCCGATGCTCAGAGAGCGGCATGTCGGCGTAGTTGCCGCCGGCAAAGGCGTTCAGGAATTGGCGGCGCCATTGCGTGTGCAAGCGTATGGCGCTATCGATGTCAATACGCTTCATGGGCAGTTCTCCGGAGATCTGATGGCTGACGGCTTGATGCCGCTCTTGCCGAAGACTGAATTATGCCGCAGGCGCGCTTATGGACAAGGGGGTGCAGAGTGCTTTTGGGGGCAGTTTTAGATTAATTCTGCGGTCAACCGGAAAAACAGCCCAAAATCAGAAATTTTCCTGACGCTATTTCAGGTGCGACCAACACGGGCATGACGTCGCCAGCAGGCTGGGGTCTGCAGCGCTTCAACGTCGGTGCTGCTTGTGCAGAAGATGGCACGTGCACGTTCAAGGCGGGCCTGTTCGTCATGGGAAATGCCGGCGATCAGATCGAACCACTGTTGCAAACGTTTCATGATGTCGACTCCTTCGAGTGATTGGTAACTGTTTAGATATACAGTATCTGGCGTTCGAGTGCAGATTATACGAAAGCTGTATGGATGTACAGTATTCGTGAAATATTTTTTACAAGGTAGGCTTGGCGCATTGGTGATCTACAAGAGGCTCACAATGTCGCGCGCAAAATCAGCCTGGTTTCCGCCTGCCGGCATGCTGGTGACCTATCGAGGCCGCACTCGCCAGTCGATACGCAACGTTCGCGTAGTGGCCGAGGCATCGGCCGGGCGGATGGTGGTCGAAGCCATCGGCAAGCAGGGCGTGCCGGTACGCCTGACCGTCAAGCGCGATAATCTTTTGCCGATGGAACCGGACCTGTTCGATTGATTCGATCGACAAATACGAATTGCCCCAGAGCCTTGAAGCGTCGACGGCAGCAGGAAGCCCAGACAAGCAGCAGCGTGACCCGCCCGGGTGCGGGTAGCAGTTGAAGACTACCGGCACTCATGGCCTCAACCAGTGTAAGACGGTTGCTGACAAGCCTGTACTGCTGCCCGGGGCGTAGAAAGATATCGCCCGACTCTCCGGAAATCGTGATCCAAAGCGTTCCGGACACACAGCTGATCACAACGCCATGCCCGCTTTCAAGCCGTAAAGGGTGGCCGGATAAGAGTTGAATTTCCCGCTGGAACAGGTCGCTTTGCATGGCACGTTCCTTCTCTGGATGCAAAGCAGTTTAGAGCGCCGAATTTTATTGGTACAGTTGCAATATATTTAAATTGTGACCAATACAGTTCTACGGAAATCAATCTGTGCTGGTCGCACTTCAGTCCAACTGTATGGGTGATTCATGTCAGAAGAATTGTTGCGCTATGAGCGACTGGCGGCCGATCTGGCGGGAATGATCGGCAATGGTGTCCTGTCACACGGCGACCGCTTGCCCTCCGTGCGTCGCCTGTCGCAGGAAAAGCGGGTATCGGTGTCCACGGTCGTTCAGGCGCTACGCCAACTGGAGGACCGCGGCCTGGTCGAGGTCCGCCCACAGTCAGGCTATTTCGTGAAGCGGCCCATCCCGTTAAGGGCTGAACCGGTGGCCCGCTCGACCCCGGAGGCGCCCATGCCGGTGGATATTTCGCAGCGGCTGGTGCGCATCCTGCAGGCGGGCAGCCGGCCGGGCGTTGCGCCGCTGGCGGCCGCACTACCTGCCCCTTCATTGTTGCCAGTAGCGGCGCTGCAGCGTTTGTATGCCGGCGTGGCCCGGCGCCATCCTCGACTGCTCGAAGGCGGCAGCCATATCAATACGGATGAGCCGGCGCTGGTTCGCCAGCTGGTACGGCGCTCGCTGGCCTGGGGCGGGCCGCTGGCGGCAGACGAATTTGTCATCACCAATTCCTGCACCGAATCCCTCGGGCTATGCCTGCGTGCCGTCACCCAACCGGGCGATACCGTAGCGGTGGAGTCGCCAGCCTATTATTTGATGCTGCAATTACTGGAAACGCTGGGCCTGAAAGCGCTGGAAATCCCTACCGATCCGCGTACCGGCATGTCGGTCGAAGCGCTCGATCTAGCGACGCGGAACGGCGGCATTGCCGCCTGCCTGATCGTGTCGAATGGCAGCAATCCGCTCGGCTGCGTGATGCCGGATTCCAGAAAACGTGAATTTTCCCGGTTGACCGCAGCACGTCGCGTCGCGGTCATCGAGGACGATATTTACGGCGACCTTCATCTTGGCGGCGACCGCCCGTGGCCGATCAAGGCGTTCGACACCACCGGCAACGTAATGCTTTGTTCGTCGTTCTCAAAAAGCCTGTCACCCTCAATGCGCATCGGCTTTGTCGCGGCGGGGCGCCATCGCCAGACGATTGCTCTGCAAAAAACCATCACCAGCGGCGGCACCAATCCAATTACCCAACTGGTACTGGCCGAATATCTCGAATCCGGCGCCTATGAACGCCATTTGCGCACCTTGCGCCGCAGTTACGAACGGCAGGTCGAGGCCATGCGGCTGGCCGTCAGCCGCTATTTTCCAATGGCCACCCGCATCGCCCAGCCGCAAGGCGGGTATGTTCTGTGGATCGAACTGCCGGAAGGCATCGACATCACCAGCCTCCATGAGCGAGCCATTGCTGAAAATCTAGCCTACGTCCCGGGCGAACTGTTTTCAGCCAGCGGCATGTACCGGAATTGCCTGCGCCTCAACTGCGGCAACCCGCACACACCCGAAATCGAGGACGCCGTCCGTCGTCTGGGTATCATCTTTTCCAACCCTTAAGCCAAGGGGCGAGCCAAAAATTACGGTATTATTCGGCCTTTTGGGCAAGCAGTAATTGCCTTTTTGAACGCACTGGAAGGATTTTTCTCCTCATGTTCGACGCAGTCCGCAATAACAAACGAATCGTCCAGGTTTTTCTGGCGTTGATCACCTTGCCGTTTGCCTTCTTTGGCGTTGACTCTTACATGCGTAACGCAGGTTCGGGCGGTGACGTCGCCAGCATTGGCGATATCAAGATCACCCAGCAGCAGTTCCAGCAGACCCTGCGCGAACAGCAGGATCGCCTGCGTACCCAACTGGGCGATAAATTCGATCCGAAGATGCTGGAGAATCCGGAAGCACGCAAGGCCATCCTTGATGACCTGATCAGCCAGCGCCTGCTACTCATTGACGCCAACAAGAAGCACATAGTGGCCAGCAACGAAGCCATCCGCCAGGCAATCGGCGGCATTGACGCATTCAAGGTCGACGGCAAATTCTCCAGCGAGCGCTACGAAGCCGCCTTGCGTGCCCAAGGCATGTCGCCAGCAGGGTTTGAAGCGCAGCTGCGTCAGGATCTGACCCTGCAACAATTGGCCGGCGCCATCGGACAATCCAGCCTGCTTGCCCGCTCTGTGGCTGATCGCCTGCTTGATCTGCAGACGGAAAAACGTGAAGTGACGGAATATCGCCTCGCCCTGGATAGCTACGTCGGCAAGGTCAAGCTGGCCGACGACGCCAGCAAGAAATTCTATGACGAGAACGCCAGCCAATTTGAGACACCGGAGCAGGCCAAGGCCGACTATGTCGTGCTCTCGATGGACGCCATTGCCAGCCAACTGGCTGTCACCGATGCCGAAATCAAGGATTGGTACGACGGACACAAGGATCGCTACGTGCAGCCCGAAGAGCGCCGCGCCAGTCACATCCTGATCGGCAGCGAAAAACTGGGCAAGGACAAGGCAAAAGCCAAGGCCGAAGAACTGCTCGCGGAAATCCGTAAAAACCCGGCAGCCTTCGCCGATCTGGCCAAGAAGAACTCCGACGATCCGGGTTCTGCCTCCAAGGGTGGAGATCTCGGTTACTTCGGGCGCGGCACAATGGTTAAATCCTTTGAGGACGCCACCCAGCGCCTCAAGGAAGGCGAAATCTCCGGGGTGGTCGAATCCGACTTCGGCTTCCACATCATCAAGCTGACCGGCATTCACGCCGCCAAGGAAAAGCCGCTGGCCGACGTCCGTGCCGAAATTGAGTCCGAATTGAAGAAATCGGCTGGCTCGCGCAAATTTGCCGAAGCAGCCGAAGCCTTCAGCAATATGGTTTATGAGCAATCAGACAGCCTGAAGCCGGTCGCCGACAAGTACAAGCTGACCATCCAGCACTCCGACTGGCTTGGCCGCAAGGCCAATCCGGCCAACGGTACGCTGGGCAACGAAAAGATCATCGACGCCTTGTTCTCCGATGAAGCCGTAAAGAACAAGCGCAATACCGAGGCCGTCGAAATCGCCGCCAACACACTGGTTGCTGCACGCATTGCCGATTACAAGCCCAAGGCATTGCAGCCCTTTGACAGCGTCAAGGCCAGCATCGAAAACCTGCTCAAGCAAAAAGAGGCTCAAGTGCTGGCCGCCAAGGATGGAGAAGCGCGACTTGCAGCCTTGAAGAAAGGTGACGACAAGCTGACCTGGGGCACTTCCCGGACGGTATCGCGCCTGGATGCCCGTCAATTGCCAGCACCTGCCGCCCAGTCCGTGTTCCGCATGGATACCGGCAAGCTGCCTTCCTATACCGGCGTCGAACTGCCTGGCGCCGGTTACGCGCTGTACAAGCTGATCAAAGTTGAAGCTGGTGAAAAGCTCGACGACACAAGCAAGCAGGGCATGCTGAAACAACTTGGCAATCTGGTTGCTCAGGAAGAAGTTCAGCTTTACCTGGCTGCCTTGCGCAGTCGTTACAAGGTGGAAATCAATCAGGCCGCACTGGACGCCAAAGAGAAGTAAATTTTCTTCTCATGCCAAAAAGCGGGCTATGGCCCGCTTTTTTATTGCCTGGTTTTTTATTGAGAAACGGTTGGAGAAGTCCAGACAAGTCCAAATAAAAACGCCGACTGGATTAAACCAGATCGGCGTTTTGGCCATTTTTTCGGGTTGACCGCGGGACAGTGATTCAGCCCCTGTTTTCCTGGCCGCCGAAAGCTGTTTCGGTGGCTGTCACTGCATCAAGCCGGTAGCGGGTCGGCGTTGCCCAGCGCCGTCGTGTTCATGCCGCCATCGACGTACATGATTTCGCCGGTAATGCCGCTGGCCAGATCGGACAACATGAAAGCGGCAGCATTGCCGACTTCATCAATCGTCACGTTACGACGAAGCGGAGCATTGTGCGAGTTGTAGGCGAGCAGCTTGCCGAAGTTGCCGATGCCGGAAGCTGCCAGCGTCTTGATCGGACCGGCTGAAATGGCGTTGGCACGGATACCTTCAGGGCCAAGGCAGAAAGCCAGGTAGCGGGTCGCCGCTTCCAGGCTGGCCTTGGCCAGACCCATGGTGTTGTAGTTCGGCATGGTGCGCTCGGCGCCGAGGTAGGAGAGGGCAAGCGCAGAACTCTTGCGCCCCTGCATCATCGGGCGGGCGGCCTTGACCAGCGCCGGGTAGCTGTACGAGGAAATTTCGTGTGCAATCCGGAATGAGTCACGGGTGATGCCGTTCAGGAAATCGCCTTCGATGGCTTCAGTGGGCGCGTAGGCAATGGAGTGAACCAGGCCATCGAGTCCGTCCCAGTGTTTAGCCAGTTCAACGAACAGGTTATCAATTTGTTCGTCGCTGCTGACATCAACCTGAACCGTGATGTCGCTGCCGAATTCGGTCGCAAATTTCTTGATTCGGTCTTCGAAGCGTTCAGTCTGGTAGGTAAAAGCGAGTTGTGCACCTTCACGGTGGCACGCCTTGGCAATGCCGTAGGCAATGGAATGCTTGGAAAGCAGACCGGTGATCAGAATTTTCTTGTCGGCGAGAAAGCCCATTTGATGTTCTCCCTAAGGGGTTTAGCCGCGAGATTATAAACCGGGAAACACTGATTCGCGGCATGCGAACATCGTTTCGGATTCAGGCTTACATATTCGGGTAAGTCGGGCCTTCGCCGCCTTGTGGAACAACCCAGTTGATGTTTTGGGTCGGATCCTTGATATCGCAGGTTTTGCAATGCACGCAATTCTGCGCATTGATCTGCAGGCGCGGGTTCCCACCACTTTCATCACGCAGGATTTCATAGACGCCGGCCGGGCAGAAGCGCTGCTCGGGGGCATCGTATTGCGCCAGATTGACGCTGATTGGCACACTGTCATCCTTCAATTGAAGGTGGCAGGGCTGATCTTCCTCATGATTGGTGCTGGACAGGAAGACGGACGAAAGACGATCAAAGGTAATGATGCCATCCGGTTTCGGATAGGCGATCGGTTCACACTGTGCGGCCAGCTTCAGTTTGGCGTGATCAGGTTTGCGGTTATGCAAGGTCCACGGCGCCTTTCCGCGGAGCACGACCTGATCGATACCGAACATGATGGAACCGAGCATCAGCCCCTTGTTCATCCATGGCTTAAAGTTACGTGTTTTATGAAGTTCATCGTATAACCAGCTGTTTTTAAACAACTCTGGATAGGCGATCAATTCATCGCGCTGACGTTCGCCGGCCAGCGCCTCGAAGCATGCCTCTGCGGCCAGCGAACCGGTCTTGATGGCGCAGTGCGAACCCTTGATGCGGGCTGCATTGAGAAAACCAGCATCGTCACCGATCAATACGCCACCAGGAAAAGTCAGCTTGGGCAAGGATTGCAGGCCGCCAGCGGTCAGGGCACGAGCACCGTAGGCGATACGCTTGCCACCTTCAAGGAATTTGCGGATTTCCGGATGCGTCTTGAAGCGCTGGAATTCTTCGTAGGGCGACAGGTGCGGGTTGCTGTAACCGAGGCCGACGACGAAACCGACGGCGATCTGGTTGTTTTCCAGATGGTAAAGGAAGCCGCCACCATAGGTATCGGGCTGCATCGGCCAACCACCACTGTGAATCACCAAGCCGAGCTGATGCATATCCGGATGGATTTCCCACAGTTCCTTGAGGCCGATGCCGTAAGTTTGCGGATCAACGCCGTCGCGCAGGTTGAATTTGACTTCGAGTTGCTTACCAAGGTGGCCGCGGCAACCTTCGGCAAAGAAGGTGTATTTGCCATGCAGTTCCATGCCTAGCTGGAAATTCGGGCCTTCCGAGCCGTCATGCAGGCGGCCCATATCGCCGGTGGCGACGCCTTTGACGGCACCGTTTTCATCGAACAGCACTTCGGATCCGGCAAAACCAGGGTATATCTCCACACCCAGCGCCTCGGCCTGCTCGCCGAGCCAGCGACAGACATTGCCCAGCGAAACCACCTGATTGCCCTCATTGTGAAAGCAGCTGGGCAACAGGCTGTTCGGTACCTTGGTGGCACCGGTTTCGGAGAGGATGAAGAACCGGTCTTCGGACACCGGCGCATTGAGCGGGGCACCGTCTTCCTTCCAGTTTGGTAACAATTCGTTCAGGGCGCGAGGATCCATGACCGCGCCAGACAGAATATGGGCGCCGATTTCAGCGCCTTTTTCGATCAAACAGACACCGAGGTCCGTACCTTTTTCTACTGCCAGCTGTTTCAGACGTATTGCTGCCGCCAAGCCCGCCGGGCCGCCACCAACGATGACGACGTCGAATTCCATGGATTCACGTTCCATGATGTCTCCTGATTTTATTGTTAGCGTGTTTTCAATACGGTACAGTATGGAAATATATTGATCAACCCCACTCTAGTATTCAGGATTATGGAACACAAGAAAAAGCTGATTCACGTCACCAAAATGCCCATCCGCTGGGGCGACATGGATGCCTACGGGCACGTTAACAATACGGTTTATTTCCGCTACATGGAGCAGGCGCGGGTCGAGTGGATCGAGGCTATGCAGGTGCCCGTGCGTCCGGGCGGCGCCGGGCCGGTCATTATCAACGCCAGCTGCACCTTCCTGATTCCGATGAATTATCCGGGCATGGTCGAAGTGCGTACCTTTGTTGGCGCGATTGGCCGCTCCAGTTGCCAGACCTATGTCGAAATGCGCATCGAAGGCGATGGCCGAATCTTTGCCGAAGGGGCAGCAAAGGTCGTCTGGATGGATACGCAAACCGGAAAATCGGTACCGCTTCCTGATCACGTGCGGGCTGTGCTCGAAGCAGAGTAAACTCGCAGCCCATTGCAGCATCGAAACTGAAGAGCATGGGCAAACGAAAAATCTGGGAAAAACTGCTGTCGAGCGAACGGCTGGGTGCCGGCAAGGCGCCCGGTACAGCGGAACGTACAGCCTTTCAGCAGGATTACGACCGCATCGTCTTCACCTCCGCCTTCCGGCGCATGAAGGACAAGACACAGGTTTTCCCGCTCTCCAAGAGCGACTATGTCCGCACCCGCCTGACACACAGCCTTGAAGTCAGTTGTGTCGGGCGTTCGCTGGGCGCCGTGGTGGGTCGTGAAATCATTGCCCGGCATGGCTTGCAGCACGTCGAGTCTGGTGATTTCGGGGCTATCGTTGCCGCCGCCTGCCTGGCTCACGACATCGGCAATCCACCTTTCGGCCATGCCGGCGAAGATGCCATTCGCGAATGGTTTCGCCATTCCGGCCTGCTTGAACGGCATGATTTCACGCCGGTCCAAAAAGCCGACTTCGAGCGCTACGAAGGCAATGCGCAGGGATTTCGCATTGTCAGCCGGCTGCAAAGCCCGGCCAATCCCGGCGGTCTGCAACTCAGTAGCGCCGTTCTCGCCACCTTTACCAAATATCCGCGCCCATCGCACCTCGATACTGAGCTGGATGGCATCAGTGGCAAGAAATTCGGCTTCTTTCAGCAGGATGCCGATAATTTTCGGCAAGTGGCACGGTCAACCGGATTAATCGAGCGAATTCCAAATATTGCCTGGCATCGCCATCCGCTGGCCTTTCTGGTCGAAGTAGCCGATGACACCTGCTACCTGATCGTCGATCTGGAAGACGCTGCCCGACTGGGTTTCGTGCCCTACAAGGACGCCGAATGCCTGCTCGCCGATCTGGCCGGCAACACGATTAATGGCGGGCGTCTGGATCGTCTGCACGACCCCAAGGAGCGCCTTGAATACCTGCGCGCCAAGGCCATCGGCTGCCTGCTGGACAGCACCGCTGCCGTCTTTCTGGAAAACGAGGACGCCATCCTGAGTGGCAAATTCGACGATGAACTGCTCAAGAGCTCGCCCATCGCCCATCCCTTGCAGGCGATTCTCAAACTGGCCAAGGAGACAATCTACAACGCCCGGCCGGCGCTGGAGATAGAGACGGCGGGTTTCGAAGTACTCGGCGCCTTGCTGGGCCTGTTTACCAACGCGGTCGAGGCGAAGGCAGGGCATGCCCGCTTCACGACCCGCGAGCGCATGCTGCTCAACTTGCTACCGACACAATTCCTTGGCCACGAAGGAGAGCCGGATGCCGACCCGTACATTCGTCTGCTGCAAGTCGCCGATTTCGTAGCCGGGATGACGGACTCTTACGCCGTTGATATGTACCGCAAGCTCAAGGGTTTCGATCTACCTACCTAGAAATCCTCAGCATTCGCCTGGCTAACACCAAGTGGCACCCGCCCTAAATTTGAGTTAAATTGTCATTAATGCTAATTTTACAAAAATAATGCCTTTGGCGTGGCATAAGGTGCTGAAAACCAATAACAACGAAGGGAAATAACGTGTTTTTTTCAGGCGGCAAACAACTTGCGGTACTAAAACAGGATCTTCAGGCCGCACAAGCCAGAGAGATGGCTCTTGAAAGCGAACTCCAGGCATTGCGCCACGAATTTTCCCAGCAACAAGAGGCTGCCCGCCTGAAAGAACGGGAGCTTGATGCCCTCAAGGGTGTTCTCGGCAATCTGGCCTTGTTTAGCGAATCCCTTGGTGGCTCCCAGACCAGCTTGGGTCAAATGGCTGCGACACTCAAGGAAGAGAAAAATCAGGCTATTCAGGCAACCGAGGTTTCAATCGCCAGTGGTCAGACGACGACCGAAATTGCCTCCAACCTGCATCGTCTCGCCCAGGATTCTGCGGTGACAGCCAAGGAGGTCGAAGGGCTGGCGCTTCTGGCCAGCGAGATTCGAAAAATCGTCCAGTTAATTCACGAAATCGCCGACCAAACCAATCTGCTGGCGCTCAATGCAGCGATCGAGGCAGCCCGTGCAGGAGAATCCGGACGTGGATTCGCCGTGGTCGCCGACGAAGTCAGAAAGTTGGCGGAACGCACCTCAAAGGCAACGACGGATATCGAAGGCCTGGTTTCAGGAATCGCCAAAAACTCCGCTTCAGCCAAGGATTCGATGGAAATCCTCTCGCGCACTGCCGACGATTTCAGCCAGCGCGGCAGCCGTGCCACCGAAGACATGCAGCGCTTGATGACGCTGTCGAGAAAGATGGAAGAAGTGATCGCAGGCAGCGCATTGCAAAGCTTTGTCGAACTGGCCAAGGTGGATCACCTCGTTTTCAAATTCAGGGTTTACATGGGCCTGTTCGGCTTGATCGACCTACAGACCAGCCAAGTCGCTTCACATACCGCATGCCGACTCGGCAAGTGGTACTACGAAGGTGAAGGCAGGGATTGCTTCAGCCGCCTCGCCGGTTACCGTGAAATTGAGGCACCGCACATTGAAGTGCACAAGATGGGTATCGCTGCGCTTGAGGAAAAACAGTCAGGTAATTCCGAAGCGATGTTAAGACACATTGAACTCATGGAACGTGCCAGTTTTGCAGTTATCGACAATCTGCAGCGCATGTCGGATTCGGCAATGAACAATCCGGCGCTGCTCTGCCATAGCTAGCCTGCCTCGATCCTGGCAAAGAGTTTTGTCTGGATTGATTTTCTGCTTGCCAAAAACCAATGACTGTACAAAAATACAGTCATTGGTTTTTAGCGGAGGCCGGCCATGAAACTCACGCCACGGCAGCAGGAAATTCTTGATTTCATCAAAAGCACGCTGGAAGTCCTGGGCGCGCCACCGACGCGCATGGAAATCTCCAGCGCCTTCGGTTTTGCTTCGCCCAATGCGGCTGAAGATCACCTCAAGGCGCTGGCCAAGAAGGGCGCCATCGTCCTTGAACCGGGCTCGGCGCGCGGCATTCGGCTGGTCGAACAGCTTGGTTTGCCGCTGATCGGCAGCGTCGCCGCCGGCTCGCCCATTCTTGCCGTTGAAAACGTGCAGGGGCGCTACGCCTTCGATGCCAACATGTTCTCGCCCAAGGCCGATTTTCTGCTCAAGGTTCGCGGGCTGTCGATGATCGACATCGGCATGTTCGATGGCGATCTGCTTGCTGTGCACAAGACCAACCAGGCGCGTGACGGCCAGGTTGTCGTGGCGCGGATCGATGAGGAAGTCACCGTCAAGCGCCTGCAGCACCGGGACGGCTTCATCGAGTTGATCGCGGAAAACCCGGACTTCGAGCCGATAGTCGTTCGACCGGGTGAGGCCGAATTTGCCATCGAAGGTATTGCCGTCGGCCTGATCCGCGGAGCGATCTCGAAACTATCATGACCCCTATGCCGTTGCCGGTCGCTTTGGCGGATGTGCTGGCCAGAGGCGATGTCTGGCGCGGCGACACGCTGGCCTGCCTGCCGGAAAGCGCGATTCCGAGTGGCCATGCCGAACTTGATGCCGAATTGCCGGGTGGCGGCTGGCCACGCGGCAATTTGACCGAAATTCTCGTTGACCGCAGCAGTGTCGGTGAAATGAGCCTGCTGTTGCCGGCCTTGGCCCAGTTGTCTGCGGCGGGGGGCTGGTTGGCGCTGGTCGCGCCACCGTGGCAGCCGCATGGTCCGGCCTGGGCGGCGGCCGGGCTGGCGCTCGAACGGCTGGTCATTGTGCAGGCGGGCAAGAATGCGGCTTGGTCTATTGAACAATTGCTTGCCTGCGGCGGCTTTGCCGGCGTGCTGGCCTGGCCGGATGCTGGCATCAGCCCCCAAGCCTTGCGCCGATTGCAGGTAGCCGCCGAAGGGCGTTCGGTTTTTGCCTGTTTATGGCGGTCGACCGCAGCGGCACAGGCGCCGTCTCCCGCGCCGCTGCGTGTCATGCTGAATGCGGTGGCCGAGACAGGTCAGCTTTCAGTACGCATCATCAAGCGGCGTGGCCGACCCGTTTCCCGGCCACTTGATTTATCCATCCCTCGTCCCATTCCTTATCCCGGGAGATCGTCGCGTGCTGTGGCTGGCTCTTCACTTTCCCTTGTTGCCGCTCGAGGCGCTGCCGCTACGCCAGTCGCCTAGCGCAGTCGTCGCTCGCGGGCGGGTGCTGGTGGGGGATCGGGATGCCATGGGTGCAGGGGTTTGTGCCGGACAAAAACTGTCGACAGCACTCGGCCTGCTGCCCGGGCTGGCAGCTTTTGAGCGTGACGAAAAGCGCGAACGACAGACGCTGGAAAGCCTGGCCTGCTGGGCCGGACAATTTACGCCGACCATCAGTCTGGCGCCGCCGGATACCATGCTGCTCGAAATCGGCGGCTGCCTTCGCCTGTTCGGGGGCGCCGAGGCGATCATCGCTGCGGCGCTGGCCGGTTGTGCCGAACAGTCGTATTCGGCGCGTTGGGCCGCTGCGCCGACGCCGCTGGGGGCTGGCTGGCTGGCGCGGATCGGTGCGGGCAGCGTTTATCCGGACATGGCTGGCATGCAGTCGGCCTTGGCCAAGCTGCCTTGTGCCGTTCCGGGCTGGCCGAAGGAGGTTGAAAATCGGCTGGAATCCTTCGGCCTGAAGCGGCTGGGTGATCTGCTGGCCATTCCCGGCGCGGGTTTGCGGCGGCGTATCGGCCATGAGCCGGTCGATGATTTGCTGCGGGCCTGGGGCGATCTGCCCGATCCGCAAAAGTCTTTTGTCTTTCCCGAAAATTTCGCCATCGACATTGAATTGCCCGCCCGTGTCGAGCATGCCGAAGCGCTGGTTTTCGCCGGACAGCGCCTGTTCGCAGCGCTCGCCGGCTGGTTGCATGGCCGGCAGTTGCTGGTGCGTTGCTGCAGCTTGCAACTGACACATGATGAGGGCGCACCGACTTCGCTGGCCTTGAACTTTGCCGAGCCGGCGGCCGATGAGGCGCGTTTTGTCCGCCTGCTGCGCGAGCATCTTTCCCGGCTGAAACTCAAGGCCCCGGTCGAAGCCTTGCGCTTGCAGGCGGATGAACTGGTCGGCAAGCCCGGTGCCAGCGGGCAGTTGTTCGAGCAGGCGCCGGACGGTGAAGGGGCGCTGGCCTGTCTTGAGCGACTGCGCGCCCGCCTGGGCGAAGGGGCGGTGCAGGCTTTGGGTGAAGCGGCCGATCATCGACCGGAATGCGCGACGCGAGCGCACGAAGTAGCTTTCGATTTTGGCCAAAATTTCGGGTTGACCGTAGCAATGACGAAAACGTCTCAACAGTCGTCAGGAATTGGCCGAAACCGCCCGCTGTGGCTGCTCCCCAAGCCGCAAGCCTTGCCTGAACGCGCCGGCAGCCCGCAATGGCATGGCCCGCTGAAACTCCTGTCGCGCTCCGAGCGGCTGGAAAGCGGCTGGTGGGATGAAGGCGAGGATGGTGCTACTGGCGACGTTCGGCGCGATTATTTCGTCGCCCGTAATCCGCTCGGGCAATGGGCCTGGGTGTTCAGGAACGCCGACGGCTGGTTTCTGCACGGTCTTTTCGCCTGAGTTAATCTGGCTGTTGTGTCGATAACAAGGGGGTTGTGATGCGGAAAATGATTTTTGGGCTGTTGTGCTGGCTGGTGCTGTCGCCATTTTTTCTGACCCATGCCGAAATCGGGCCGGTTGGCATCGTGGTCATGCATGGCAAATGGGACAAACCTAACGGCCATATCATCGATTTTTCAAGCGCCATGGAACGGGCCGGATTACTCGTTGTGACGCCCGAAATGCCATGGTCCGGCCGGCGTTCGTACGATGCCGGCGTTGCCGCCATGGAAGGCGACATTGATGCGGCTGTCGGCCAGCTACGCCAGCGGGGTGCCCGGATAATCATTCTGGCCGGGCACAGCTTCGGGGCGGCGGGAGCCGTCCGTTATGCGGGAAGACACAAGGTGGACGGCGTGATCGCGCTGGCACCTGGCCATTACCCGGAAGGCGGTTATTTCACCAACCTGACGGCAAACAGTCGCAGCAAGGCGCAAGCCCTGCTCGATGCCGGCAAGCCGGATGAAACCGGATGGTTCGACGATCCTAATTCCGGTGGTCGCCTCAAGCAGGTCAAGATGAGCGCCCAGACCTATCTCGACTTTTTCGATCCGGCCGGCCCCATGAATTTCGGCAACAATGCGGCCGCCGTCCTGCCTGGCACCGCCGTGCAGTGGATCATTGGGCAAGCCGAGGAAAATGGCCTGCAGGCTGCGGCTATGCGGGTATTCGAACGGCTGCCCAAAGAGCTGGCGGCACGACAGATTGATGTCCCCGGCGGCCACCTGGAAACGCCAGGCAACAGCGCCAGCGTCGCACTCGACTGGATCCGTTCCCTGCAGCCTGAAGCGGCACCAGCTGCCCGCTGAGAAATGATCCGCAGCCGTGCCGCTACCCGAATACGCCGAGTTGCATTGCCTCTCCAATTTCAGTTTCCTGCGCGGTGCCTCGCATCCGTCTGAACTGGTCGTCCAGGCTGCAGCGCAAGGCTATACGGCACTGGCGCTGACTGACGAGTGTTCGCTGGCCGGCATTGTCCGAGCGCATCAGGCGGCAAAACAGGCCGGACTGAAGCTGATCGTTGGCAGCGAAATGACCACCCTCGATGGTCTGAAACTGGTCTTCATGGCCAAAAACCGCGAGGGCTACGGCAACCTGTCGGCGCTGATTACGCTGGCCCGGCGACGAGCGGAGAAGGGCAGTTATACCCTGCAGCGGCATGACCTGAACGTCGTGTCGCCGAACGGCGCAGTGCCCGATTGCCTGGTGCTGTGGGTGCCGGGCGAAGCGGCATCGGTCGAAGACGGGCGCTGGCTGGTCGAACGTTTTTCCGGCCGACTCTGGATTGCCGTCGAGCTGCATGCCGGGCCGGACGATGTCTGCAAATTGGCTGATCTAAATGCTTTGGCAGAGGCTTGCGACTTGCCGCTGGTGGCTGCTGGCGACGTCCACATGCACATCAAGGCCCGGCGGCCGGTGCAGGATGTGCTGACTGCGCTGCGCCTGAAAACCACGGTTTTCGACGCCGGCTATGCGCTGTTTCCCAATGGCGAACGACATCTGCGTTCGCGCCTGCGCCTGTCGCGCCTCTATCCGCCCGAACTGCTGGCCGAAACGCTGAAGATCGCCGACCTGTGCAGCTTTTCGCTCGACGAGCTGCGCTACGAATATCCGGAAGAGATCGTGCAGCCCGGTCATACGCCGATTTCCTGGCTGCGTCACGAAACCGAACTTGGTTTGCTGCGCCGCTATCCGCAAGGGGTTCCGGCTGAGGTTAAAAAGCTTGTCGAGCACGAACTGACACTAATCGCCGAACTGAAATACGAAGCCTATTTCCTGACCGTGTACGACATCGTCTGCTTTGCCCGCAGCGTCGATATCCTGTGCCAGGGCCGCGGTTCGGCGGCCAATTCCATCGTCTGCTTCGCGCTGGGCATCACCGAGGTCAGCCCGGATCGTTCGGGCATGCTGTTCGAGCGCTTCATCTCGAAGGAGCGCGGCGAGCCGCCGGACATTGACGTCGATTTTGAGCACGAGCGGCGCCCCGAGGTCATCGCCTACATCTACAGAAAATATGGCCGCGAGCGGACAGCGCTGGCCGCGGCAGTGATCACCTACCGGACCAAGGGCGCGCTGCGCGATGCGGGTAGGGTGCTGGGTTTCGAGACGGCGCGCATTGACGCGCTGACAGCTTCGCTCGCCTGGTGGGACAAGCGCGAGCAACTGCCGGAGCGCTTTGCCGAGCAGGGGCTGGACCCGGCCTCGCCACGCGTCGAAAAATGGTTGTGGATTGCCGGGCAACTGCGCGGCTTTCCGCGCCACCTGACGCAGCATGTCGGCGGTTTCGTGATGTCGCGCGGGCCGTTGGCCCGGCTGGTCCCGGTCGAAAACACGGCGATGGCGGAACGCACGGTGATCCAGTGGGACAAGGATGATCTCGATGCGGTCGGCCTGATGAAGGTCGACGTCCTGGCCCTCGGCATGCTCTCGGCGATCCGCCGGATGCTTTCAATTTTGGCCAAAATTTCCGGTCGACCGTGGCATTTGAAGGATATTCCACCGGAAGACCCGGCCACCTACGAAATGCTCTGCCACGCTGACAGCATGGGCGTCTTCCAGGTCGAGTCGCGCGCCCAGATGGCCATGTTGCCGCGCCTCAAGCCGCGCAACTTTTACGATCTGGTGGTCGAAGTCGCCCTCGTTCGCCCCGGCCCGATTCAGGGCGACATGGTGCATCCCTACCTCAAACGGCGGCAGGGCAGGGAGCGCATCGACAAAGTCTCGCCAGCCGTCGACGCCGTGCTGGCGCGCACCTACGGCGTGCCGATTTTTCAGGAACAGGTCATGCAACTGGCCGTCGTCGCCGCCAATTTCACCCCCGGCGAGGCCGATCAGCTGCGGCGGGCGATGGCCGCCTGGAAGCGCAAGGGCGGTCTCGAACCCTTCGAACAAAAGCTGCTCGCCGGCATGGCTGCCAACAACCTGCCGGAAAGCTTCGCCCGGCGCATCATTGCCCAGATTCAGGGCTTCGGCGAATACGGCTTTCCCGAATCGCACGCTGCCAGCTTTGCATTGCTCGTCTACTTCTCCGCGTGGTTCAAGCGTCACCATCCGTCCATCTTCCTGTGTGGCCTGCTCAACAGCCAGCCGATGGGCTTCTATTCGCCCTCCATGTTGATTCAGGATGCCCGTCGTCACGGGGTCAGCGTGCTGCCACCCGATGTCACCGCCAGCGACTGGGATAGCCGCCTCGACGAAAATAGTGCCGTCCGCCTTGGCCTGCGCCAGATTAGCGGACTGTCAAAAAGCGCTGCTGAGCGCATTGCTACGGTCAACCGCGCCCCGAAGGAAGTCCCCTTGGGGGAGAAAAATCACCCATTTTTGAATGTTTCCGATCTAGCCGCCCGAGCCGGATTGCAACGCCGCGACCTCGACCAGCTCGCCGCCGCCGATGCCCTGCAAAGCCTGGCCGGCCACCGTCGACAAGCCGCCTGGGCTGCCACGGCGGCGGTCGTGCAGGGCGATCTGTTCGACGCCACGCCCATGCGTGAGGCGCCCACCGAGCTTCCCGAGCCGAACGCTGGCGAAAACCTCGTCGCTGATTACCGCAGCCTGAACCTCACGCTGCGCAGCCATCCGCTGACGTTGTTGCGCCAGCCTCTGGCCGAACGCCGCTTTGTCACCGCCGTCGACCTGAAAGGCACAGGCCATTGCGCCTTGGTTCGCGCTGCCGGCATTGTTGTCGGCCGCCAGCGTCCGGGCACCGCCACCGGCATCGTGTTCGTCACGCTGGAGGACGAAACCGGGCTGGTCAATGTCGTCGTCCATCCACAACTCGTTGAAAAGCAGCGGCGCGAACTGCTCGGATCAACGCTGCTCGGCGTTTATGGGCAATTGCAGATAGAAGGCGAAGTCGTTCACCTCGTTGCCAAGCGTCTGGTCAATCTGTCGGACTGGCTCGGCCGCCTGGAAACGTCGAGCCGGGATTTCCACTGACAGCAAGGTCTGACAAACTTCGCTATACTGTACAGATGAACAGTCATCGGCGAATCGCCCACCTCGACATGGATGCCTTCTTTGCATCCGTTGAATTGCTCCGTTACCCGGAGCTACGTGGGCAGCCCGTCGTGGTCGGCGGGCGCAACGTTCATCAGCCGGTCGAGCAGCCTGACGGCAGCAAGCATTTCGCCCGGCTGCGCGAATACGCCGGGCGCGGCGTCATCACCACCTCGACCTACGAAGCGCGGGCATTGGGCGTGTTTTCCGGCATGGGGCTGATGAAGTCCGCCCAGCTCGCCCCCGATGCCATTCTGCTGCCGGCCAACTTTGACGCCTACCGCGACTACTCCCGCCGCTTCAAGGCTGCGGTGGCGACGATTGCGCCACAGATCGAAGATCGCGGCATCGATGAAATTTACATCGACCTCAGCGACATTCCAGAGGAAAGCGAATTGCTGGCGCGGCGCATCAAGCAGGCCGTATTTGAAGCCACAGGCTTGACCTGTTCGATCGGCATTTCGCCCAACAAGCTGCTGTCAAAAATCGGTTCAGACCTCGACAAGCCGAACGGCATCACCATCCTCGACATGGAACAGGTTCAGACGCGAATCTGGCCCTTGCCCGCCAAGAAAATCAACGGCATCGGCCCCAAGGCCACGGAGCGGCTGATCGGCCTTGGCATCAATACCATCGGCGAACTGGCGGCAACGCCCGTCGAGCTGCTGGTCAGAAAGTTCGGACAAAGCACCGGCGCCTGGCTACACCGGGTTTCCCACGGCATCGATGACCGGCCGCTGGTCACCGAATCGGAACCCAAATCGATCAGCCGCGAAAGCACCTTCGAGCGGGATTTGCATGCGAAGCAGGACAGGGCGGAACTATCCGAAATTTTTACCGCGCTCTGCATGCGGGTGGCCGATGACCTCAAACGAAAGGGTTACGCCAGCCGAACCATAGGCATCAAGCTGCGCTACTCGGATTTTCATGCCGTGACGCGGGATGTCACCTTGCCGGGCGGCGTCTGCGATGGCGCTGACATCAGAAAGGCAGCGGGAGAGTGCCTGAAACGGGTGCCACTGACGCAAAGGATTCGACTGCTCGGCGTTCGGGCCAGTGGTCTGGTGCCGCTGGGGTTTTCAGAGGTTGAAGCTGTTTCTGTTCAGGCCGAACTACCGCTTTAGCGAATACGTCATCTTCTGGATTTTGCGAATCTATCATCCAGATTTCGGCCAGGAGCGGTCCCTCAAGAAACGGCTCCATAGCGGATATTTGGCTCTGTCCGTATGATTATTGATTGATAAGGAGACCCGTACCGGATAATCTCCATGTCATTCAAAAGCTTATGAGCGATTCAGCTGTGTCCGTACTATTAGCAATAACCCAGACGTTTCTGCGCCTGAATAACAGTTGGGCGTCTTAGCCATGCAGCATTCTGATCAGCCATCACTTGAACTTGCTAAGGCGCGAGCTGCCATTGGTGAAATGCGCGACGCGAAAACACTCGACGCGCTCGAGGAGGCGTGGAAGGAGTTTCTTGGACGCTTGGAGCGAGTTTGGAACAAAGGAGTAAGTCACTTCGGCAAGAGTCCGAAATGGAACGGATGGAAAGGGCAATTTGAGGGTCTCCGAAAAACTGACCCGCTGCTTTCTTATCTCGTCAACGCTCGCGGTGCAGACGAACACACGGTTAATGAAATTGTTGGCAGAGAGGCTCCTGGCATAGGAATCAATCCTGCTAAGGGGAACAGCCTTTATATCGAACGCATGGAAATCAACAACGGCAACATCTTTATCCAGTCACCGCAGAAGATAAGAGTCGATTTTCTCCCGGCAAGAACTACGCTCCTACCGGTAACAAATCGCGGTCGTGTTTACGCCGTTCCAACATCGCACCTCGGCAACCCTGTCGATCTAATGAATGTCATCGCGGTTGCTGACGTAGCTGCTGAGTTCTACGAAAATTTCCTGGCTAGGGCCGAGGAATTCTTCGTCAAATGAGAGCCAACGGACGACGCCCAATCCACCATTCCACCGGACCTGCGCATAAAGCCGCGCAGGCCGGTGAATTCCAACGTTTGCCTCACAAGACATGCTAATCGCCGACCAAATCAACCTCGCAATTGCGATTGTGTCAGGCTTGACTGCGCTTGCCTCTTTAGCCGTCATGCTTGCAACATTCAAAATACTTCAGGCCAACCGTGAGTCGGTGGCAGTTATGCGAGAGCAGGTGCGCTCCCTTAGCCGTCCATACATCCAGATTACACCGTGGGTTCGAACTGGCAGCACCCTTATAATGCTCACGATTCGGAACGCTGGATCAACGAACGCTAGAAATCTCAATCTATCGATGGATCGCGATTTCTACTTCAATGGCGACATGGGGGCAGGTAAGAATCTGCGAGCGTTCTCCGCATTCACTGAAGTCATCGTGTGCTTGCCACCTCACGCAGAGCTAGTCTTTCATCTCGGCGTCGGCCATGTCGTTTTCAGAAGCCAAGAGCACTGCCCAACTCGATTCACGATCACCGCCGATTACGACTTCGAAGGCGAACACGCTTCCGAAGCCACGGTAGTAGATCTTCAACCATTTCAATTCACCGCACAGCCCATTGACCCGGTGGCCGAGCAGATAGAAAAGCTCACGCAGGCGCTCAAAGAAATTGCGCGAGACGCGAAGTGAGGCCGAACTGGCGCTTAGAGGGGACCGCCTCCAAGTTCCGCCCTCCGGCGGCCCCTCAAGCTGAATGTTCCTGAGCGGTCGCTTTTCCAAGGTTCGACCGGCTGCAAAGGGCACCCAGTTGTCGTTCGACTTTGGCTGACTATCGCCAATGCAATTGGATGGTCTAGTTAATACGATTCCCCTAGCACCGCTTGAGCTCTACTCAATTCGCAGCATGGGCGCGCCAAGGTGCCCGACCTTGACGTAAATGAGCGCCCCCTCGCCACCTGTGAACGGGGTGTGATTGCTCCAGCGCGGGTTTCGCAGCCAGGTTCCGGCCGGGTACTCCCCGAATTCATCATGAAATACGCCGTTAAGGACCAGAATTTCCTCGCCGCCGGGATGCGTATGCGCATTGAAGCGAGTGTGGGGCTTCCATGTCACCAAGGCCGTACTTACTCCGTCGAACTCATGAAGCGGCATCACTGACAAGCCCGGTACAAGGCCGGGGCGCCAACTCGTGGTGTTGGTGTCGAGCACAACTTTCTGGGTATCTCCCGGGGAGAACTGCCATAGCTTGGCGAAAATTGTGCAGCCTTCCCGGGTGAAGGGCGTGTGCTTTGAGCCCGGTGGATTTCGCACGTAGGTGCCGGCCGGGTAATCGCCATGCTCGTCGGAAAACACGCCGTCAAGCACCAGAAACTCTTCACCGCCGCCATGTGTGTGCTCGCTGAACTGCGAACCGGGCGCATAGCGCACGATGCTTGTGGCGCGGGCGATCTCGCCGCCAATTCGATCAAGCCGATGCCGCCAGACGCCGGGGCAGGGGGAGGGTACCCAGGCGTCTTCTGTCACCGGCGGGATGACGACACGTTGATCAAAATCGGCGTTGATGCGGAGGTCGGTGTCGTTCAAAACAGTCTCTGGGTAGGTTCAATGCAGATAAGAGTGAGCATTCGGCAAATCGTTCTGCTTCAGGCTTTCCCGTTCAGTATCCTGGCGTGATAGCGCAGATGGTCTTCGATAAAGCTGGCGATGAAATAGTAGCTGTGGTCGTAGCCGGCCTGCATGCGCAGCGTCATCGAATGGCCATTCGCCTTGGCAACCGCAGCCAGCACTTCGGGCTTCAACTGGATCGCCAGAAAATCGTCGCGGTCGCCCTGATCGATGAGGATCGGGAGTTTTTCGGCAGCGCTGGCGAGCAGGGCGCTGGCGTCCCATTCACGCCAGGCCGAACGATCTTCGCCCAGGTAGCGGGAAAACGCCTTTTCACCCCAGGGTGCCGTCATCGGATTGCAGATCGGCGAGAAAGCCGAAACCGACTGGTAGCGCCCCGGATTGCGCAGGGCGCAAACCAGCGCGCCATGGCCGCCCATGGAGTGGCCACTGATGCAGCGTTTGCTGGAAACCGGAAAGCTGGATTCGATCAGCGCCGGCAATTCATGCACCACGTAGTCGTGCATGCGGTAATTTCGATCCCACGGCGCCTGCGTTGCATTCAGATAGAAGCCAGCACCGAGACCGAAATCCCAGGCGCCATCAGGGTCCCCGGGAACATCGGGGCCACGCGGGC
Source organism: Betaproteobacteria bacterium (assembly GCA_016709965.1). Lineage (NCBI taxonomy): Bacteria > Pseudomonadati > Pseudomonadota > Betaproteobacteria > Rhodocyclales > Azonexaceae > Azonexus > Candidatus Azonexus amarohabitans. The sequence goes on from JADJLT010000001.1 coordinate 124,102, forward strand.
TGGTGTCCGGCGCCACGATGATTACCCCCAACTCGGCTGCCATCCTTTGTGCGCCGGCCTTCTGCATGAAGTTTTCGTCGGTGCAACTCAGGCCGGATAGCCAATACAGCACTGGCAGCTTTTCGCCTTGTTCGACCTGCGGCGGCAGATATACGGCAAATACCATGTCGCAATTCAGCACTACAGAGCGATGTCGGTAGCGTTTGTGCCAACCACCAAAGCTTTTCTGAAAGGAAATGTTCTCGAGCGTCATCAGGGACTTTCCAGCTTAGAAGTGAATGACGGTACGGATGCTCTTGCCTTCGTGCATCAGGTCAAACGCGGTGTTGATTTCTTCGAGCGGCATGGTGTGGGTAATGAAGGTATCAAGCGGAATTTCGCCCTTTTGCGCCTTTTCGACGTAACCCGGCAACTCGGTGCGTCCCTTGACCCCGCCGAAGGCCGAACCGCGCCAGACGCGGCCAGTGACCAACTGGAAGGGGCGTGTGCTGATTTCCTGCCCGGCGCCCGCAACGCCGATGATGGTCGATTCGCCCCAGCCCTTGTGGCAGCACTCAAGCGCCGCTCGCATCAAATGCACGTTGCCGACGCACTCGAAGGAATAATCGACGCCACCATCAGTCATTTCGACGATGACTTCCTGGATCGGCTTGTCGCAATCCCTGGGATTGACGAAATCGGTCGCACCCAATTCCTTGGCGATGACAAATTTGGAGGGATTGATATCGATTGCGATGATGCGCGAAGCCTTGGCCATGGTCGCACCGATGATCGCCGCCAATCCGATGCCACCAAGGCCGAAAATGGCCACCGTTGCGCCTTCTTCAACCTTGGCGGTGTTGAGCACGGCGCCAATGCCGGTGGTGACGCCACAACCCAGGAGGCAGACCTTTTCCAGCGGCGCTTCCTTGGGAATCTTGGCCAGCGAGATTTCCGGCAGCACGGTGTATTCGGAGAAGGTCGAGCAGCCCATGTAATGGAAGATCGGCTGTCCCTTGTAGGAGAAACGGCTCGTACCATCCGGCATCAGGCCCTTGCCCTGCGTAGCACGCACAGCCTGGCAAAGATTGGTCTTGCCCGACAGGCAGAACTTGCATTTGCCACATTCGGCGGTGTACAGCGGAATCACATGATCGCCAACGGCCAGCGAAGTAACACCATCACCGATGGCTTCGACAATGCCACCGCCTTCATGGCCGAGAATGGTCGGGAAGATGCCTTCTGGATCGTCGCCGGAAAGCGTGAAGGCATCGGTATGGCAGACGCCGGAAGCGACGATTCTGACGAGCACTTCACCCGCCTTCGGCGCCTCGACATCCACTTCAACGATTTGCAAGGGTTGGTTGGCGGCAAAGGCTACGGCGGCACGGGATTTTATTGTCATGGAAGCGCTCTCAGGATGGATGTGATGGGGACATTATAATTATTGCCAGTCGGCTAATGAATCACCATCGTGCAATTGATTATTGTTCATACGGGATAATGATCGAATGAATATCTGATGGAGCGTCATACATGAACCGCTGGGATGGTCTCGATGAATTTGTTGCCGTTGCGGAATGTGGAAGTTTTTCCCGGGCGGCAGAAAGTTTGCGTGTTTCGTCGTCGCATGTGAGTCGGCAAGTTGCCTCGCTCGAAGAGCGCCTGCAAGCCCGCCTGCTTTATCGGACGACCCGACGGGTTTCATTGACCGAAGCAGGGCAGACGTTTTTTGCGAAATGCCAGCGACTGATTGAAGAACGCGACGAAGCCTTCTTGACCATGGGTGACCTGCAAAGCGCACCAACAGGCTTGTTACGCATGACGGCGGCAGTAGCTTATGGCGAGCGTTTTATCGTGCCATTAGTAAATGAATTCATGGCTCAATATCCAATACTTAAAGTAGATATTGAACTTACCAACCGCGCGGTTGATATGGTCCATGAAGGTTTCGACCTGGCCATACGCCTTGGCCGACTCAATGAATCCAGCCTGGTCGCAACACGCATTGCGCCGCGAGCCATGTATCTATGTGCTGCGCCCTCATACCTTCGGCGCTACGGGCGTCCGCATACCCTGTCGGAGCTCGGGCAACATAACTGCCTGATCGGCACCAGTGATGTCTGGCTGTTCCAGCAAGGTGATCGCGAGGTTCAGTTCAGGCCGAGTGGCAACTGGCGTTGCAACAGCGGTCCGGCGGTACTGGACGCAACGATGCGTGGTTTCGGTATCAGCCAGCTGCCGGACTATTACGTACTTGATCAATTGAAAAAAGGAGCGCTGGTGTGTTGACGCTCGTTGAAAACTGACCAGAAAAGCGAGGTTGTGCGCGCTGAAAATTGACCAGGGTGATTAACTAGTCCGCTCATTTTTTGAGCAGGATTTTAGGAGATGATCACCATGAAGGATCTGGGAAGGATTCGGCGGTTGTTTTACCGGGATGGCGTGTCGCTATCCGAGATTTCGAGGAAGACGGGGTATAGCCGGAACACCGTCAAGCGTTGGTTACGGACGCCGGAAGGCACGGAGCCGAAGTACGAACGGGAGAACCCGAACGTCAAGATTGCGCCCTATGCGGCGCGACTCATCAAGGCGCTGGAAACGGATGCTCGGCGCCCGAAACGGGATCGGCGTACGGCGCTGAAACTCTTTGGTGAATTGCAGGCGGCCGGATTTACGGGCACCTACTGCCGGGTCACTGAGTTCATCCGGCGCTGGCGTTCCGATGGTGGCGCGGCGGTCAGCAAAGCCTTCGTTCCGCTCCACTTTGAATTAGGCGAAGCCTTCCAGTTCGACTGGAGCGAAGAGCATTTGGTGATCGGTGGTGTCTGGCGCAAGATTCTCGCCTCGCATCTGAAGTTCTGTGCCAGTCGGGCCTTTGTGGTTCAGGCCTACCCGACGCAAGGCCACGAAATGCTGTTTGATGCCCATACCCGTTCGTTTGCGGCCTTGGGCGGCATTCCTCGGCGCGGCATCTACGACAATATGAAGACGGCCGTGGATAAGGTGCAGAAGGGCAAGTCCCGTATCGTCAATGCCCGCTTCTCGGCCATGGCCTCCCACTACCTGTTCGACCCGGATTTCTGCAATGTCGCCAGCGGCTGGGAGAAAGGCGTTGTCGAGAAGAATGTCCAGGATAGCCGGCTGCGGCTCTGGCAGGATGCCGGCAAGGAACGCTTCAGCTCTTTCACCGAACTGAACGTCTGGCTGCTCGAACGCTGCCGTAGCCTGTGGCAGGAATTGCGCCATCCTGAGTACGCGGATCTGACGGTGGCCGAGATGCTGGAACACGAGCAACCGAGCCTGATGCCAATGGTGGCGCCCTTCGATGGGTATGTTGAAACCCTGGGCAAAGTCTCCAGCACCTGCCTAGTCACGCTGGATCGTAATCGCTATTCGGTGCCGTGCGAGTTGGTCGGCCAGGTCGTTAGCCTGCGTCTCTATCCGGAGCGGATTGATATGGTGGCGCACGATCTGCGCATGGCCAGCCATCCACGTAGTTTCACCCGGCAACAAACGCTCTACGACTGGCAGCACTACATTCCGCTGATTGAACGCAAGCCGGGTGCCTTGAGAAATGGCGCGCCATTTGCCGACATGCCGGAAGCTTTGCAGCGCCTGCGCAGTTTGTTGCTGCGTCGAGAAGGTGGTGATCGGGTGATGGCCAAGGTCCTGTCAGCGATTGCGCAGTTCGGTCTGGAGTCTGTGCTGGTGGCGGTCGATCTGGTTCTGGAATCAGGCTTGCCCAGTGCCGAGCACGTCGAGAACATGCTCAATCGACTGAAGTCTGGACCCATGCCACCACCGGTGGAGACCCCGCTGACGATCAGCGAAGCACCGATCGCCGATACGGGTCGCTACGACCAGCTGCGCGTGGAGGTGAGCGACCATGCGTGAGCTGATGAGTGAGTTCAAGGAGCTGCGCCTGCACGGCATGGCTGGTGCCTGGGAAGAGCTATCGGCCAACGGTGGCGCCGGCATCGACACTTCTCGCTGGTTGATCGAGCATCTGCTGCAGGCCGAACATACTGACCGGGTCATGCGCTCGATTGGCTACCAGATGCATGCGGCCCGCTTCCCTGTACATCGGGATCTAGCGGGATTCGACTTCGATCAATCGAAGGTAGATCAGAAACTGATTCGGCAACTGGCCGACCTGTCCTTTACCGAGGAAGCGCAGAACGTGGTGTTCATCGGTGGCACGGGAACCGGCAAGACGCACCTGGCCACGGCACTGGGTGTTTCGGGGATTGGGCACCATAACAAGCGGGTTCGGTTCTTCTCGACGGTGGATCTGGCCAATGCCCTGGAACAAGAGAAGGCGGCCGGCAAAGCTGGCCGGATTGCCTTGGGACTGCTGCGCATGGATCTGGTGATTCTCGATGAGCTGGGCTATCTGCCGTTCAGCCAGGCTGGTGGTGCCTTGCTGTTTCACTTGCTGTCGAAGCTCTACGAGCACACCAGCGTGATGATCACGACCAACCTGACCTTTGCCGAATGGCCGAGCGTCTTCGGCGATGCCAAGATGACGACGGCGCTGCTCGACCGGCTGACGCATCACTGCCACATCGTAGAAACGGGGAATGAGTCATTTCGCTTCCGGCACAGCACGGCGACCGCCAAGTCGAGGATCAAGGCAAGGGAGCAGAGCAAGCGGGGAAATCCACCCGAGGAGGACGCATTCTGATCAGGGCCGCGTTGGGAAATCCGTTCCGGACTTCGTCCTCCACGGCTTTCCCAACGCATTCATCGTGGCTCGGAAATCGGTTGTTCTGAGCTACACTTATCCACAAGCCAACCTATGTCAGGTGGCTATCACACCTGGTCAAAATTCAACGAGCACAGGTGGTCAAAATTAAACGCGCGCCGACAGTCATGTAGTTATTTCTCCGTGAGTTGTTGAGGTTCCCGCGCTTGCCATGCAGGAATGGCGCCTATCACCATGTTATCGATGCCATCAACAAGGTCTGTTCGCCAACGCACAGACCCGTTATCTGCTAGCGAGCAACATTTGCCACAGAGGCGTGATACGGACAGCTGAAGCAAACACCGCCGTATCCCTCTCCCTCCAACCATTACAGGAATCAGGAAAAAAATGACCACAGAAACCAGCGCCATACCAGCAACGACCGAAACTTCGAAGGAAGCGGTTATCCGTGATTTCAAGCGAATTCTGGACAAGGCAGACCATCTGCTCAAGGATGCCGGACATTCCGTCGCCGAAGAGTTTTCGGCAAGCCGCCACGCCATGTCCGAGAAGGCTTGTAGTGCCGCCAATGCTACGCATGAATATGTACGCGGCAACCCTTGGAAAATTGCCGGCATCGCAGCGGCGGTCGGCGTATTCATTGGTGCCTTGATCAGCCGTCGTTGATACCACGACAAAGGGCTGCTTGCCGTCGCTGACATGCCATCAGTTGCGGTGGTATTAGAAGCGGGCTCGTAACGACCACATCGGTTATGCACGCCACCAGTCTGCCCCCTTATCACGAACTTTTGGACAATCGGCTGCTGGCCGGATAGCGGCGGTCAGTCTCGCGGAGCACGATGCCTCGCGAGACTTTTTATTTACGCGAAGGCATTTAATTGCCAACCGACTCACCGGGACATTGGCTGAAGATTTGGCAACCAATGCTTCAGGGAGATAGTGCTGCGATGCCTGCGATCTTAAATGGCCAGTTCAACCAGCGTTGCAGAATAGAGGAGGGTGGGGGGCCACGCACATCCCTTCATCGGCTCAAGCCGTCAGTGTCTGGCTAGTCCGCCATCGGCCGGTGTAACCGTCTCGACTTGGCCTGAGATAGCTTGACGTTCGGTACCGGCGTCGGGCGTCGGGCGTTGCCTTGGCCTTGAGTTTTTGTCGACAAAAAAGCCGGCAATTAGCCGGCTTCAATGAAAGAGCGGTCGCCCGATTACTTTGCTTCAGCTTCGCATTTTTTCATGAAAGAGTTCTTGGCAGCACCGACCAAAGGCTTTCCATTTTTGCTGACTGCTTTTGCTGCACAGCCAGATGGTCCTGCCGCTTTGCTGCCACCTTCGCACTTTTTGATGGAAGAGGCTTTGGCGGCGCCGGTCAGTGGCTTGCCATTCTTGCCAACAGCTTTTGTTTCGCAGTCAGATGCAGCGGGAGTTGCTGCAGGTGCCGCAGCTTCAGTTTTTACTACTGGAGCGACCGGTTTTGCAGCCACAGGCTGGGCCGGTGCCACAACGGCAGGTTTGACTGGCATTGCCGGTTGGGCGGGCGTTTGGGCATAAGCGAAGCTGACAGCAAACAAGCCAGCGACCAAACCAGAAATCATCTTGTTCATATTTCCACCATCTCTTTCTATGAAAGGCAGATTGCCTTCAGCAATAAACGTGGCGGCAGCAAATCAGTTGACGCCACTTGTGAGGTAAAAACTATAGCCATGCATGATGACGAATAAGCATCTATTGCAGCAGCCCCAGCATTTTAGGGCGCCTTCCAGATTCAACGTACCAAGTTGATGCCTGCCTGTGCCGCTTGCTACGGTCAACCGGAAAAAATGGCCAAAAATTAAATCCGGTCCGGCCGCATGTATGCGCTTTCCAAAGAACAAATCAGCTTGTCGCTGCAGTTGGCTTTTGCCATCCAAACCAGGCTACCGCCATGGCCACCAATTGAACGTAGGCAATGGCCATGACGGATGCCAGCCAGGCACCCTGTTCATAAGCAATGCCGACCACCCAGCTACCAACCGCCCCGCCAGCGTAATAACTCATGTAATACAGCCCGGTGGCCAGCGAACGGCCTTCGCTGACGCAGTCGCCAATGAAGCTGATGGTGACCGACTGGCAGATGAAGACACCGCAGGAGCAGATGATCAAGCCGAGAATGACGGCCGGTAGCGAGGGCAGGAGCGTTAGCAGCAAGCCGGTTATTGACATGAGCAGGGCGTACATCAGGGATTTCCGAAATCCAAGGCGGACCACGTGCCGCCCGATCAGCGGTGTAACGACTACGCCGACCAAATAGACACAAAAGACATTGGCCAGCCCGGCCGTAGTGAGGCTGAACGGCGGCTGGGCAAGATGCAGATTGACGTAAGTAAAGGTACCGACCAGCGAGTACAGTACGCAAAAGCCGACACCGCTGGCCGCCAACAGGCGCGGGTGGGAAAGGTGCCGGCGCAGCATCTGGAAAGCGCCGTTGAAATTGCGGTTGGCCACGAAGTGGCGTGAAGCCGGCAAGGTCCGGATGGCGACCAAGGCACCCAGCAGATTCATGAGAGCCAGGGTGACGAAAGCGCCGCGCCAGCCAATGAGATGGCCAACGTGGCCGGTAATGAAACGCCCCGAAAAACCACCCATGACGGTGCCACCGACGTAGGCAGCGGTCATCCGGGCAGCACCGATGACGCGGAATTCCTCGGCAATGTAGGCAATCAACACCACCGCAATACCAGGAATAGCAAGCCCCTGCATGAAGCGCATCAGCAGGATCGTACCGAGGCTATCGGCCAGCGATATCAACGCCGTCGGCAATGTCAGCAACAACAGCGATGTGCCGATGATGACCTTACGCCCATAGGCGTCGGACAGCATGCCGATGAATGGCGAAACCAGCGCTACAGCCAGCACCGTCGCCCCGACCGTGGCGCCGGCCTGAGCAGGCGAGGCGTTGAAATCGTGCATGACTAGCGGCACCAGCGCCTGCATCGAATACACGTTGAGAAAGGCAAAGAAACCGAGTATCCAGACCAGTAGCCGGGAAGCATTGCCGTGCTCGTCGACGAGAAAGTTGCGCAATTGATGGAAAAACACGAAAAGACGCCGATTGCTTTGTCGGTGGAAGGATGGATAAGCTAACTCAAGCACCAATATTTGGCGAGTGAGCGGCTGACGTCATCGCAAGGGAGAGCGCAGGCAATTGCTAATAAGTTGGCGAAGTAGCATTTTCGCGAGACTACGCACAGCTTCGGCCAACCTTCACAAAACGCATAATTTGTATTATGTAAACTAATATCCAACAAGAAAAAACCAGGATCAATTAAGATCCTCCTCCTTTAGCTGAGGCAAATGCATCACGTTGATTCCCTCGTCACGTAAAGCCTCGCACTCATCCACTGTCGCCTCACCGCGAATTGGCCGCTCAGGGGCTTCGTTGTAGTGAATCTTTCGAGCCTCTTCAGCGAACGATGGGCCGACGTCTTCGCTTTGATTAACAATGGCTTCGACGAGCTGACGATAAATTGCCATCGCCTGCGCACCGACAGGCATCAGTGCCGTGCTGCCGGATGCTGTTGACGGAGTCGGCGCCCTATCTACTGGTTCGGTGTGATGCCCTGAAATAGCGACAGCAGATGGAATGCGTCGGACGCTGTGGCTATCACACTGTGGACAACAGATCAGATCGTCTTCAAGTTGGGTATCGAATGCCACCGCATTCTGAAACCAGCCTTCAAATCGATGATTGTTGTCGCAGCTAAGGTCGTAAATGATCATTTGTTCAATCGTGGTGCCCGGGACGGGGGTCGAACCCGTACACTCAATGAGCGAGAGATTTTAAGTCTCTTGTGTCTACCAATTTCACCACCCGGGCGGATTTTTCGATTATATCGTTGCAGTGCCCCGATATGAAAAAAGGGAAAGCGACCCGCGCTTTCCCTTTTCTCTATTTTGGAGCGGCAGAAGAGTCTCGAACTCTCGACCTATACCTTGGCAAGGTATCGCTCTACCAACTGAGCTACTGCCGCAAAACCTTTGGAGGCGCGAGCCGGAGTCGAACCGACCTACACGGATTTGCAATCCTCCTGTTCCGCTTGGAAGCCTTGGAACGAGCGGCATTCTATCGGATGAGATGGGATGTGTAAACCCTGCGGATGATTAATCCGGCTCATTGCGGGTAGTCCGATGCATATTTTTGTGCTGCGCCCTACTCTGCTCAAACCTCAAAATTCACCGCGTAAATGCGCAGCCTCGACGGCAATGTATAGCCGGGCCTCAGCAACGTCGGTATGCGTTTTCACGGCATAACGATCAGGGTGTTTGATCAGTTGGTTGATCGCTACATCCAGCAACTTGCTTTGCACGCGAACGGGTAATCGATCCAGGCGGCCGGCGCATCGCGGGCAGATCGCAAAGGAGAAGGTCACGCCCGCGTCATCACGAAATGCCAGCAGGCGGCCAGCGGTGTGCATCGGCAGGCGGCATTGTGGGCAGGGCGATGACATCACCAGAGAATGATTTTGATGTTGGGAGGTGGCCTCTTATTCGCTGATCCCTGGCAGCGCCCCTGAGAGGCCGGCCAAGCACTGTAACGATGCTTGGCAGGGGAAATCCAATTGGCTGGAGAGGTGGCCAATTGGACCGGGACAACTACTTAGAAGAAACCGCAGGCCCGATGATCTGGCCGCGTTTCACACCGACCAGAACAAGCGCATCCTGCCGGCTACAGGTAATCTTGTCGCCGGGCTTCCTAGGTTTACCCTCGCACATCACCGGACGGGTAATGAGCACGTCAGTGGGCGTGAGGTCAGGCTTCCATTCTTTCTCCCAGTAGGCCATCACATTTCCTCCCAATCAAGATGAGTGATGCCAGTAAACTTCATCCATGCCTCTGGATGAATGACGGCGATGTCGCAGTCAATTAGCATACGAGCAGCAAAGAAGCCCTTTTTAAAGTCGTTCGCTTCGTAGGGGTTGATTTCCAGAACAGGGGCGCCCCACATTGTGATAACACAATCATCCCAAGGCCCGGCAACCATGGTGTCATCTGGGCAAGCGTTCGAAACGAATGCCGGCCAATCAAGGAAGCGGCCGCCCTCTGGACCGGACTTCCAGGCACTCAAGGCATCGGTGCCAAAGGGATAAAGATTGGTTCCGCTATTTCTCATTACAAAGCGAACAATTGGGTGGGTGATGTAACCGAATTTGTCGTCATTCCCGTTAATAGCTGCATTGCATTCGGCGGTAAGAACGGACTTTTGATCGGGCCCACCTGTCGAAGCGGCGACGCCAACGGTATTCACAATCCCCTTTGGCTGACCGTTCAGGCCGGTGCCAGCAATGGCGGCGGAATCGACCAAACCACCGACTATCGATAACATGTGTTGCTGAAGCAGCGCATCGGCTACGTTTCCTTGCTTGGCCAACAGCCGAGAGAACTTGGTCAAGGCCCCGCCTGTTTTGGGGGATAGCGTTACCTGACTAATTTCGGGATCGGACTGCGTAAGACTGCCGCCCTCCCCATTGACCCAGTAAGTCACAATTTTTTTCGAGATTCTGGGAATGATGATGTTGCCCTGCCCTACTCGGCTAACATCACCCGAAACGACGGAGGCGCCAGCCTTTATTACGGTCGACCATGGTTTCATCATGTCATTGATAGGCGATACGGTAGTGCCAACCAGGTTTCCGCCTGCGGTAGAGCTGCCAGCCGACATATCACGCATAAGCGATTCAATATGAATAGTCGGATCACAGAGCAATTCAATCGGCAATGCGGCCCGTTGTGGGTCATAGCCACGGCCGGTCGCTCGACCAATTTCCACCAAAAACTCACGTTCATAGCCATCAAGGCGCAAGCCGTCGTCACACATGGCCGCCAACACTCGTGAGATAGAAAAAGTTCGGGAGCTGCGCTGATTGCGCTCGTTTTGGACTAACGCGCCCGCTTCGCTGTAGCGCTTGAAAACTGTGGCCATTTGATTAACCCATGCTGATTGAACATGGCCACATGTTTTCAGTTTAGGGCGGCATTCATTCCGGAAACGATTTCCGCACGATGTTCCGCCATTGACGCTTGCCCAGATCCATGGTCGCGCCGGAATCTGCAGCGAAGAACAAGGCGGCCAGGACTGGATCGGCATCCGCGGGCGGCTGGCTGGAACAGCGCCATATCGGCCAATCGTTTTTCATGAAATCCTTGACGATGGCGGCCAGCTGAGAGGCTGGAAAATCCCCCTGCAGCTCTTTGCAGGACACGCCCAGCCAGTGGTCTCGCTCGGCTATGGCTGAGCGCGAAGCGGTCGGCAGGCGCAAGAACATAGCCAGGCGCTCCGGGTCTTTGCCATCACGCCACCAGGCAGAGAACGCGCTAATGATCCAGGCTTCGGCGGCCTCGTTGATTTCCTTTTTCGTGGCTATCTGCCGGGCCAATGTCATGGGGTCATTCATCTTCGCCTTCCCCTTCACCCTCCTTGAGCAGCGCGGTGATATCGCCAGCTTGGCCTGCTCCCACTTGGAGCGCCTTGTGAAGCCACCCGATGATGATTTCGGCGCCGGCGTTTTCTGGCATATCAGACAAGGCATGCCAGGTGGCCGGTAGCTGATCAATCAACGCGTCGAATAGTTCGAGGAACTCAGACGCGGCGCCGGCTTCAAATTCGGCGTTTTCTTTCGCGTTGGCGAGGTCGGCGCGCAGCGCCTGTGACTCCATCATCGATTTGCCGAGCGCGGCCTCGATGTCGGTAATGCGAGCCCGGTATCCGGCTAGCTCAGCGACGAGTGGTTGCAGCACCTTGGCCCGCAAGCGGGCAGGATCGCCAGTTCGCAGCAAGTCGGCCACCGCCTTGCACGGATCGAAGCGGCCGTCGGCGCCGACTGTCAAGCGGCCGGCGTTCACCCACTCGGTTACGGCTTGGCGGCTGCAGCCCATCATCCGGGCGAACTGGGCACGCGTGACGCGGATTCCGGCCAGCATTTGCTCGTTGCTTGACAGCAGCGAGGCGGTCGATGGAATTCCAGCCAAGTCTTTGGTCAGGTCAAAATCAAGGTCATTTGCCATGTTGTCGGCCTATCCGTTCACTATGTTTGTCCAAGACCTACACCAGAAAAAACGAGGTGCGAATTACCCGCACGGCTTGAAGCCAGGGAGGACCCGCGATTCATAATTGCTTCAGCACACTTGAAACCGGGCGAACGGATCGCAACGCCGCGCTAAAAGCTCTCTCGAACTCTTGATCGAAGATCCGTTGTGCGTGGCGTTCAGCGATACCGAAAAAATCAAACCGCTTTCTATATGCAGGTTGATTCACGCGGATAAGAAGCGGCTTTAGTGAAGAGACCCTGCTTCCACGGCCCTGCTTCACACGAGCCCATATCCCAAACGGCAATGCCGGGTTGTTTTTAGGCATGCCGACAAACACTTCGCCATACCGACCGGAAGCACGAAGCTTTTGAGCAATTAGAGCAATCTGCTTAACGCCCAGGTTGCCAGCGGCATTTAGCGTGCTTCCCTTGCCAGGAACCCAATACCCATGGGTCTTTGCGTCGTACCCTAATCTCTTTTCAAAACGCTTCTGACCGCGGCGGCCGCCGACGATGTTGGGCGATAGATACTCAGCTTGCCGATCCTTGATGAACAGTTTTGATTCAAGGCTTTGCTTGGTGGCTGGCACTGTGCCAAATGCCCGCACTGAAAAGGCAGTCGGCTTATCAAATGATTTCCTTACTGCATCCTCCATGATCGGAACGAGTCGCTTCGTTGTTCTAGTCAGGGCTACAGCCGTCGCATAAGCAACCTGCTTTTGAACATCACCAACCCAGCGGCGCGTATCGTAGAGATTTGTCTTTATCCTAATCTTAGACACAGCTTGCGCGGCCTTTGCTGCCTCCGCTCGCATAGCCCCTGTTTGATCATCCGCCAACTGCAAAGCCAGAGTGAAATAGTCGATAGCTGATATCAAGTCTTGGAACAACGCACCTCTACCTGCGAAGGCACGCACACTCAACGCACGGGAAAACGACAGTACTCTCGAACCAGCGAGAAGAAGACCAGGAATCATGAATCATCCTTCGCCAATTGATTGATCAACTCTCGGTGGTAAGCAACATACCCTGACCAGCGCACCGGCCTGAAGCAATTCACGCTCTACCGGATGGATGTAGTAATGCAGCATTTTTGGGCTGCTGAATACGGTGTTTCCGTACTCACGGTGCCAATCTTTGATTGACAAAAAATCAAGTGGAGAAACGTCATTCATTTTCATATCCTCGCTAAAACGCTCAAGGCTTGGCGGCGCTTGGAACGTTTTAGTAGGATATGGATTCGGCCATTAACCCTTAAACAAAGTAAAAATATTTACTTTGCAGGAACGTGTAATTGATATCCGATGTTGCTCAAAATTTCCAAAGAAGCAATTCTTTGGCTTTCTTGGTCTCCTTGAATTGCGCCAGCCGCTAGCAATAGATCAACACAGTTTTGATTAAACGCATTCTGATCGGCAACGAGATCATCGAATAATCTCTTTATAGTCCTATCGTCTGGCGGGTCGCTGAACGTATTGCCAAGGGCGCGCAAGGAATCTTTGTAGGCGGCTCCGCTTTTCAGGTGAGCAATGACCACATTTCTTTGTGGTGATCCCATTCTGAATTCGCGGGCCTTGAATTGGGTATTCTGACGCTTCTGACGTTTGAGCAGCTTTCGGCCTTCTGTCGTATCAATAAGCCTCGCTAATGCCATCGATGCCACCAGCGCATCATCTAAGCTGATAGCCGCACTATTGCCACTAGCGACCGCAAATTTTACTGCGCCGATAAAGCAAGAAATGTATTTCTCGCCATCACCATTTTTCAGAAGCTCAGCTGCTTCAAGTATTGAAAGTCCCACTTTGCGCTCCTTCTGCGCCCTTCAAAAGGTGCCAACCCCAGGCGGTGAAGGTATCCGCCGTTCGCCTGGCCGGGCTAGGGGTTGGCGTGCTCTTAAATCTGGTTATCCGACGCGTCCAGCACTCTGCTTGAACGTTCGATTTACTACCTTTCCATCAGATCCACTAGCGATTAAATGCATGGTTTCTAGGTAGCCAGAAGCGAACGCTCGAGCAATCGCTAAAATTTGATCAACATTATTTGGGCGCGGCTTCAAAGTTATTAGATTTCCTTCTCTAATTGGCGATTCTTGTTCCATGTAAGGCAAGTTCATATCCCGTAGAAAACCGGCGCCCTTGCCGGCAGAAACCTGATACACCCGATTTTCACTCTTGCTGGACGCTATGACGCAGACCACATCGGCATCACCGGACTCTAGCTGCTTTAACGCCCTTGTAACTGCTCGAGGAATGGCCGGCTCTGACGCACGGACTTTCCGTGATGTTTTGGGGTTGGCCTTATTGACCAATGTCAGATGGTTCATGTCTTCCTCCCTCACGCAAAAACGCTGTTGATCGTATTGGCGCGACCTTTGATGCAAAGATGGCTGTAGCGGCGCGTCATGGTCAATGAACGGTGCCCAGCATGTTCGGCAATGGCGAGGATATCGACGCCAGCTTGTGCAAGCCTTGAGCAGCTCGTATGCCGCAACGTGTGGAAGGTCACACCGATTAGCCCAGCCATCCTGCAAGCCTCGGTAAATCCATGCCGGAAGTCGTGCGGAACATGCAGATGCTTGCCGACAAATACCAGGCTGTTATCGAAAGTTTTTACGCGATGCATGCGTTTGAACTCCTGGACGAGATCCGGGGTAATCGGTGAAACGTGCGAATCGCCGTTTTTGGTGCGCGCGACGGTGACGTGCGGGTCGTCGCTATCCAGTTTCACATCACCCCAGGTCAGGCCCAGCAGCGCCCCTCGCCGCAAGCCAGTGACGATCGCTAGACGAATCAATAGCGGCAACAGTACCCATTCCTGCAGCCGGGCGGCATCCATAAGGCGCTGCTCTTCGTCTGGCGACAGGAAACGCACCTTGCCGGGGTTTTCTTTATGCTGGGGGATATCTTTGAATGGTGAATTCCAGCCGCGCGGCAATAGGCGTTTTTGCCGGGCAAAGCGGATGGCTGATTGCATGGCCATCCGATAGCGGTTCACGGTGGGGCCGGAACGCATCTGGCCTTTGCTGTTCGGCTTAGTTTCCAGCTCGGCCAGCGCGGCGTCGACGTCATCCGGCGACAATTCGGCCAGAGGTTGATTGCCGAAACGCTCAGTCCAGAAAGCCAGGCGCGTTTTCAGCATGGGGTCGTGCACCGGAGTTAACGACAAAAAGACAGAGGCGATTTCCGCTACTGTCTTTGGGGTTTGGTACTCAGTTTTCATGATGGGCATCCTAAAATCCGCTGCGGATTAATAAAATGTCCCAATGGCCGCCAAGCCTTGTGCTGCAATGATCTGGAGGCGCGAGCCGGAGTCGAACCGACCTACACGGATTTGCAATCCGGTGCATAACCGCTTTGCTATCGCGCCTATCCGAAAACGTCTTTTACAACTTTGGCAAAGCCCTAAGGCTTTACCCTAAAATCTGGAGCGGCAGAAGAGTCTCGAACTCTCGACCTATACCTTGGCAAGGTATCGCTCTACCAACTGAGCTACTGCCGCGTGAAACAGAGCGCGCATTATAGGCGACGCAAGGATATTGTCAACATCACCTTCTATTTTTCTGCGGCTCGCTTCGCAATTTCAGGCCACGCCATCCTCAAGTAATACCCCATGGACCACAGCGTTAACAACGCCGCTATCCAGATCAACCAGTTGCCAAGTTCTCGCATATCGAGGCCGAACAATGGGAGGTAATAAAGCAGAATAGGTATGGCCAGCATCTGGGCGGCAGTTTTAACTTTACCGATCATGGAAACGGCTACACTCTTTGCAGCACCGATCTTGGCCATCCATTCACGCAAAGCCGATATGGTAATTTCGCGTCCGATGATAATGGTAGCAACGATGGCATCAGCTCTGCCCAGTTGCACCAGGACGATCAGCGCCGCAGCGACCATTAATTTGTCGGCAACGGGATCCAGAAAGGCACCGAAGGCCGAGGTCTGATCCAGCTTTCGGGCAAGATAGCCATCAGCCCAATCAGTGAATGCGGCTGCAACAAATATTGAGGTGGCGGCCAAATCGCGCTCATGGGAAGTGGCCCAGTCCACCGGGAGGTAGTAAGCGGCAATCAATAGCGGTATCGCAACAATACGAAGCCAAGTGAGCAAGATGGGGAAATTTAAAGGCATGGTTTAGTGTAATGCGGAATATATCTTTACGGCCATGTCCCGGCTGATTCCGGGCACTTCAGCTAGTTGCTCCTCATTCGCAGCAAGGACTCCCGGAAGTCCGCCAAATCGAGCAACCAGCGCCTTCCGGCGAGCCGGCCCAATACCCGGCAGACTTTCCAGCTTCGAGGTTTTTCGGGCTTTGCCGCGTCGGGCACGGTGCCCGGTTATCGCAAAGCGGTGCGCTTCGTCGCGAATTTCTTGAATCAGATGCAGGGCTGGGTCTCCAGCATTTAATTGTAATGGCTCCCGTCCATCTGGGAAAATCAGCGACTCCAAGCCCGGCTTGCGCCCTTCTCCCTTGGCAACACCGATCATGGGAATGTGAGATAACCCAAGGTCAGCCAAGGCCGAAAAGGCGCAGCTAACCTGGCCTTTTCCACCATCGATCAAAATAAGATCGGGCGCTGCGCCCTCGCTAGCGGCAATCCCGTCATAGCGCCGGCTAACTGCCTGTCGCATAGCCGCATAGTCGTCCCCAGGCTGAATATCGCGGATATTAAAACGCCGATAGTCGGCATTTTTCATGCGATTTTCCTGGTAGACCACGCAAGAAGCAACGGTCGCCTCCCCCATGGTATGGCTGATGTCAAAGCATTCAATGCGAATGATGGGTTCCGTGAGTTCCAGCGCCTGTTGCAGGGCAGCTAGCCGCATTTCTTGCTGGGCGGTCGCTTGATTTCTTGCCAGGATGGCTAAACGCGCATTCTGCATCGCCATTTCAACCCAGGTCTTTTGAGTCAAGCCACGAGCTTCCTGCAATGGAATGGTACGCCCAGCAAGCTCAGCGAGTGCCGCTGCTGCTTCACCGGGCTCATCTTCGACTGGCAAAGGATTAACCAGTACGCGCGATGGTGCTGGATGTGCAGCGTAATGTTGGCGGATGAAGGCCGCGCAGGCATCGGCAGCATCGGAGTCCCCGGCATTGGTCGGGAAAAATGGCCTGTCACCGAGATGACGCCCACCTCGAATCATGGCTAGATTCACACATAACTGCCCTGCTTCCTTAATCGCAACCAGGATATCGACATCTTCACCATTACTGCTTGAGACAAACTGCTTCTCCTGCACTTGATGCAACGACTGGATAAGGTCTCTATAAACCGCCGCCTGTTCGAATGCGAGTTGATTTGATGCGGCCTCCATCGCGTTATTCAGGCGCCGTACGACCTCATGCTGCTTGCCGAGCAGAAACATCGATGCCAACTGGACATCATTGGCGTAATCGTCGGGTTTGATCAGTCCGACACATGGCCCGCTGCAGCGCTTGATCTGGAAAAGTAGACATGGCCGCGAGCGATTTGAAAAGACGCTGTCCTCGCAGGTGCGCAAGCGGAATATTTTCTGCATCAGGTGAATACTATCGCGCACTGCCCAAGCAGAGGGATAGGGGCCGAAGTAATCAGCCTTGCGATCCGGGTTGCCTCGGTAAAAGCTCAGACGTGGAAATTGGCTTTTTGTCAGGGCAATATATGGATACGATTTATCGTCACGAAAGAGAATGTTGTAGCGTGGCGCAAGTGATTTGATCAGATTGTTTTCCAGCAACAACGCCTCCGCCTCAGTTCGTGTCGGCGTTGTTTCTACGGTAGCAATCTGACTGACCATATGAGCGATGCGCGGGCTGGAAACATTTTCCCGGAAATAGGACGAAACCCGTTTTTTAAGGTTCTTGGCTTTGCCAACATAAAGCACCATGGCGTTCGCATCCAACATGCGATATACGCCTGGTAATTCAGTTAACGTAGCCAAAAAGGCTTTGTCATCGAAGGTCATCTAGGCAGCCTTTTAGGCGAGACGGGCTTTGACTCCGGCAAACACGGCCTCGAAGCTTTCTCGCGAAAGCCGGCCGGTACGCCAGTTATAGCCGCTGCAATGGTAGCTATCGACCAGAGTGACGCCATTCGGCAATACGTGGCTGACGTTATGACCGAAGGTAAATTCCTTTAGCTTTAGAGCGTGGGCCCAGAGCAATGCCTGATGAGCGATCGCACCTAGTGCAACGATTACTTTGAGGCTTGGCATTGCAGCCAATTCTGCCTTGAGGTGCCCATTGCATTGGCGGATTTCGGCAGTGGTTGGCTTGTTGGCGGGAGGCAGGCAGCGCACGGCATTGGTGATGCGGCAGTTGCTCAGCTCCATGGCCGGATTGGCCCATTGATCATCCCCTAGTGCTTGGGGCTGACTGGCAAAGCCGAACCGATGCAATGCCGGATACAGCAACTCCCCTGCAACGTCGCCAGTAAATGGGCGGCCGGTTCGGTTAGCTCCTTTTTCGCCGGGGCCAAGGCCGACGACAAGCAGTTCGGCGTCCAGCGAACCAAAGGCAGGAACTGGCAGGGCGTGCCAGTCCGGATCACGCTGGCGAACGTTGGCAAGGTGCTCAGCCAGACGCGGGCAGGCAATACAGGCGGTGGGGTCTTGAAATCTTGGCATGACGTCGATGGTAGCATGGTGGCCATGCAGCTTCATTGGGACATCTTTTGCCGGGTTATCGATAACTACGGCGACATTGGCGTTTGCTGGCGATTGGCCAGGCAACTTGCCGCAGAACATGGCCGCCATGTTCGCTTGTGGGTTGATGACCTGGCGAGCCTGTATCCCTTGTGTCCTATGCTGGATATCAAGGAGCCAGCACAATCGCATCAAGGGGTTCAGATTTGTCACTGGACTGAAAATGCGGTGTTCCCCAGCCCTGCGGACGTAATCATTGAAGCATTTGCGTGTGAGATTCCACCCGCTTACTTGCAAGCGATGGCGCTGTGCGAACGAAAACCCTGCTGGATCAATCTGGAGTATCTGACAGCGGAGCCTTGGGCAGAGGCATGCCACGGCATGGCATCGCCCCACCCTGCTCTACCGCTGACCAAATATTTTTTCTTCCCTGGTTTTACGGCAAGTAGTGGCGGTCTGCTGCGGGAAGCGAGACTGTTGAGTGATCGTGACCAAAGAGCTGCAGCGAACCTCGAGTCCAATAGACTTGAAATCAGTCTGTTTTGCTATGACACCGCCCCGGTGGGAGAATTACTCAGCGCTTTGGCTCAATCAGAAATGGCGGTCACTTGCCACGTTCTCCAAGGCAAGCCATTGGCAGCAGTGAACACACATCTGGCAGGACGCGGCCCTTGGCAACTCGGCAAGGCACTGATCAAGCCAATCCCCTTTATGCCCATCGATGACTATGATCGATTGCTTTGGCGTTGCGACATCAATTTTGTGCGTGGCGAAGATTCATTTGTTCGCGCCCAATGGACCGGAAAGCCTTTCGTCTGGCAAATCTATCCTCAAGATGACGACGCACACCTCATCAAACTGGAGGCATTTCTTGATCGTTATTGCCGAGGGATGGCTGCAGACGAAGAAGCCGCCATTCGCCGACTCTTTATGGCTTGGAATACGGGTAGAGGCGTCGAATCTGCATGGCTGAATTTCATTGGGAAACGCGAGTTTTTTACGGCTTACACTGCCGACTGGGCCAATCGCTTGGCATCGATCCCGGACATGGCGACCACACTCGTCAATTTCTGTGCGCACAAGGTATAATCGAAGGTTTATCTTTTTCTGACTTTTGAGAATCCCGTATGAAAACCGCAATGGAACTCCGCTCCGGCAACGTCATCATGGTGGGTGCCGACCCGCTCGTCGTTCAGAAGAGCGAATACAACAAGTCTGGCCGCAATGCCGCTGTTGTCAAAATGAAACTCAAGAATCTGTTGACCGGCGCCGCTTCCGAAGCGGTTTACAAGGCGGACGACAAGTTTGAAATTGTCTTGCTCGACAAGAAGGAAGTGACTTATTCCTACTTCGCCGATCCAATGTATGTCTTCATGGATGCCGACTACGAGCAGTTTGAAGTCGAAGCCGAAAACATGACCGACGCGCTTAAGTATCTGGAAGACGGCCTGGCTTGTGAAGTCGTGTTCTATAACGGCAAGGCAATTTCTGTCGAACTGCCGAACAGCGTCGTGCGTGAAGTGGTGTACACCGAGCCTGCAGTCAAGGGCGACACCTCTGGCAAGGTCATGAAGCCGGCCAAGCTGGCTACTGGTTTTGAACTGCCGGTTCCGGCTTTCGTCAGCATTGGCGACAAGATCGAAATCGATACCCGTACTGACGAATACAAAAACCGCGTCAAGTAATCTGCGGTTTTCCGGTATTTATTCGGGCAGCTTCGGCTGCCCGAATGCATTTCAGGCCATCAACCCCGCAATGGTGTTGCGAGCGTCCTGATAAGCCACATCTGTTTGAAGCCCGTCCCAGGACATTGCAGGCAGTTTGGGGATCAACGCTTCAACACGCTTACCGCGAGTCGGATCGACTTCCGGCGTCCAGTGATCAAGCACATCACTGACCACATCTGGCGCATTGCATACGAGCAACATGTCACATCCGGCGTTGTATGCAGTCTCCACCCGGTTGAGCATTCCGCCAACAACACCCGCGCCCGCCATCGACAAGTCATCCGTAAAAACGACACCATTAAACTTAATGTCATTTCTTAGATAACCTATCCATTTATTTGAAAATACTGCAGTATTGCAGTCAACACATTCGTATATGACGTGCGCCGCCATGACCCCATCAAGTGGCAGTTGCCGGTAGGGTGCCATGTCGTCCTGCATGTCTGCCAAAGGACGATCATCGACAGGAAGTTCCACATGCGAATCCGGGATAACGTACCCGTGCCCTGGATAATGTTTGCCACAGCTACCCATGCCGGCCTGATGAAGCCCTTCGCCAAGCGCCTTTGCCAGGGCGATGACGGCTTCTGGCTGCCGATGAAAAGCGCGATCTCCAATCACTCGCGACGGGCCATAATCAAGATCAAGCACCGGCGTAAAGGAATAATCAACGCCGCGAGCACGAAGTTCTGATGCCAGCACATAGCCAACTTGGCGAGCAGTCTTGAGCGCTGCTTGCTGATCGACGTCCCATAATTTTCCCAACGCAGCCATCGTCGGCAAACGCGTGAATCCATCACGGAAGCGCTGTACCCTGCCCCCTTCGTGATCGACTGCAATGAGCAACGGCGGCGAGCGCAAGGCGTGAATTGCCGCAGTCAATGCGGTCAACTGCGCCGGACTCGAGTAATTGCGGGTAAACAGAATGATCCCGCCGACCAAGGCGTGGCAAAGGCGCTCCCGATCAATGTCAGTCAATTCGGTACCAGCGATGTCAATCATCAGCGGACCGAGCGGAAGATGCTTCATGCTTGCTCCAGAATAACGTGGGCGACGGCATATTCGGCTTCGTCGCTAATCGAAAGGTGGGCTTTAAGGTTTTTGTTTTTGAGCATTTTTTCCAGTTGACCGCAGAAGTCCAAAATTGGCTTGCCCAGATCATCATGGCTGACCGCAATGGCCGTCAGCGTGGCCGGTGGTCGAACGCCTGTCCCTAGCGCCTTGCTGAATGCCTCCTTGGCCGCAAACCGTTTGGCGAGAAAACGCCCCTTGTCGGCAGCCTTGGCAAAATCGTCCATTTCCTGCGGTGCAAGCAGCTTGTCGAGCACACGTTCGCCGTGGCGCTCCCACATGCCACGCAGGCGGGAAACGGCAACGATATCAGTGCCTATTCCGTAAATCATTCGCGGCGCGCATCCGGCAAGTTTGCGGCTTCTCGTATCAATACCTTCATTTCACGCACTGCAGCGCGCAGACCTACAAAAATGGATCGGCTGACGATAGCGTGACCAATGTGAAGTTCGCGGATTCCTGGCAAATGAGCAATAGGTTGAACGTTGTGATAATTCAGCGCATGCCCGGCATTGAAGCGCATGCCAAGTTGGCAGGTCAATTGGCCAGCTCGACGAATCTTGTCGAGTTCAATAAGTACTGCGGGCGCCTCGGCATCCCGACCTTTATCGTAAAAGGCGTGCGCGTAAGGACCCGTATGGATCTCACAGACGCTGGCACCAATTCGAGCAGCGGCCTCGATCTGTGCCAAATCAGCATCAATGAAAACGCTGCTCACAATGCCTGCATCGGCCAGGCGCGAAATGATCTCCTTCAGGCGAACTTCCTGCGCGACGACATCCAACCCGCCCTCGGTAGTCACTTCATGGCGCCCTTCAGGCACCAACATGGCCATTTCCGGCTTCAATGCACAGGCAATACGTACCATTTCGTCGGTTGCTGCCATTTCGAGGTTCAGCTTGATCTGTGTCGTTTCGCGCAGTCGCCGGACATCAGCATCCTGAATATGCCGGCGATCTTCGCGCAGATGCACTGTAATTCCATCAGCCCCGCCCAAATGGGCTTCGACAGCCCCCCAAACAGGATCTGGCTCATAGGTGCGTCGCGCCTGCCGTATGGTCGCAACGTGGTCGATATTGACGCCCAATTCGATCATAATTCTTGCAACTCTATAGTTATCGGGCGCTAACGCCCATGGTCATTAGAATAATTGTCTTTGTTACTTAGCAAGCTACTCAACTAGCTACTCAATACCGCCATGGTAGCCATTATTTTAACTGTTCCATGCTGCCCAAGCACGGCTGGTTAAATACCGTGTTTCCCTACAGTTACTCGCTCGCCCCCATGCTCGTCACAGTCCGCCTAATGTGTTACCAAGGTCGGCGCCTGCCGTCGTGGAGCGAGATAGACCACGGCAAAGCCTACCGGGGCAAGCTGCAGACAGTCTGTGGCAGGGGACTGTCAGCCGTCTATGTGCACACCCCGCGTCTCTTCGAGGAACTGCGGATCGCCCATGGCGACGGGAGCTTCGGCAAGCGCCTCGCCTCGCTGGCCAAGACGGATTTGCTGATCCTTGATGATTGGGTATTGGCGCCGCTCAATCAGGCCGAGCGCAATGATTTGCTGGAGGTGCTTGATGATCGCGTCGGCACGCGCGGCCAGCGTTTCGAATAGCGTGTCGACGATCTCGTGACGCTTAAGTGGATTCTCACCGTCTATCTGCAGGCGCCCTACTTCGGCCTTCGTGCATCCGTGCTTCTCAAAAAACCCCAGGATGTCCTTGCGCGGCCAGAACAAGGACAAGATGCAATCTTTCATGCATCCTTTGATGTCCGTCGGGAAACTCATGCCGTTCCCTCCCATCAACCGATCAGACCGAGGAGCCGATCGATGATGTCGCTCGCCTGCCGTTGCCTCAGGGCCCGAGCCTCACGCAGTTCAGGCTCATCGCTCTCGCCGAGCTCAAACTTGGCCACCGAGACCGGGCCATCCTTGCGATAACCTTCTGTTTTGTCGTCCTGGGTGAAGCGATTGCGCAGGATTGCTAGGGCGGCCTGGATCACTGCACCATGCTTGCCGCCCAGTTCCGTTCGGAAGGCTTCGGCGACGGCGTCCGTTCCCTCGTGCGCATGCTCGATGCAGTAGACGAGGTCGTGCGCATCCTTGCGCTCGAAACGCTGATCAAATGCGAACGACTTCAAGCACGTGAAGCTGACCAGGTTGGCGTGCTTGATCTTCTCGGTCGCGACGCCATTGCCGCCAAGCAGTTCTGCCTGGATCTCGGTGACCTGGTGAAGGTCGAAGACGATGGATGAATGCGGGATGTTCAGTGCCGAGATCGTACCTTCGGTTGGCAGCGGCTGCACCTTGCCGCCGGCGATGTCCGGCGCGTCCGCGAGCAACTCCAGCACCATCTGAGCGCCGTGTTCGGTGCGAGTTTGCCAACGCCAGGAGAGCTTTTTTCCGGCCTCGTTCTCGGCGCGATCGAAGCCCATCTTCTTGATGTTGTCCTCCAGCGAGTGATATGCCTCGGTGTCGGCCAGTATCTGGAGGTCGATCACGATATCCACATCCATGGTGCCCGCATGCGCGGGGACCACCGGCGGCCGGGCGGCGACCAGGTACCTCGGGGTGAGGCCTCCCACCAAATAGACCGAATCCTTCCAGGGGCCGAGTCCGCGCAGCAGCGTCACGAGAACACGTTCGCAATCCTGTGTACTGGTCGCTGTAGCCATCGAGTGTCGTGGGCTTGGCCATCAGAAACGGATCCTTTCTCGACGCAGATGCTGAGCCATCTCTTTGGCCCGGCCTTCGCCGCGCAACAAGTCGAGATAGACCTGAATGGGACTCGCCAGCCAAACACCGCCGACTTGCTGGCGGAACAACAGTTCTCCCGCCGACTTCGTCTCGATGACCGCGAGGTTCGCCCCTTCATTGACAATGCGCGCATCCAACTCGGCCATCGCTGTGTCAGCGCCGGCGCTGGCCAGCAGCCGAGTCCGCACCTGTGAGATACCGGACAGGAAGGGGGCATAGCGCTGGGCGGCGGCTTCGTAGCTCACCGCGTAGCCGACCTGATGCGCATCCAAGACTTGGCCGAGCCACTCAATCAGGGTTTCTGCCTTCGCGCCGGGAACGAAATAGCGACGCAGCGTTGGGGCGCGCTGCGTGGCAAGCTGCTTGGCCCAAGCGTCGAGTAAGGCGCCCGGTTCGCGCAGATGGCGTTCCTTGCTTGGCCCCTGCCCGCGGGACACCAGCCAGTCGAACCGCTCCAACTCACCCAATACGTCCGAGGCGGTGGACGGCGCCACCTGCGCCTGCTCGGCCACCTCGGTGACACCAAACCATTCCTCGTGATTGACCAAGAGCGCGTGCAGCACCTGCGCGCGCCGCCCCGAGAACAACGACCGCACCGACTTTTCCAAGGTCTTTGGAGGCGGCTTGTCGATGACGTAGGCGCCGGAAGCCGGCAGAAATAGGCTTCCGCCGTTGTCGTAGTAGCCGATGCGCTCGGCCCTGAGCAGTTCCTTCGCACCAGGCGAGAGGGATTCGGCAATGAGGAAGTTCTGTGCGTCGGCATATCGGCCGTGCTGCAGCGACTTGAACTGCCACAACACCTGGCGCACGTCCCGGGGTGACGGTTTTCTTCGCCTCGACCAGTAAGACGATCGACTTGCCGGCGACATTCAGGTGGATTTGGGCGTCAACGCGATCATCGGCTGACGCGCCGGATTCCAGCGCGTCCAATTCGGCATGCACGTCCGGCAACTCCCGGAGTGACTCCAGGAACTGTTCGATCAGAGCACGTTCGACAGGGGGCGACTCGGTCATGTCAGCAGTTATTTCCTGTACAGCGAATAACCGCACTATACCGAATATTCGACGGAATTGCCATATTCGCTGATCAGCGAATTTCGCACGATCCCCTGGCATCCCGGCGTACAGCCGTCTGGCTCGCGGGCAAGTGCCCCGCGCTTCGTGCAAATCGCGGCCATCCGGCTATGATCTCTGACGCCTCCGACCCTTGCGGGCCTGCGCGCTACCGGCTGGCCACCGCCGACCGTATCCTGGAAGCCATGCGCCAAGTTATCGCGCGGTGCGCTGATCACCTCGGCGAGCCGGTGAAGCACTACCGGCACACACCTGTCGTCGCTTCGTTGCTATGGGCCCACAATATCAATTTGGCGGACGCCTGATTAGATTCGGCGATGCCCCGAGCTACCTCAAAGATGGGGATAGTCGCATTGCGCTCGGAACGCGCACGTAAGGCACGTCTTCCGAGACAAGGGCCAGCGCGGCAGAACTTGGCCGGCGAGAATGTCTTCCCGCCGCCTCACCAAGGTGACCACTTGCTCGTCAGTCATCAGTTGGACGCGATGCGCGATCGGTAAGGCTCGCCTGGTCGGCGCCTTCACCATCACGTACCCGTGGGATGCCACCGAATGCCCCGTTTGCCCAATCATCGCCATCCTCTGCGCGGACAACTGAATCACGTCCGACAGGAAGGGCTGGTTGCTCCAGCGAGTCTTGAACTCCACCAACACGAGCAGACCGGAGGGCATCCGGTATGCCCGGTCAAGTTTCGCCACCAGTCCGACGGGCGTGGAAATCCGGAACAGTCTTTCCATGTAGACCAATTCGGCATTCCGCAACGCTGCCGGCCGTGAGGCCCGCTCAGCTCGTGCGGCATTGGTCTCAAGTGATCGCCTCCACGCCATGACTAGCGCGAAGCACACGACGGCAGTGGCGCTACCGACGCCCCACGCTAACGCCGACACTTGCCACCTCCACACGAGCCTGACCACCACCGAAGTCCCGTTGCTATCGCCCCAAAGACCACGCGCATCGGAACCTGCAAGGCGGGCCATCGGCGCAGGACAACGCAGATTCCGGGCGCCCCGCGATAGTAGAGGCGGATCACCTGTCGTCCCCAAACGCTTGGTCGCAGCGCCTCGTCCCTGAACCGGCGCAGCACCTCCGTCTGCCAAGCCTCGCCGAACAGGCAGGTGGCGATGAAACAGCGCCCGTTCCGATCGGCCTGCGCGGAAGCCGCTATGCCTTCCCGATAGAACTGCTCGTGCTCGACCAGCCCGCGCGCCCGGGCTTGCCGCTGCCGGGCGGTGCGCCGACTGCCATAGAGTTGCTCGAACACCACCAATCTCTCGCACCGGCCCATCTGGGCCAGGTCCGAAGCACTGACCATCCGGCCGCTCATCGGCCGGCGCGATCGCTTGCCCATGGCCGGCTCACGCGTCGATCGCTGGCGCGAAGAGGTCGTTGGTGATGTCGCCATTGCCCTCCTGCGCGCTACTTGCGGAAGGCAGATGAGGCGAGCCACGTCCCATGCCGGCGAATACACCGCTCTGCGCCAGCAACCCATCGTAGGCTAGCAGCCGCAGGCGATTGATGCGTTTAACGCCTTTCTGAAACTGGATCAGATCGTCGTACAGACGGGGATGGTCGGCACGCGCCAATACGAAGACCAGGCGAATGGGCGCGGCGTCCTTCACGGTATTGGTGCTCATTCAATCTCTCCCGACACGCCCTGGACGCGCTCCTTCCCGGTGGCTGCCATTGAACTGCGCGCATAGTTCTGCCCGGCCAGCTGAAAACCCCGCACATTGGCGAACATCGGCTCCTTCACCTCGTGGATGCGGTGCTTCGGGAACGCCGCCTTCACCGCCTTCCGGAACAGGAACGCCCCGCCGCCGACCAGGATGATGTTCTGCAGTGTCAATCAGCGTCCAATAGTTTCCAGTTGTCAGCGTCCAAATTTTCCCAGTTGCTCAGTCTGATTTGACTGATTTTTTCCGCTGTTTGAAGCGGTAGGAATCGTTGCCGGTTTCGAGGATTTCGCAGTGATGCGTGATGCGGTCGAGCAAGGCCGTGGTCATTTTTGGATCGCCGAACACGGTCACCCATTCACCGAATGACAGGTTGGTTGTGATGATCAGCGAGGTCTTCTCATAGAGCTGGCTGATCAGATGAAACAGCAGCGCCCCACCCGACACCGGGAACGGCAAATAGCCAAGCTCATCGAGAATGACCGCATCAAACAGCACCAACTGTTTGGCCAAGGTGCCGCTCTTTCCCAGTAGTTTTTCCCGCTCGAGTTGGTTTTACCAGATCCACCGCATTGAAGAAACGCACCCGTTTTCGCTGATGGATGGCTGCAACACCGAGCGCAGTTGCCAGGTGGGTCTTCCCCGTCCCTGTGCCACCGACCAGAATCAGGTTGTGGGCGCTCTCCATGAAGGTGGCAGTCGCCAGTTGCTCAATCTGCGCCTGCGGCAGTGGCGTCTCTGTCCAGTCGATGCCCGTGAGATCGCGATGAATCGGGAAGCGTGCTGCTTTCATCTGGTAGCGCAGGCTGCGTACTTGCCGATCCGCCTGTTCAGCGTCAATCAAGCGATCCAGCCAGGCTTCCGGCTGCATCGGCCGGCGTGTGCCTTCTGCCAGCAACTCGGACCACGCGGCTGCCATGCCGTAGAGGTGCAGGGATTTCAGTTGGGCCAGTCGGTCAATGGACATACTGGCCTCCGCGCAGACGGTCATAACGACTGCAATCAGCCTGCGGTTCGACCTGCAAACGCAGTTGTTCCGGCAAACTGATCGCCTTGGGCTGCGGTGGCGCGGTCAGCCGCCTCAGTTCATTCATGACGACGGCCGCGGTAATCACGCCGCCATCCAGTGTCAATTCGCACGCCACTTGCAGGGCTTCCAGCCCGACTTCGCGAGCAGCCAGTAGCAGTTCTACAAAGGCCCGATCTGCTTCTGCACAAGGCGCATGCCCCGGGCCACCAGCCAGTCGAAGGTGCGCGAGCCCGGGTCGATGATCAGGCTCTGCTCGTTGCCGATGATCGCCATCTTCTGGTGCTCGGAGGCAAAGTGCGCAAGCGCCCCTTGCGGCTGAGCGACGGCCAGGGCCTTGCCAACCGTCACGACCTTACTGCCCCCGATGTCGTGCCGGCCGGTCATGGCTTTCTCCAGCGCCACCTTCTTGACCGCGAAGAGCGCCACCGGCAGCCCCACCACCAGGAGGTCGATGTGGCTCATCTTCATCATGGAGAGCGCTCCCCTGAGCAGCGCCATGTACTCGGGCGTCTCGGTGTATTCATCGTGCAGTTGTTTGGCGCGAAAGGTATCGGCGGCGAGGCTCACGTCCGGCCCGACCTCGTAGAACAGCGGGCCGATGGGGATGCACACGGTCTTCTTGCGTTCACTGGCCGGCCACGACGGCGAGTCGTCGCTCGACGGATAGGCAACGGACGGGAAACTGGCGCAGCGGATGTCGGTACCGGCCGCGGCCGTGACAAATTTGGTGTTGCCGGATCCGACATCCACCGCTCTGACGATCAATTCCATAACATGGCTCCGAGGTAGGGTTGAGGTCGATCAGCATCGACAGGGCGATCTGATCCCGCCACACGAAATCCCCACTCAAAGAGGCCGATTTCGGCATCGGGCCCGGCCCGCTGTCAGCGAACCGGCGATGCACGGACATTTCGCTGACATCTGAAAGCGTCATCCCCCGGCGGGGCTGCGTGTGTGTCACTACGCTCTCATTCAAATGGCGGGCATCAACCCCGTTCGCTGGATGCGCCATCGGTGCACAGGTCACACGAAAAATGCGCTGGGTTGGCCCGCCATGGACCAGAGGCAGAGATTTCACCCGTCAAGCCCGCCCGCCGCCTCGTTGCCCGCCGCTTTGCGACAATAAATGCGCCTTACCGCAATCTCCCGGGCGCGCAAGTGCCACCCGCAATCCTCCGCAAATCGCCCCGCTTTCGAGCCGCCCGCTTGACCGCCCTACCCGCTTGGCGTCAACTACGGTTTCCCGAGGGCCATCCTGGCCACGCTCCATCGCGGAGCAAAAGGCGTCGCAGTCGTTACCTGCCATTGAAGCGCCGGTCTCGAACCGGCAATGCCGTCGCCCTTGAGGCGGCGGTCCCGCGGTCTTTCTCGTAGTGCATGTCCCTGGCTTGGCCAGCGTTTATCGCTGGGCGCTCCCTGAAGCGCGCCACGGCCAACAGAGCACCCGGCCGGCACCCGATGCCGTGCCCCTGTTCCCGCCCTCCTTTGAGCACGCGTTCCACGCAGCGCGCGGTTGTGTTTGCCCACTTGGGCTCCCCGCGCGCCTTCGCTCACAAGCTCGACACCACCCTGGACTTTCGGTCAGGGGCGGACCCATGCGAGTGGATGGCGCTACGACTCCAGAACCGATCCACCAGATGGCGCGAGGCCAGACCTCGCCGCCGATGCCCAAGCCACGCCCCAGAGGCCGGCCGGCATCACAACCCCCATGGCTGCAGAAATGCACGGATGGGCCGGATCAACCCGTTTCGTTTTTAAGACCGACCGAGTTGGCAAGCGCAGACGCGCTGGCCGACGAACCCCCTGGGTAGGTGCCGCGACGTCGTGGTCGCGCGCGGTACCGAAGTTCTTGACCACTGACCGGCGTGGGCGACGGAATCCGTCCCGCCGGGAACTGCCCTGGATTCCACTTTCATCGCCAACATTGGCTTGCCGTTCGGGCGGCGGGCCTTCGACCAAGGAGCCATAGCCATGTCAGACGCAATCCCCAGCAACACTGTTCGCCGCATATCTCGCCGCCGGCGGCAGGAACCCGCCAGCCCCGGTCGTTCGAGCCAGCAGCAGCCCGCTCGCCCCCAGGATTGGGCGGGAAAGACCCCCCGGGAAATCCTCGCCCGCTACCAGCCGGGCAAGGCGCCGCCGCTCAAGGTGCTGGAGGTCCTGATCAAACTCTTCAACACCCAGCACACGGCGCTGGAAAAAACCGTCTCGCATAAGACGCGGCAGGAACGCGCGCAGTTTCTGCGGCGTTTCTTCCGCGACCTGAAGCAGAAGGCGGGCTTCAAGACCGTGCCGGACCCGCGCAACCTCGGGCAGAAGCACATCCACGCCATGATGCAGGTCTGGCAGCAGGCGCATCTGGCGCCGGCGACGATCCAGACCTACTTGAGCTTCCTGCGGGGGCTGGCGATGTGGATGGGCAAGCACGGCTTCGTGCGCAAGCCGGGTCACTACGGTTTGAGCCTGGAGGAGTACCAGCGCCACGAGACCGCCCAGCGGGACAAGAGCTGGACCGCCCAGGGGATCGATGCCGAGGCGGTGATCGCCGACGTGTGCAAGTTCGACCTCCGTGTCGGCGCGTCGCTGCGGCTGATGTCGGCCCTGGGGCTGCGGCGCAAGGAGTCGGTGCAGTTCCGGCCGTTCCTGCACGTCATGCCGTTCTGCGAGACCGGGCTGCCAGAGAACCAGCAGCAGGCGGATCGGTATGCATGGATCAAGGGCAAGGGCGGCCGGGTGCGCTGGATTCCTCTGGACGATCCGCTGCAACTGGCCGCGCTGGAGTTTGCCCAAGGCGTGGTCGACGGACGCGACGCCCACATGGGCGATCCGCGTCGGGACTTGAGGCGTAACCTGCGGCGGCTGGACTACGTCCTGGAGAAATTCGGCATCACTCTGCGCAAGCGGGGCGCGACAGGTCATGGCCTGCGCCACGAGGTTCTTAACGATGCCTATGAAGATGTCGCTGGCGTGCCCTCCCCGGTCCGGGGTGGCGGACCGGTATCAGCGGAACTGGATCGGGCGGCGCGGCTGGCAGTGTCGCAACTGGCGGGACATGCACGCGCAAGGGCCGCAGGTGCCTACATCGGCACGATCATCAAGCCAGGTGGCCGGCCGGTTGGCTCGCCCGAGCCGAATGGCGACGATGACGACGGGGCGGCCGTGCCGGTGTGAGCGGCGTCCGGACAAGGCGGTGCCGGGCGGGAATGATTGCGCCGCCCGGCATCGTCTTGCGGCGTGCCTCACGCAGTCAGGGCTGGCTCGCCGGGCACCCTACGCGTGTCGTCCGCTGCCGCTTCGGTCTGCCTGGTCTGGGCGGTGTTGATGCGCAGGCAGGCGGGCAACGGCAGCATCCGGCTGCCGAGACCGAGCGTGGCCAGCATCGCCGCATCGGTCGGCCGGCTGATGTTGCCGGCGCTGTCGGTCCAGTTTACGCGCACGAGACAGACCTTCGGCGCCGGGACGCTCAGGAACCACAGCTGCGCCGATTCTGTCGCCCGCACGCCCGACATTGGCCCGTCGAGCAGAGGCCACAGTCGCACCGTCGCCTGCATCGAGCCGACCTTGCAGAAGTAGGCCGGCACGACGAAATTCAGCGCGCAGTTAGAGACGGTCGGCGCGGCCACGACGTAGCCCGATCCACCGCCGGGCAGCAGCATCTCGCGCTCCCACGAACTGCGGTCGATGCGGGACGTGGAGCCGACCCACTTCAGTCAACCATTGTCTTGACTGAGTAGCCGAGTTGCGGTCGTTCAGTCGTCGATGACGAGTCCGCAGGCATCCGCCGTCCGGGTTCGACACGGCAAGTGGCGCACGGTCCGTCCAGCCCACCTGGCAACCGCGTCTGTAAGCCTTCGGCTACTTTCTGGTATCGGGCTCGCTAGTTCCCATGAACCTTCGGGACGCACGGACGGCGGCGGCTGCGGCCTTCCGCGCGTCGCCGCATTAACCTCTCCGGCAACGGAGCGTCCGGAGCTGAGTCGTTTGACAGCCATTCGAGCAGGTCCTGCAGGCGCTCGAACACCGCGTCGGCGCAACTGAGAGCCCAACCCGACAGGCGTGCCCGGTCAGGGCAGATGATGAAGATCGGCACGCCGTTGAGAAACGCTATCGCGAGCTCCGCATAGGTGCCCATGCGGGCGTGCTCGTCGACCATCGCAACGATGCAGGTGGCCCGCTCGGCGACGAAGCCGAGGTCGTGCTCGATGACGCGGCGTGTCTGCTGCTTGAAGCGTTCTTCATCCGTGCCCCGAAGCGCGATCAGCGCCTTGACCTCGAGCCCGAGCACCGATGCCTGCATCTGCGCAGGATCGGCAACCTCGCAGCCGCGCGCCTGCAGGAAGTCGGTAATCTGCCCGCGCCAGCCGCCGCCCAGATCCGGGGCGAGATCGATGGCCCCGGCGAGATAGACGAAGGCAGCGGTGTCGCTCATGCGGTTAGCACCAGTTCCTCAGGCTTGGACATCCACACCCACTGGCGCCCACCCGCCTCGACCAAGCGACCCTTGACCCTGCCCCTGCACCCTTGTCGTAGGAACCACGACAGGTGAAGCGCACCGGCGAGCGCCGAGCCGGGCACAGCGGCCATGCAGACGTATGGCGCCACGCCGGCGACGTAGCCGGGCGACAGGTCGACCAACACTTCGGCGGGTGTCTCAGAAATCTCGGCCGGTAGCGACCCGAGGCCGGTTGTAGAGGACACCGACACCAGGCGGGTGCCGATACCGAGCTTGCGCCACCATTGGTCACGGCGGATGGACCTAAGCATATCTGCGTCCAGTCCGAGTTCGGCGCGGCGCGCGTCGAACTCCGGAAACGCCTGGTCGGGAAGCACCCGAGCGGCGCCGCGCCGAATCCAGTCGTCGACCACGCGGGCGGCCGACGCCCACCCGCCGGCACCTTGCACCGCGATGTCGAAGTCGGACTGCGCTTCGACCCCCGCGGAGGCAACCAGGCGCGACCCGATCAGTCCCGTCCGGCCTGCGCCCGACAGAGCTACCGCCGAGCTCAGTTCATCGAAGAATAGGGCGACGTTCCCCCCATCGTCCAGTGCCTTGTCGCAGCGGACGGCAAACGGATCCCACACACGATCGATCGCATCCACCGCAACCAGGTGAACCGCGTCGCGCGCAAAGCGCGAGATCAGCGGGTAGGCGTTCACCGACTGCTCGCCTATATCTACTTTCCTGTAGGCCTGCCCATCGATGCGCAAGGTTCCACCTGAGTCGGGAACGTAGCTCAGGCGTCCGGCCACCTCCGTCCCGTCCGCGCTCTGGCAGCGAACGATGAAGACATGGCCGTGGACCCGTTCGCGCACATAGCTCAGGTGGGCGAGACCCTTAAGGGACATAGACGACTTCCACGCTGGCCGGTTTGTCCGGCAGGAGCTTGGAGCCGATGGGGCCGCCTGCGCGGGATTGCGCCACGACTTCCATGCGGACCGCGGTAGTCGGCGGGTCTACCAGGTTCCAGCTCAGGCGTGCCTTCCCGGCGGCGTCCGCCGCGGCCAAGATGCGTGCTGGCGCTACGGGCCGCACCTCCACCCGGGCCCCGGCGAAGGGCTGACCCGTCGACCTGTCCGCGACGATCACTTCGAGGTTGCCAACCAAGCGAGCGGCTACAACGCGGCTGGCCTCGTCCATGCGCGGGGCGGCGGCGGTCCCGAGCGCGAACACCGCCGACGCGGCCGAGCCAGCCACGGTCAACGCCGACAAGACGATGGCCACTTGGGCGGCAGGAGGGCGACGCCTGAAGACGCTCCATGTGGCACCGACGAAGCTTTCGGTGGGAGATGCGGTCGGCGCCTCGACCGCCACGGGGGCGTCAGCCGTGGTGGGCACGGCCGCAGGTCCGGACAGCGCGGCGCCGGGGTGGCGTCGTCTCATCACCATTGCGCCGGTCAACAATGCGCCTGCGAGCAAGCGCGTCAGCGCCTGGCCGGCAGCGTCGCGTAATAAGGCCCACGCGAGCAGGCAGGAGGTTGCCTCCTCGATGTCGAGCGTGCTTGCCGTGGTGTGCATGTCGACGAGCAGGGCCACCGAATGTAGTGCGTTGAACAGCAGCTGGAAACCGGTGTCGTCCGGCGGCGCCCCGCGCTGGAGAATTCGCTGCACGATGTGCTCGAGGCGAGCGCGATGTGCGTCCGCATCGTCGATCATCACCTGGTGCGACGCGTTCACCATTCCGCGCACGGCCCATGCATAGGCGAGTTCGACCTTCGCATCCTTTCCCACCTCGGGTGCGAGGACGGTCAGCTGGGCCTTGAAGAAGGATCGTGCCCGCTCCAGTGAGTCGGCAATGGTCTTGTCCGCGTTGCGCGCCTGCGCCTGCCGCAGTGCCAGCGTGCAGGGCAGCGAAGGTCCGATCTCGCCGTGCGGATTGAGGACGACATCGGTGCCCTCCAGGGCCCAGCCGCCGTCTGCCAGCTGATGAGCCTGGATGTGACGGATCGTGGCGCTCAGGTCGGTGGTCGGTTGCGTCTCGGCCCATTGCAAGGCGACGGTCGCACGGGCGGTCGGTTCGACGTCGGCGTGCGCGACCCGCCACAGGCCCGAGGGCAAGCGCATGGACAGCAGCGTCTGTGCCGCCGCGTTGATTTGCGGCGTCGCGCGCCGTCCGGCCGCACATAGCGCGTAGAGGGACACATAGTTCGCGAACAGTTCGCTGTCCTTAGTGTCGGGGGGCCATCCCTGTGGCACGCGGCATCGGGCTTCGAGCCGCATCGCCAACACGCTGAGTTGTGATGACAGTGCCAAGCTGGCGTTGCTGGACAAGCCCATAACGGTTCACCTCCCAAACAGGAGCATAAATCAATTTCTGGCTGTGGTGTCACCGCCGACTCATGCCATTCTCCGAGCGAGAATTCCGCGCACTCGTCGAAGCGCCGGCGCCGGGCTGGCGTTCGACCTCGACCCAGGACTCCTTGGAGCCATTCTGATCCGGCTGCCCATAGCAGGCATTCGCGACCGCCCGTTCCTGGCCGTCATGAGGCACTAGGACAAATTCTGGCCCAAGGACAAGCATCACTGTTGCGCCACACAATCACATGCAAATTACGCAAATCGGATACCAAGAAAATGCCCCACAGCCTTTCGGCCATGGGGGTGAAATCAACTCAAGCGGCTTGCCGCACCTCTTCGGCATCGACCTTCGCGCTACCCGCTTCGTCCTTGTCCAGGTCGAGTTGCTTGAGCAGTTCGCGTTGCCGGACCAGCAGGTCGGTCAGCCGGCCTTCATGCTCGAAGGGGCGGGCCAGTTCCAGCCGGAGGTCTTCCAGACGCTTGCGGCGGGTCGCCAACTGCGCCACGCAATCGGCGTGATGCTTGGCCACGGATTCCAGCGCTGCCAGCACGGCGGCCACCAGGGCCGGTCCTGTTTGATAGGGCTCGGCGTTGTACAGGCAGTGTCCCGCCAGGTACAGGTTCGGCGTCTCGTCGCCGCGGGCCGCGAGGATGCCGAGGTCGAAGCCGCCAAACCGGCCGACGATCCGTTCGATCATCCGGCTGGCCGTGCGCACCTCTTCCCTGGCCGTCCTCACCAACCCGCGTAGCGCTTCGCCGACCGCATCGGGGCCGACGATCCGGCGCCCCGCCAGTTCCACGGCGATGCCCTGCATAGTCTGTGGCTCGATCCGGGCCGCATCCTGTGCGTACAGCGCCACTTTCTTCTCCAGCGCTTCGATCACATCATCGGCAGCCGTCCCATTTCGCTTTCGTTGGCATAGCGCTGGTTGCGCCACACCGAGAACAGCGTCGAGAGCTTGGCCACCTCCGCGTCCACGCCGGCTTTCTCGATCACCAGCGGATTGCCCGACGCCAAGGCCTTCACCTCGGCATAGGACAGCGCCGCCAGTTCCACATCCTCCAGCGACCGGATGCCCTGGTCGCCCTTCATCACCTGAGCGATGAAGCGTGCCTTGGTCTCCAGCGTTTGCCACATGTAACTGTCAAAACTGCCTTCCGTGACATACCGGAAGATTTCCACTTGCGGCCACTCTCCATGCATCAGGTAGTGCTTGCGGTGCCATTTGGGGCGCCTTTCGGTCAATCGCGACAAATGCCGGCCCAAAATCGGCGATTGACGGCTGCACCCGGCGTCAGCCATACTCCCCGAAAGCCCATTGGATTTCCTATCCTTCGGAGGCCAGCCATGCCGAACAATGCGCAAGCGCCCCGGGACACAGCCGGTTCGGCGTACCAACAAGATCCTGGGGGCCAGTCGATGCCGGCTCGGTCGATGTGGCTGCTGTGGCTGCTGCTCAGCGCGCGCATGGTCGTGGCCGATCGCGGCGACGCGGTCACGCTGAGCCTGGTTGCGTTGGCACCGTTGGCGGCCGCTTGGGCGGTGGTGCGCTTCGGGCCCCGCCTGATCCTGCCGCTGCTGTCTTTCGCGCTCGTGCCGTCGGTAAGCATCCGCGTGGACGATGTGCTGTCGTTGAGCCTGACGCCGGTGCCGCTGCACTTGCTGGTGGTCGGCATCGGTTGTGGCGGGTTGTTCGCGGCACGTCACCACCCTGAGGCTTGGCTTCAGCTTGTGCACCGACGCCGCGTGGGTTGGCTGGTGCCGGCTCTCACTGTGTTGTGGCTCGCGCGCTTCGAGTGGCCGTTGCACTCGATCCGCGATCTCGGCATCGGCCTGTCGATCGACGTGGTGAGCGGCCTGGTCACGCTGCTACTCGTCTCGATGATCGACTGGCGCGCGCTCGTCGCGCAGCGGCCCGTCGCCGCGCACCCACGCGAATTGCAGCAACTGTTCTGGCGCTTCGGCGTGCCGGGTCTGCTCGTGCTGTCGCAAACATTGCGCACCGGCGTCTCGTTCGGCATGGTCGGTGTGGCTTGGAGCTCGGTCTCGGCGTTCGGCCTGGTTACCGCGGCGAGCCTGCTCGGCTTGCTGGCTGGTGTGCTGCGCGCGCGCGCCTGGCTCGCGGTATCGGCTGTAGCGGCGGCGCTCGAAGCCTTGCGCCTGATTAGCGGGCTCCCACCCGTGGCCGAGCTCGTGCACGAGGTGCGGCACCAGTCAGGGTTCGACGAGCTCGGCAGCATCGCTTGCGACATCGTGTCGGTCGTGCTGTTCGCGGCTGTGCTGCGCCGGTTCGTCGAGCGCCGCCGGCTCGAACCCGGTCGGTGGCTCTGGCAGATGCTGGCCGGCATCGCGATGCTGCAGTTCGTCGTCGCGCCGCTCATCGACTCGACCCGAGCGACCTTTTTCGCGCTGAGCGCCGGTGGCTGGCTGATCGGCGGCGTTGCGTTTGCCGCGGTGCTGGCGCGCGGTGCACCCGCCCTGGCGCTGGTGCCGCTGTTGCTGGCCGCTGCTGTGCTGCCGGCAGCTCTGCTCACCGCGGGCGAGAACCCGGCGCCTGCGCTGCTCGCCAACGCTGTCGGCGTGTCTGCGTTGGCCGCGATGACCGGCTTCATCGGCATGCTGGTTCGGCGCGCATTCGCAGACGTTCCGGCTGCCTCGACCCGCGACGCGGCCCACGCCACGCTGGACATCAGCCGGCTTGCGCACTTCGTGCAGCGGCTCGACACCTCGGCCACGCTGCGCTCCTTCAGTGCCCTGCCCAGCGTGCTCGGCGTGGTTGCGGCCAGCGTCGCACTGGGCGCGTTTGCGGTGGTCATCCAGTCCTGGTCGGGCGAGCTCGAAGCCGACCCGATCGAGGTGGTGCAGGCTTATGCCCTCGCGCTGTCGGTGGTGCTCGCGCCGCTCGCCTTTATCGTGCAAGACGGCATGAACCGCCAAGACCGCTGGCGGCCCGTCTCTGCACTCAGCGGCGCGGTGCTCGCCGCGCTTGGCCTGGCGGCCGCCAGTTGCGTGCTGGTCGCAGCTGCAATGCTGCCGACCCTCTGGCTCACCGATGACCAGACGGCGCGGGGTTTTGGCGTTGTTGCGCTGGCCGTCAGCGTCGCGTTGCTGGCTGGCCTGTTGTTGACGAACCAGCGGCGACATCAATTCGTGCTCGGCAGCATGCTGGGTCTGGCGGCGCTCATCGTGCCGCTGTTCGCGCTGACGCCTCCGCAGCATGAAGACCGCAGCACGGCCGCGAGTGCCCTGCTGCTGGTGTTGATCGCGGTCGGCGTCGCCCTCGTGCTGCTGGTGCGTGGCGTGCGGCTGCGCGCCGACTTGGTCGGCGATGTGCCGCGCGGGCTGCTGTTCGGCGAGATCGCCGGCGGCCGGCTCGGGCCTCGCCTCGCGTGCCTGATGGGCTTGCCGGCATCGATGTGGCACCGCGCGGCGCTGCGGAGGCCGGCGTTCTGGGCGCTGCTGCTGGCGCGTCCGCTGGTCTACGCCGGCGTGGTCGGCGCGTGGCAGGGCCATGCGCTGTTCGCCGTCGTCGCGGTGGTCGGAGGCCATCTGCTTTTCGAAGGCGGCAAGCGGCTGGCGGCGCGTGACATCTGGCGCCCCGAGGATCACTCCCCGCTTGCGCCGGTGCTCTTCCTGCGCAGCTTCGAAGACGACCAGCTCGACTTGCGGAGTGCGTCGCCCAATCCGCTGCGCCGTTGGCTTGCGCTGTGGTCTTTTCGGCGCAACCTCGACCAAGCGATGGTCGACGAAGTGGCGTGCTACGGGCCGGTCGTCGCCCTCGGCCTGCCGGGTGAAACGCGCGTACCGTTCGGCGCCGCGCGACACTATTCAACGCACGACTCGTG
Organism: Betaproteobacteria bacterium; assembly: GCA_016709965.1. Taxonomy (NCBI): domain Bacteria; kingdom Pseudomonadati; phylum Pseudomonadota; class Betaproteobacteria; order Rhodocyclales; family Azonexaceae; genus Azonexus; species Candidatus Azonexus amarohabitans. The sequence continues at coordinate 162,447 of JADJLT010000001.1, forward strand.
GCAGCAGCTCGTCACGACGACGGCGCGGCGCGCTCACACGATCGTCATCGTCGCCGGCCACACGCCCGGCGTGCGCTGGGAGTACGCGCTGCTGGCGCGCGAGCGGCTGCTCGACTGCACGCTGCTGCTGTTTCGCCCGGGCGCCGCTGCGCAGGCCGACAACCGCAGCGCGCTGGCGGCGTTTCCGCTCGACGATGCAGAGCGCCGCCGACTCGGCGATACCGGCAGCCGGCCTTGGGTGGCCCTCTTGCACACGCACGGCAAGGCCGTGCTGCTGAGCGCAGATTCGCCCGATCCGGCGGCGTACGTGTTGGCGCTGCGTGCGCACTTTCAGCGCCGTGACCCATCGACCTTGGCGCAGGCGGCAGCTGCCGCCCCGCCGCCGCTGTCGTTCGCGCCATGGGCCGCCTGGTTGGCTACGTTGAAAGCACGCCGAAATCGCGTGACGGGCTAAACTCGCGTGGTGGCTTCAACGCGTCTCGGTGGGGGTGGGGGTGTTCGTGCCCAGGCGGTGGCTTGTCGATGACGAGATGCGGGCGCGATGGTGTCTTTTGTCACGCTGGAGGGGTAGGCCGACGAACTAAACTGCGCGGCTCGAAGCATCAATGGAAAGGCCCCATGAACACAAGCCTCAAACCCCTCCTCGCCGTTGCAGCCGTCGTATTCGCAGCGCAGGCGTCTGCGCAGGTCACCTTCTACGAAGGCGAGGGCTTCCGCGGCCGCGCCTTCACCACCGGCAAGTCGGTCGGAAGCTTCTCGGAGTTCGGGTTCAACGACCGCGCATCGTCGGCCGTCGTCGACCGCGGCCGCTGGGAAGTTTGCGAAGACGATCGGTTCGAGGGCCGTTGCGTGCTCTTGCGTCCCGGCAGCTACGACTCGCTGCGCGGACTCGGCATGGAAAATCGAATCTCTTCCGTGCGGTCGGCCGACAACCGTAAGCGCTACGACAACGAAGCACCGGAGCCGCTCGCCGCGCCGATGTAGAACGAGAACAACAACACGCTCAAAACCAAGGGCTACCACTTCGAACACAACTTCGGCCATGGCAAGCAGCATCTGTCGAACCTGTTTGCGACCATGATCCTGCTGGCCTTCCTGGTTCACACCACGCTTGACTGGATCGATGCACCCTACCGCGCTGTTCGCGACTCGCTGCCGTCTCGAAGGATAGGAAATTCAACCACCTTCCCCGAAGTGTCTCCGCATTTTCCGCCTATCGTCAACCGTAATTTCCCGCCAGTTTTTCCGCCTGGTTCGTCTGATCTATCCTGAAATCCGTGTCTGTTACCCTGAAAACGCTCTTGGCCTTTCGTTTTCGGGGTAACAGACACGAACGCTCCCATCGGGCAGCGTCAGAAGCCCGCCTTCACCAGTCACCACGCAATGCGCTGATCGAACTCGTACTCCGGCAGGGGTTGGATCAGCAAATCGTCGCCACACTGCCCGGCGGCTTCCCACAGCGGCGGGCCTCTAGCCGGAGTGATACGCGGCGGATCGACCGGTTCGCCCAGATGGGTGAGTATCTCCCGGATCACTTCGCCTTCGTCGATGAAGGCGATGATCTTCATCATGCCGCCGCATTTTGGGCAGATGAGGGGGAACACTTCGTAGATGCGCGCCAGCAGCATCGCCCACACAAACCTTGCCGTCTGACGGACGGGCGTTTCCTCCGTTTCGGCCTCGGCTTTGGCTTTGCCTTTGCCTTCGTCCGTTGCCATTTCTGGCGATTCCGGCGCTGCTGCCAGCGCCGTCACCGCGCTGCGCCAGGGGGAGTTGGGTGCCAGCACGCCGTAGTAGCGATGCCGGTGTCGGCGCGGGGGCGGTATCAGTGCCGAGAGTCGGTCGAGCAGTTGGTGCGGGGTGAGCAGCACGCTGACTTTGCCACCCGGGCCGGGTTTCTTGCTCTCGTAGACGAGATGTTCCGGGTCGAGTTGACGCAGCCGTTCCTGTGCAAAGGCTGGTCGGGCACAGTAGCGCAGGAGGCGTTCCAGTCCTTACCGGTCATTGGCTTCGATGCGCACGCTGGTGTCGAGGGAGAAGCCACCGTCGTGTTTGCAGGTGTTCATGGCTTGGCCTTCGGCCTTGTCCAGCAGTCCGCGCCGCACGAAAATACGGACGATGCGTTGGCGGATCGTCCGTTGCAGGTGTGCCATTTGTTCGGCTGTGAGGCACGTTTCCTGAAAGTGTAAGTGCCCGGCATCTTCTCCGCAAAACACACCGTCGATCATCACTACATGAAAATGCAGGTGGGCATTGAGCAGACCGCCGAAGCGGTGGATAAAGACGACGGCACCGATGTGTGTGTTGGTTTGCATATGGAGGTGAGTTCCGCCGTCGGATTCCGGCAGGCTTTCTCGCAAACCTTGTTCGATGCCGTGCAGGAGGCTGTGCAGCACGGCGTTTTGCAGATTGGCGTCGTCGAGGTGGTAGCGTAGCCTTTTGGGGAGCGAGAGTACCCATTGCCGTACCGGCAGACGCGGGAAAACGTGATCGACGAGATGCGCGGCGGTTTCGACCATACGCCGGGTGGTGCAGGAGGGGCAGACGCCGCGCCCTTTACAGGAGTAGGCGATGATGAAGTCGTGACCGCAGTCGGCGCAGCGGGCGCGGGCAAAACCGTGGGCGAGAATGCCGCATTCGAGGTAGCGGCGGAATTCGCGCTCGGTCAGTACCGGGGCATGGCCGCCACAGCCGTCGTCGTGCAGCGCCAACCAAGTGGCGAGGCGGTCCTGCGCCACGCGGTAGAGCAGCGTGCCTTCGGGCTGGCGCCGGTGGTAAACGGCAGGCGCACAGCACGATTTGGCGGCAGTGGCAGACATGGGCATCCGGATCGGGGGATCGGATAAATGACTGTATGCCCATAAGGGGTATCCACTTAGCTCCACTGGGGTAGTATTACTGGATGGATGTACAGATACTATCACCCGTTGCTGGGAAAGACTACCCACGGAACTGGAACGAGTTTTTGGATTGGTTCCCGACGGAAGAGGCATGCCTGACCCATTTGGAGAGGTTGCGTTGGCCCGATGGATTTGTGTGCCCACGATGCGGCAGTATCGCTGATGCCTATCGCGCCACCCGTACCCGGCTAATGTGTCGGAGCTGCAAATACCAAAGCACGGTCACGGCCGGGTCAATTTTCGACAAGACGCGTACGCCGTTAAGGGTGTGGCTGGCGGCAGTTTGGTATGTCACCAACCAGAAACAGGGCGTCAGCGTGTAAAACAGCGTGCAAAACTTTCCAGATTTCCGGGGTGATCAGCGTCCAAAAGTTGCCACCCTGGGTTGTGTAACCTGCCGGCGTTTTAGCCGGGGAATCTGGGGTGTTAAACATGGAAGTCATAGCCGAAATCCGGCGTCGTCATTGGGTCAGCGGCGAGAGCATCAGCTCGATTGCGCGTGACCTGAAACTATCCCGTCCGACGGTGCGCAAGCACCTGGCTACCGAGGTCGAACCGGTCCACGTTCGTCAGCAACAAGCAGCCCCGAAACTGGGTGCATTCCAATCGGTACTGGAAAGCTGGCTGGTCACCGAGCGCCACCTTCCGAAGGGGCAACGGCGCACCGCCCAGCGACTCTTTGAAGGCTTGCAGACCGAGGGGTATCGCGGCGCCTACGACAGCGTTCAGCGCTTCGTAAAGCAGTGGAAGTCGGCACAAACGAGGCCGACGATCAAGGAAGCCTTCGTCCCGCTGGTCTTTGCCCCCGGTGACGCCTGCCAGTTTGACTGGAGCCAGGAACACGTCGAGATCGGCGGCGCTGCGCTGACCATCAAGGTCGCGCACTTCCGGCTCGCCTACAGCCGACAGATGTTTGTTGCCGCCTATCCCTGCGAAACACAGGAAATGGTCCTTGATGCCCACAACCGCGCCTTTGCCTTCTTCGGTGGCGTGCCCAATCGCCTGATTTACGACAATCTGAAGACGGTGGTCGACACCATTCTGGTCGGCAAGGATAGGCACTTCAATCGCCGCTTCATGGCGCTGGCCAACCACTACCTGTTCGAACCGGTGGCCTGCACGCCAGCCTCCGGCTGGGAGAAAGGACAAATCGAGAACCAGGTCGGCAACGTGCGTGAATGGCTATTCACGCCGAAAGCCCGCTTCGAGAGCTTTGCAGCGCTGAACGACTGGCTGGCCACCCGCTGCCGGGAATTGGCGGAACGCAAGCATCCGGTCGAAACGACCCGCACCATTGCTGACTGCTTTCTTCAGGAAGGCCCCAGCCTGCGGGCTATCACCAGCACCTTCGATGGCTACGTCGAACAGATGATGCGCGTTTCCAGCACCTGCCTGGTCCGCGTTGAGCGAAATCGCTACAGCGTGCCGGCCGACTTTGCTGGCAAGGTAGTCTCGGTGCGTTTATACGCCGACAAGGTACGGATCGTTGCGGAGAGCAAAGTCATTGCCGACCATGAACGGCGATTCGGGCGTGATCAACTGATCTGCGACCCCTGGCATTACCTGCCGGTACTTGAGAAGAAGCCGGGGTCGCTGCGTAATGGTGCCCCATTTATCGGCTGGGATTTGCCGGTGCCGATTCAGTTGGTGCGAGATCGTGTGCTGAAGCAGCCGAAAGGTGATCGGGCCTTTGTAGAACTGCTACTGGCTGCTCGCGAAGTCGGGCTGGAAGCCCTGCAAGTGGCGTGCGAATTGACACTGGATGGCGGCGTGATTACCGCGGCCGTCGTCATGAATGAACTGAGGCGGCTGACCGCGCCACCGCAGCCCAAGGCGATCAGTTTGCCGGAACAACTGCGTTTGCAGGTCGAACCGCAGGCTGATTGCAGTCGTTATGACCGTCTGCGCGGAGGCCAGTATGTCCATTGACCGACTGGCCCAACTGAAATCCCTGCACCTCTACGGCATGGCAGCCGCGTGGTCCGAGTTGCTGGCAGAAGGCACACGCCGGCCGATGCAGCCGGAAGCCTGGCTGGATCGCTTGATTGACGCTGAACAGGCGGATCGGCAAGTACGCAGCCTGCGCTACCAGATGAAAGCAGCACGCTTCCCGATTCATCGCGATCTCACGGGCATCGACTGGACAGAGACGCCACTGCCGCAGGCGCAGATTGAGCAACTGGCGACTGCCACCTTCATGGAGAGCGCCCACAACCTGATTCTGGTCGGTGGCACAGGGACGGGGAAGACCCACCTGGCAACTGCGCTCGGTGTTGCAGCCATCCATCAGCGAAAACGGGTGCGTTTCTTCAATGCGGTGGATCTGGTAAACCAACTCGAGCGGGAAAAACTACTGGGAAAGAGCGGCACCTTGGCCAAACAGTTGGTGCTGTTTGATGCGGTCATTCTCGATGAGCTTGGCTATTTGCCGTTCCCGGTGTCGGGTGGGGCGCTGCTGTTTCATCTGATCAGCCAGCTCTATGAGAAGACCTCGCTGATCATCACAACCAACCTGTCATTCGGTGAATGGGTGACCGTGTTCGGCGATCCAAAAATGACCACGGCCTTGCTCGACCGCATCACGCATCACTGCGAAATCCTCGAAACCGGCAACGATTCCTACCGCTTCAAACAGCGGAAAAAATCAGTCAAATCAGACTGAGCAACTGGGAAAATTTGGACGCTGACAACTGGAAACTATTGGACGCTGATTGACACACAAGCCGTTTTTCGTGTCCTCAACGCTGCCTTTGAAGTTCCCGAATTTCCCGAGCTCGCGCGTCCAGTTGGCAAGGTATCCGCCTACCTCCTGGTAGACGATGGGATACGGCGCCGCCTGCACTAGTCGCGCTACGTCCTTCCAGAGCTCTTGCTTCATGTAGTCGATCGAAGGCGGCACGAATACCTTGTAGCCCTTTGCTTCGAGTGTCGCTACCGTGCTCTTATCAGCCGAGTACACGATAGCTATCACAAGGTCCACGGGGTAGACCGAATTCACCAAGTCGATGTACCCGATGGTTGTTGCCAGGACGTGCTGCAGAATGATGGAGTGTGTGTTATCTGGGTTCTTGGTTTCGGCAGTCAATTCTCGCAACACCCTGAGTTCGCCAGTGGGGTCAATGGACACCTTACCGACCTGCTCTCCGTGATCGAGCTTGGCAGAAAACAGAGCACGGTCCATCTCAGCGTTTGCACTAGTTTGCTTCATCTCACCCTCCTAGGCTCACTTAGTGAAGCACCGTCTGGTACCCGGCATCGACGCCATCTTGATAGTCGCCCGGCTCGACAGGGTGGCCATCAAAATAAATAGCAATGTCTTCCCCAATCGGCCTCTTGATATTCAGCGCAAGGACAATGTTCCACTCGTCGTGAGCGCCCTTGCTGAATATCGTCGAACCGCGAAGGCCGTAATACCTGATGAACTTCTGCCGCGCCGCGTCGTCCTCGTAGATAGCCTTGTATCCAGTGTCGGCTTCGGCCCGCATCTTTAGCCACATCTCAACAGACCCAAGCCTGTCAACGTCACCGAGACTGAAGAATTTCCAGACATCGGTCGCACCGACGAAGTAGGCGACATCGAAATCTGCTCCCGCCCCATCGGCACCGGCGAGAACATCCGACCAGACGGCCATGTAGTCGCCGCCAGAGGCAGACTTGGGCAGATTGTATGCCGCCGGATTCAAGAGCCAGAGCTTCGGGCCGAACTCAAGCTGAACCCGTTCGGCAATCTTTGCTGCCATATCCGTATTAGTGCGAAAGTCGCCACCGCTTTTCGAACTTACCGGTACGGAAAGGTACCCAATAAAGCAGCCCGCGGCTCGTTTCGCTGAGATCTCACCCCGAACTTGGTCTATGAGCCTCTCGATGTCGGGGACAAGGTCTGGCGCCACGCTGAACATTGAGCCTGAAGTAGACTGGTACTGAAACAGAACCTTGGCTGACATCGTCTCTCCTTGGGCAACTGTTTTGGTAACTAACCGGACGTGCGGATCACTGGCGGTTTCAAAACTCAATCTCAGTCACCACTGGACAGTGATCCGAAATCGCAAGCTGAGGGTCCACGAACTGTGGCGGTCTAGCGGCAAGCGAGATGCCTAGGCTTCCTATAGAGACTTTGCTCGTAGACTTGACGCTCGCTACAAGTGACTGCGAGACTAAAACGTGATCGAGGCCCACGGGATTGCGACACCCTAAGCCTGTCGACGCCGTTAGCACCTGGCGCTGTACAGTGATCAGCTTGGCCGTTTTCGATGCTTCGCAGGCCAGCACTACGTCGGCACTGCCCGCGCATGTTGCCGAAAGCAATATTGCCTTGGACGAGGCCGGGACACCGTCGTTAACCTCGAGAACAAGGTTCCTCGTCGATACTGAAGACACTCGCGGCGTCGTCAGGTCAGTCCCACTATCGCTTCTGACTGGCTCAGAGCCAGCCACCTTGTTGGCCTCGTGCCACAGGTTGCGATTGAAGTCCCCGAGGACGATGAAGTAGTCCACGCCAATCGGAAGCTGCTCCCAGACCTCCTCTAGCGGTTGTACTTGCTGCTGCAGGATCGGGCACGGGTCGTTTGCCCCAACATTTCCATCCAAGCGGTCACCCTCTAAAGAAGACACGCAGCCCGATTTCAGGTGGACCGTGAAAAGGCGAACCTTTTTTCCGCGAAGGTTCAGCGTTACTACATACCCTGGCCGGACCCGCTGCTCCGGCGCGAGCTGCGGCAGCGACATCGCCTTGACGTCGGTACAAGCCTCCACGGCGTTGCCAAGTGCTTTCTTCCAGGCGAATGCGAGGCGCTGCACTTTATAGGCACTGTCGAACGAACACACGTTGTAGTCGACCGAGGCAGGGCCAAGTGCCTCCCTCACAGCCTGGGCTCCCGAGACCTCCTGGAAGGCGATGACGTCGGGCCGAACATCCGACGACAAGACTCTCCCGATCTGCGTCAGCCGCTTTGAATAGGAGGCCTTTGTTACCTCAATTCCCTTCCGCGCTACGGTAGTGTAGACGGCGCAAGGGGGCATCACGGACAGGTCAACTCCTTCCAGCGTTACTCGCGGCTCGGAGATATCCCATCCTTGTTTCGCGCCCGGCGTTCCCGCAGGCGCCAAGCGCCAGACACCCTGGGTATCCTTCGCATACGTCTTCGAGCACTGTGTAATCCACGGGGATAACTCCTGCTGAGAGATATGCCAGCCGAGATTCCAAGTTGCGATGCGCAACACATCGGCGTTAGCCAACAGCGGCGCCCCCAGCACCACACCAAGGGCCAATAGCTTGTAAATAGCTCGCATACGCCTCCTGCGTCGTCTAGCGTATATGATGGATGATTTCAATTCTGCACGCAAGTGCTTGGCGTTTGAATTAACCTGAGGATCTCGCGTGCTACTGAAAACGGGGGGACGTCGGCGTCGGTAAAGAAGGCGTCGAGTGGGTGCTGACCGAAACTCTCGAAGCCGCCCGGGTGGTCAAGGTGGGTCAACGCTAAGAGTTTCGAGAAAATCATCATCGACACGACGGTGGACGATGTTGAGCACTTCGGCAACGGTTAAATATCGGCGCATCTTTAGCAAGAGATGCGCTTCTGCCGTACTGCGTCCTTGGCCTGCCGCTGCATATTGATAAGATGCGCATTTGAACAACAATGGGGTGGCATGAGCGACCTGAAAGAAAGTTTTCGACAGCAACGCGCCGGAATGATTTTAGTTGTTTCAACGTCAAAGGGTGGTGGCAGTACCCTGTTGGCGAATCGGACGCCCGAATACCTAGCAAAGAAATTGCTGCAAAAACTGGTGAGCGAGGGGAAGCCCAAGTCAGAGTGCAATTGATTGCACAGCAGCGTCCCAATTACCGAGCGGCAGCGTACAGTGGCCACTGCGAACTCGCCAAGCGGCTTGATGCTTAGAAAAACTGAGCTGCGCGAACGACAGATAAATAATCAGATACCGACGTCGGCTGGTCGGCCTGATCTGACACTCAAGTTCGCTTAAGACACCGACAGCTAAGGGAAGCATATCGCAGGGCGCAGAGGAGAGAGGCTGGAATCCGTAGTTGACTATGGATTGCAGGTGCGGAAATGCTTCCAGAATTATTCTTGATTTTTATATGTATTTGGTACTAGCATGAAACGGCACTGATCACACTCGAGGCGCCCTTGGGGAGGACACATGTTGAGATGGAATAAAATCCTTTTAGGAGCCTTTGTTGCCAGTTGGGGTCTTGGCGGTCACGCTGCGGAGATCGGTATCGCGGCCTTCAACATAGCGTGGTCCGGCTCCGAGGCCGATTTCAACGAGCGCATCCGCGTTTGCAATGGCGGGTTGGTAAATTGGTGCGACACACGGGCCAAGATTGCCAAGGGCGATAACGAGCCCACGTCCAAGGAAGAGGCCGCTTCCTCTGGCAAGAGGTGTCGGATGGAGATCCCGACCTGATGCAGGTCACTCTGACCCTCACGACAGGATGCTCAGGCTTCGTTGGCCTTGACCACATCCTGATCAGCAAGGAGTTGAAGGCGCGCCAGAAGCTCTCTTCGGCAAAAGGCAGGGTCGAGCAGAAGGACTTGCAGGTAATTGCAACCAGCGACCACTGTCCGTGGGTCACGGTGCTCGAATATTGAACTCGCCATCCAGCGAATCCCATCGACCAGTAACTACCCTAACCATCATTTGAGCCATGAAGACTGAAGTTCGCAATTATGACGAATTGGCTGTTTGGTTGAAGTCCTCCGGGCCCGCCGTCGTCCAGTACCTTGACCTCCGTCCCATGTCAGCAGAAATCGCATCGCGCGACCTCGCTGGCTGCGCCTTTCTGGGCTGTGACATGGGAGCCGAACTCGCTAAGGCCGCGGGCGAGGCGCGTTGTCTGGTACTTCCTCCCATTGAGTATTCCGATGAGGCGCCGTTCAATCCGTACTCGGTGAGCCTTTACAAGCCATGTGAGCTCTACGCGGGCTATAACCCTAACGACTCAGGTACCTTTGACAAATATTTTGACCGCAAGGTGTACTTGTCTTACAAGTCACTCGGCCCGCCAGCTGAACTCAAGCCCGTTGCGGCAGACGTTCTGCTGCTGCGCCGCATGCATGACGCGACGATCGGAACTGCTCTGGACGACTTCGTCGCAAAGGCGAATGGCCGTATCGTCGCGGTCATGGGGGGGCACGACCGTCCACGCACCGACTCGGCTTACTTGGATGTCGCCCTTCTCGCGCTGGAATTGACGAAACGCGGCTACGTCATCGCCACAGGTGGTGGCCCAGGCCTCATGGAGGCTGCCAACCTGGGTGCCTACGGTGCCGGCTTTTCTAACTCTGAAGCGGTGGTTTGCGGTGCAGTTGAGCAGTTGAAAACGTCGCCGACCTACAAGGATCCAAACTGGCTGAGCGTTGGCTACAAGGTCTGGAAGGGTCTAGGCACGCCGTCCGATCCCGAAAAGAGCCGCAATCTAGGCATTCCCACTTGGTTCTATGGCCACGAGCCGCCGAACCTTTTTGCAACAGACATTGCAAAGTACTTCGAGAACAGCATCCGCGAGGAAGGCCTGCTGGCCATTGCGCACTCCGGAGTGATCTTTGCGGAGGGCAACGGCGGTACTGTGCAGGAGATCTTCCAGGATGCCTGCCAAAACTACTACCGAACCTATGCCCAACTTATGAGCCCGATGGTACTACTGGGGACTGCCTACTGGAACTCGGCATATTCGGACTACAGTAACCCGGATGATCGGAGACGGCCGATCTATCCGGTTTTGAAGAAGCTGGCATTTGAGAAGGGATTTGCCGACTACGTTCACATCACAGACAGTACCACCGAAGCGATAGATTTCATCGTCAAACATCCGCCTGTCAAAGCGTAGCGCCAACCGCTGGGCCGCCTGTCTCACTTTACTTCGGAGGGAAATAGAAGGTACGCATTCATTGTAAAGGGCAGAGCCTGACGTATTTCTGCTCCGAAAATTCTCGCGCCCGAATGGAGGCTACTGTCGGCAGTCTCTAAATTCGTTTCTGTGTTGGCCGGCCCTAATTTTCAAGCTTTTTGCCAAATGTTCGCAGGTTGCGGGATATGGGGCGCCAGACTTCTCGAAAAGCCATCCTGTACCCCCAGGTGGTTCCCGATCATCATTTGGCTCAATAAACGTAATCGCGGAAACAAACGGATAAACATATTCGTCCATCGCTAGCGAAGGCATCAGGAGGTTGGCCAGAGATCATGAGAGCTTTCCATGCAACCGGTGACGATGCCAACGAATGAATTAACTTTCACGATCCGAAACTGCGGTGGAACGAGAGATGCGAAAAATGCTGGAAGATATCCACTCACACTCAATGGAGGGATTGAACTTAATTGAGCTACGTGCTCATCGATAGGCTGATCGCTCCGCAAGACCATAACACTGGGAACCTTGCCCCCTTCCCCCAAAGGATTTGAGTCGCCCAGTTCGTAAGTAACGCACCTTCCCGGCGAGTGTTTCTATCACTGGCTAGATGCAGCGCCGCCGGGCCGTGCGGACGCCCATGCGTAAAGCATCTCGATGCAAGACTGTGTATCGAGCTGGTCCGTGCGCAGTATGGGACTGGCGGAGCGCTCCGCTAGCCCCCAATAAACGGATAAATAGTGTCCATGCCAACCAAGTTGGTCATCGTGCTCGTCCGGCCGCGCACCAAGTCGTGCCAAAGTGGTATCCAAGTCGGCCCAGCACAGCGTCGTGGGTATCCAATGGCGCCAGCAATTGAATAATTCCTCGGAAGCGGGCACGAATGACGCTACGGTCATCCATGCGCGATCCAGCACAAGTGGGGCATCGCCGGCGGTACCGAGACAGGCATCCAGCGCGGTGGCGCCGATGCGCAATAGCTCATCGATATCTTGCCTCTCGCCGGCGTGGAGCAGTTGCGCGCCAGTCTCGCCTGCGAACGGGCGCACCATCGTTCCACCCAAGCGCTCGGCTAGTGCGTAAGCCAGCGTGGTCTTGCCCGAGCCGTCGTGCCCATCGAGCGCGACGATTAGGCGTTCGCTCATACGAAGGGGAAAAGCCTTACCTCTAGCCCTGCGTCGTTGAGCTCAATCCAGTAATGCCGGCCGATGCCGGTTTGCAGCAGGCCACGCGCTTCGCCTTGCAGCGCAAGCTGCCCCTTGGGCGAGACCCGAAAGCCACCGGTTCTTTGCGCCGGTGAAATTATGATCTGGCTTTTTTCGACCGCCACGGTGACGTGGCTGCCTTCACCCTTGGTCATGTTCAAGGACTTGCGTGCCGCGACCGGCAGCGTGATGATGCCACCGGGCGACATTTTGAGCCGGCGATTCTTGACCGCGGTGGGTTTAGGTGCATCATTTTTCATAGTGCAGTCTCCTCTGGTTGATAAATGGGCGCCGAGGCGAAGTGCGTAGTCGCGTCTCCAAACACAAGCGAATACAACTTTTCATATTTCGCCAAGACGGCTTCTGGGCTGTCGCCGGAACGCCAAGAATCCTTGTCGAGCACCTCGGTATTGGCAGCGGCGACATCTCGCACACGCATGCAATCGGGGCTGACCTCCCCGTATAGTACCGAACCAGTGCAGTCGATAAAAAAGCAAATATCGACTAGGCGCAGTCCGGCGCGCGCAAACCGCTGCTCAATCCACAGGAAGGCATTGCGTGCTAATTTCTTGGCGTGGTGCAGATCGTCGATCCATAAGGCGGCGTAATCGTCAGGCAAGGGTTCGTCTGCCAGGCGCTTGCCGCTTTCATCCTGCAGGGGATGGCGCCAATCAAAACATACAACCGGTTCCGGAAACCGCGACCAGCGCTGCAGCGGCTTGCCCTGATGCCGGGTCGGATGCTGTTCGGTATACAGATAGCGATGTAGCGGCGAACCGATATGAAAGCGTTTAACGCGCACTTCCAGATTACAGGTATCCACTACCTTTTCCGCCAACAGCATCCCGATGGGTGTGCTGACCAGCCCCAAATAGGCTGAGCACAGCTGGAACGCACCCGGCTCCGCCGCCATCGCCCGGAACAATTCGGCAGTGAAACGGGTGCGCACGGCATCGGTTCCTGGGGCCACACCATAGCGATTATAAGTATACGAATAGACTGTCGGCAGCAATTGGGCCAAAGCTATGCGGGGAGTAAGCAGGCGGATCTCCTTGCTGTCGCCGCGCACCAAGAGGGGGAGCGATTCAAAATCCACATCAAGTTGCGCCAGGACTTGCTCGATCAGGCTATGCGTCGTCCGCATCGTGTCGACGCGTATCGTTTCGCCGCGTGGTCCGGACAGGATCAGTTGATGCCGTCGGTCAGAGGACATCAAATGTACTGGCAGTTGCAGGTCGCTGCATACGTCCAGCAAATACTCGGCCTCGGGCGGCAAAGCGAACGTGCTCATGATGACGAACTCATTGTTTCAGTGGAAAGGGCATCCGAATCGCGAATGACATGGAATTCGCGGTTCAAGGCATGTAGGGCCAGGCCAGTGGCTAGGGACGAGTGTGCTAGCGCATCGACTACCTGCCCGCGCGCGGCTTGTGCCTGCGCGCCGGGAGTATCAAAACAGACCGTCATTTTCAACCAGTCGTGAACTTGTTCTTTGGGCAGGCGCCGGCCCACCGCCCCAAACGTTCCTTTGGCCACGTTCGCAGGAATCTTGACGAAATATTCGTTGAGGTTGAGCCGGTCCGCGTCGCCGGGCGTCGACAAGCCTATCTCGCGGCTGAGCATGCCGAATTGCTGGCGTTGGCGCACGACGCCGAAGCTAAAATTGCGCGCTAGTAAAGTCGCCACCGGTTTGCGCACCACTACTGTCTCGCCGTACACGCACACGCCATAGTCAGACAGATTGTCACCTGAAAGCCGTTGCATGACCAATAACTCGTCGGGTGAATACACGCCGAGATTCAACTCTTTGCCTTGCCATACCGGAGAGGTATTAGAGAGCTTGCGCAACGCGGACACGGGGTCGTCCGTCACCACCAACGCATCGATATCAGCAAAATGTGCGCTTGATACGCTGGATCCATACACCACAATCGCGCGCAGGGACTGATCTAGCGCTTCGCGCACGGTGGAGACAAAGCCAAAGCGGCCGTCCGGTGGCAGATGCTCGGTGCAGCGCAGTGTTTCAAGGGTGCCCAACGAAGGAACGATCAGTTCCAATGCCTGTATGAACAGCTCGCGCAGTTGTAACAGCATCGGAACGCCGGTGTCGCCTTGGGTGGCGAGCGCTTGGATGCGCGCGTGCAGTTCGAGTGGTTGCAGTTCGGGCGCCACGCCCGCCGCTGCCAAGGTTCCGGCATCCCATAAACGATCGAATTTGCTGCCGATGGTGCCGGCCGAGTAGCGTCCCTGGATGATCGCAGCTGACAAGGTAACGCCGGAGAGAAACAGCACCGACTCCAGCCATAAACGCGACAGCGACTGGAAATCTCCCGGCACCGCTTCGTCGGCCCAAACCAGCGGCGGCACGGCAACCGGAAAATCCTCACGCACTGAAGCATAAAACCGCGGATGCAATAGCGAAGACAAACGCACTAGCGCTGGCGTGATCACGCGCGGATTGGGCAGGCCCTGCGCATGCGCCCAGCGCAACAATTGAACCAACTCCGATGCATTAACCTCTCGCGGGGTGAGTAAATACGATAAGGCATAAGGAGCCCCGCGCCAAGTGGCTAGGCGTTCCACTTTGCGCAGCCTGACGGGCATGTCAAATGGTGGAGCAACGCACGCGGTAGCATCGATACTTAACAGAGGTTCGGAGCCGATCATACCAAGGTGTAGTTTGTGTAAATGACCTGTTTCGGTGGTAGGCAGTTTCCCTTCGATGCAGTCATACTGATGTATTTAGCATTAAAGTGCAACTGATAATCTGCATGATTTAGCGCGGTAGCATTAATCGTGCGAACGACGGGAGCGACGGTACTGAGCGAAGTAACGCGGACGCTGTTAAGCAACAAACCGACGGGGCGTACGGCTCGTGCCGGATAACGCATGGCATTGGTGTCTGATCCTGTTGCTGAATGCCGTGCAAGTTTGTCGTAGTTGTGCGGCGCAGATCATCTTGACGCTCAGTGATTCGAGCCCTGCGCTGTAGTCGGCACTGGTCAAATTTGCGGACAGGAACGTTAGACCGTGGACCGACCTTGATTGGACACCGATGGCCAAGGGCTTAACTGCTTGGCAGTGTGAGTGTCGGCAATGCCCTGATTGCCGTCTTTCCCCGTCTGGCGTTCGTTGGCTGCAGAGGGGCGAGATGGGGAGTTCGACGGTGCAGGAAGCGGCAGTTCAACCGCCCGGTACTGCCACTGGCTGCAACCGGCTGGGATGCAACGGTTTGGTGAACGTTCGGCGGGGTTGCGGTTTCCTGGGACGCAAGTTCCTCGCAGGCATTGGCTGGGCTTGGAGTAGGTTGAAACCGGTCCCTGGGAACTCCAGCCCATTCGTATTCTCATTGGTTCGTGCCAAGCCCGTGGGTCGCGAAATAGACCTGTATCCGAGCCAACGTAAAGCTTGTGTCCGCCATCTCGGCCTCGATCCCAGTTAGCGATTTGTAGAGTTCCTGTGGCAGCTTGCGTCATCTGAAAGCGCATTGGCGAACGTCTCTGCATCTTTGCTGGCGACCTTTACCAGCATCAGTGCGTGTTTGACGTTCGACGGCGTTGCAACTGACTGCTGCGATTTCCACAGTAGATCACCTTCCCAGGCCCCGGTACGGCGCTCCCGCTGCGGCGGGCGCTCGCTGATCGATACCGCGTCTGGGATTCTGCGGCGATCGTCTGACTTCTGGGGTGATGGCGCGAACGTCGCATGGCTCGCGTGCGCCGCAAATTGCAGCAACTCTTTCTTCAAGACGCCACGGGCTTGAGAAAGGCTGCGATAAATCGTCTCGTGTGACCCTGATATTTCTCGTCGTCCGAGTAAGCACACTTCAGCCAACCCGCAATCTGCTCCGGTGACCACAGGCATTGAAGCTTCGTGGCCCGATGCGTGCCAAAGCGGGGTTCTCCGCCAGTCAGGTTTTGGGGCGACGTGCCGATCCCGCTGCCTGGTCGGCCTTGGCGCCGAAGCTTCTTGGCCCGCCGTTGCGATGGATCTCACGGCTAATCGGGATGGCGCTCTTTCAAGACGCGTGGCTATCGAACGATCGGTGACCGGATGCCACGCCCGCGATATTTCTTCGCGTTCGGCCAAGGTCAGCACCAAGTTCGATCGGCATCGTGGCACCGGCGTTATCCGCCGGTCTCTGCCAGGATGCGTTGTATCGAGAGTGGTTTCGATCAAACACTGGGCGATCTGCTGAGTGACTCCCCTTGCAACGCTCCACATCAAGGCTTTCTGGCTATCCGTGTAATAAATTCTCGGTCTCTGCTTCATCTGCTACACTCCTTCTGCTTACGCAGCTTTTAATGTGTTGCATCGACCGGTTGAATCCAAGGCCTGATTGCTGACGTAGCTTGGGGGACGTCACAACGGCAGCAAAGGCCGGAGGCTGTGTGAAAACACCCGGACTGTGTACTCCAAACGGGTGGTTGATGCGTTAAATCCTCTATGAGGATGGATGTCTGGAGGCTGGCATGAAGCGCTTCATTGAGGGTGACAATCGGCAGCAGATTACGCTCCTGCCGGAATCACTCGACGAGTACATCGATGCGGAGAATCCGGTTCGTGTTGTTGATCTGTTTGTCGACCAACTCGATCTTGGCGGCCTGGGTTTCTCTGTCGAGCCTGCCGCTACGGGACGGCCTTCATATCACCCATTGACGTTGCTGAAGCTCTATGTCTACGGCTATCTCAATCGCATTCAATCAAGCCGCCGGCTAGAGCGGGAGGCGCAACGGAATGTCGAATTGATGTGGCTGCTCGGGCGGCTATCTCCGGATTTCAAGACCATTGCAGACTTCAGGCGGGACAACGGCGAAGGCATCCGCAACGCCTGTCGTCAGTTTGTCGTGCTGTGCCGCCAACTGAATCTCTTTGCCCAAGCTGTCGTGGCCATTGATGGTAGCAAGTTCAAAGCGGTCAATGCCCACGATCGCAACTTCACGCGGGGCAAACTCGAAAAGCGGATGCAGGAAATCGACCGGTGCATCGAGCGCTATTTGACGGCAATGGATACCGCAGATCGCCAGCCAGCCGAGATTGCCGAAGCTAGAACTACTCGGCTCAAGGAGAAGATGGCAACGCTGAAGGCCAGGATGGAGCAACTCAAGGAAATTCAGGCTCAATTGAATCAGTCGCCTACTGGGCAAATCTAGCTCACCGATCCGGATGCCCGCGCCATGGCAACCAGTACCAGTCGGAGACTGGTGGGCTACAACGTTCAAACGGCCGTCGATACCCAACACCATCTCATCGTTGCCCACGAGGTCATCAATATCGGTAGCGACCGGCGCCAGCTGGCGAAGATGGTCAGGCAAGCCAAGGTTGCGATGGCCACGCCCGATCTCCCGTGGCTATTACCACGGCGAGGAAATTCACGCCTGCGAGGAAGTGGGTATCACCCCGTTTGTTTCGAAGCCCATTACTTCCTTAGCCAAAGCAAATGGCCGATTCGACAAGGAGGCTTTCGTCTTCGAGCCAGAGACCGGTGAGTATCAGTGTCCGGCTTGCAGCCGACTGATCTGGCGTTTCTCAACCGTTGAACGTGGCGCGCTGATCCATAAATACTGGAGCTCCGATTGCCCACGCTGCGCGATGAAGGAGAAATGTACGCCGAGCACCTATCGGCGCGTTGCTCGCGGGGAATTTGAATCCAGCCTAGAAGCGATGCAGAAACGCCTCGATAAGACACCCGAAGCCATGCGGACGCGACGACAGACTGTTGAGCATCCATTCGGCACGCTGAAGGATTGGATGGGGGCCACACATTTCCTGACGCGGACCCTGGAACGGGTCAGTACCGAAATGAGCCTGCATGTCCTTGCCTACAATCTGAAACGAGTTATGAAGATCATCGGCATTGCAGACCTAAACGCAGCCATGAAGGCCTAACCGGGCCTTTTTTCCCTTCTTATTCGGAATGCCAACCGGCAAACCCGAAATTGGCGGGCAGAATTTCTGCACCCAACCTGTAGCAGCCAAAATTTCCGAGCGTTCCTGCTGCATGTGCTGCCCGGTGGCTTTCATCGCATCCGCCACTTTGGCCTGCTGGCCAATGGTGGGCGCCGAGAGAATCTGGCGAAGGTGCGCGCGTTGTTGCAGGTAGTGCCAACACCCCAGCCGGAAACAGCGGATAGCTCGGACTCCGCAATACTGGCTCAGCCCACCTTCGTGTGTCCGGACTGCGGGGCGGCCATGATCGTCATCGAAACCTTTGGGCGTGGGCAACAGATCCGCGCACCACCGTTGCCGCAGGGAGTTTCATGAACGACAACCACCCAATCTTCTCGATGGCAGTTCATTGGCGAGCACCGATGCGGCCTTGCTTTGCCTTTCGGGGCGAGAGCTTCGGTTTTTACCGGGCGTCTCACCGGATAGAACGGCCTGTCGGCACGAAAGCCCGCATGCCGAGTGCCGAACCTTGCCTTGGGGCTACCAGAATATCGCTTCAAGCCAGGCTGCAGACGCTTAAATCCCCATAGCGGGATCGCCTCCGATAACCACCTCGGTTCACCCCGCGGTTTCCTCCCTGGGGGCTTCTCCAACGCCGGCCCATTGGCTCCGTCACATCCGGAACCGCCGGCGCGTAGGGGCCGGCATCGGACAACCCTTAACCTAACCGGACGTTCGTCAATTGCAGTGCGTTAGGCTGCAATGTATTGGTTACCTGCCGCCGGGTGGAAATCTGCGCTCAACGACAACTTCCCGAACTGACGAACTTACACAACCTTGAGCCGTTGCGGACGCGTCTAACCTGGCAGTGTGGCCTAGATCAAGAGTTCGCTTTCAACCTTGGCCCGCCATGCTGGATAACTGGTCGGGACGTCGGGCTGCAACTCTTGTGCGATACGCAGGACCAGCATGTTCAGTTCCTCAGACATCTGCGTTACCGCCACGACATCGGCTGCCGACTGCACGATCTTTCGGCTTCCATCCACGGCATCAAGCGTTCGCAACTGACTTTCGTTGTGCGCCAAGGTAAAGAACCAGTTCTGCAATGATGCGACGATTCTCCCCTCGTAGTAGGACTGATGAACCAGGTCGAAATCCTGCATCGCATAGACTAATGACATGATGTCGAAACTGGACAGCGCGATGGTCGAATCGGCATCCTCCTTCATGTTCTTGAGCAGGCGAATTGCCTTCTTACAACCACCTCCCGTGCGGGCCTCTTTCGCATTGATCAACGCTCGCACCTTGAAGGGGAAGTTAGTGACTAGCGCGTATTTCTTCTTGTCGTAGATCTGCACCCCCCTGTCGTCGTCATTACTAGAGCGCTGATAGGCCTCGGTCCTATACAACACGGACGGAACCACATCAATCTCACGGAGCAGCGAGCCTTCGGACATCCTGATGCATTTCGCCCCAGAATCATCCACCCTGGCAGCAGGGAAGGCGGAACGAAGGACAGTACAGGATTCAGAACGCAAGGTGCTAATTTCGGAAACAGCATTGCTCGCGCTGGCCGTATAACTGGACGAGGCCACACCATAAATGTCATACACAAAGAAATTTAATGGCCAAACGAGCATGTCCACATCGCTCACTCGTCGCAGATGCACGTTCAACGGTAACGAGCCTTGCAATTCGACCGTTACGACTTTTCCATTTCTCAAGAGCCCTGAGTCGAGCTGTTTTGCGACCCGTTCAGCCTCCCTATAACTGATGGCGGTGTACTTCGCATCCACTTCCTGCATGGATACCAGCGCATATTGGAAGCTCTTCGACTTGGTCTTGTTCTGGTAGCCCTGGGTTACTGAGTCCAGAAGTAAGCTGTCTTCGCTGAACGAGAAACTCTTGTTGAGTACAGCGACGCCCGTACCGTTGCGGCGCGCATTAACCCTGCTGAGACGGCTGGAAAAATCAGTTGCCACGTGTCTTCCTTGTTAGTTTCATGCAGCCGCCGGTGTAGCGGCCTCCACCGTTGAAATAGGTTGCTTCGGCTGTGGATCCGTCTCGGGAAATATGCCATTCGGCATAACCGAAATGCGCTTTGAGTTCGGGCTCCCCGGGCCGGGGTTCGTTGCGGTAGCTATACATTAAGATATAGCCCACGTCTTCCTCGACCAGGATAGAGGCAGCGACGCTGCGCGAGCGGGAGTGCTTTGTCTCGGAGTAGATTCTAATTTTCTCCCACCCCTGAGAAATGGTTACCTCTGCGGTCCAGTTATATTTGACCCCGCCAGTGGCGGAATCGATAGTCTCGCCGATGCAATCCCACTTGCCGCGCAGATCAGGGATATCGAGGACGAAATGCACCAGCCAGGTTCGCCACGCCCATTTGTCGAACGCGAGGTGTCCAAGCGTGTAGAAAATCGTAGCAGTGAGAGGCAGAGTCCAATAGGCGCGCGCGTGGAGGAAGCCCCAATGCTCTGCGTAGGTGATCGCACTGGCGATTAGGAGGGCGAGACCTGAGCTCGCCAGTCCGGCGCCGACGCCGAGGAAGCGCCCCACCGTTGCACGGCTATGACCTATGACTGCATATTCGTGATTAGAAGCCAAAGTTTCCCCTGTCGAGAAGGTTTCGTCTTTTGAGCCAGCACTCGTTTAAACTTCATGAGCGTCCATTTCTGTTCGAAAGCACTCATTTGACATGATGCCAGAAAGCAGTTACTTGGTATGCATCCCTGCGGCCGTAAGTCGCCGGCTAGTCTTCCCCATAACTCTGGACACTCGAATGACGGCAAATACTGAGCGGCGACATCCTCACGGGAATACGCCTTTCTCTGATTCACTCACCTTCCTAATACGCCTGCCTGTTGCAACGCAATCACTAACAGCGAGATGGTTTGTTTGAGATGATATATCTTACTATTGATGGCGACGATGTAGGCCAGCGGATTACCAGATTTTATCTAAATAATGATGAAAAATCGCTGGCAAATCTTAATGATTTAATGGGGAAGACAACGCAGTTAATTTCCACTTACCTTAAAAGTATTGGGTTTACCGTAATATTCTGCGGTGCGGATGGTGTAGCCGGATTTGCACAATATCTAAAAGTTCCAGAGTCGAATATCTTTAAGGAGATATCTGCACTAGGAGAGGGGTGCGCTACCTTCTCGGTAGGAGTGGGATGTACCTTGCGGGAATCGTACATCGCATTGATGTCGGCCAAAAGCGCAGGTAAGGCACAACTTCACAACTACAAAGACCTAATTGGTTGATATGTTCAGAATTATAAATATTTCTGTTTTAATCAAGATATTGGTCGGCATAACGGTTGCCTTCAGTATCGCGCTCTATGCAATGATCGACTGGTTTTGGGCTGGGACATCACTAATCAAGCTTTTTACAATTGCTTCCGCCGTGAGTGCGGTTTTGATAACTGCAGTAAGCTCAAGTTTTATATCTCGTAAAATATGGTCCTTACTGAGTTTATTTGACGGTTCCTTGTTTCCAGATATAAATGGTGCGTGGGAGGGTGAGATAACCTTCGGTGAAACCAAACTGGTAACGCGCGCAATCATTAGGCAAACACTGAGCTATACACAAATTGATTTGCACACCCCGACATCAAAATCTATCACTCTAGAGTCGACCCCAGTCACAGAAGGTGGGCAGGCGAGATTATATTATGTCCATCGTGTCACTCCGAGAAACCCTGATTGGTATATCTACACAGGCTCAACTCTCTTTGATATACGACGCGTGGAAATCAAAGGAAACGTTAGACTAGAGTTATCGGGAAGTTATTATACGGACCGAAAGACCACCGGCAGAATTCGGTTGCAGCAGTTCAGCAAGGAAGTCACAACTGACGTTTCTTATTATTAACTGTTTCTGGTGACAAGGCCCGGATAATAGTCACCGGAGAAGTTGGCGACGAGAATGCCACACGACATATTGATAATGGGTATAAATTCAGAGTTTATCCGACATTAGGGCATGAAGCCGAAGATAACAGTCGCCTCCACCGGTTGAATCCGCAGCACAATACTCGCCACTCATATGGCAACGGCTGTACGGCAGCTCAGGCCGACAACTAGCACCTTGCTATCCGGCCGGAATTAGTCCAAACAGCAGTTACCCTAGCTTGTAAGTGACTTTGGTATCGCTAACGATCAGCCGGCCCCGTTTGTGAAGCTCGGTAACCAAGCTTTCTACCTCAGCATCGGTATTCGGTTTCTGATGCTGCTTGAGCAGTGCTTTGATCGTGCTAGTCAACGTCGAGACTTTTCGTGGCCGGGATGCACCCCGTTTCTTTAAGTCTGACAAAACCAAGTCGATAGATGAGGATCCGCCATTGGTGGTTGCCTGAACAGGCTTTGGTGCTGAGGTGACGTGACTGGGGCTTGGTGCTGTAATCGGTTGTTGGCCGAGATTACCTGGACATTGAAAGTTGCCCCGTTGGTTGAGGACAATCTGCATCTTTTCTTTAATGGACTTGGAGCCCAGCAGGTGGTTGAGTGCTTTGCAGCACGCCACGCAGTTTCCATCGTCGTTCGTGCCACCGTTAGCGCTGGCCACCAGATGTTCAACGGAGACTTCGGCTTTCGGCAAGGGTTTACGGCAGAAGAAGCATTGGCCCCCTTGGGCAAACAGTAGGCGGTCGAGGTGATTGGTCATGGAAGCAGTCATCGATTCTTGCCAAGAATACCCACAGCATAACACTGGGACGCAATCCGACGGATTGATGACCAAATCATTGCTAATGACCTAAGGCGGCTTTGGCGACTTCCAGACTGTTGCATTAGGCATCAGGTCGTTGTTCGGCCATTGGGGTCATTGGGAATCTGCGTCACCAACGGCCGAATTGAACAAATTACCGGTCCTTGCCTAGAACCACCTGGCACGTCAAGCGATAGGTGCCCCGCTCAAGTAGACGGCTCATAGTCTGATTGATTAGTCGGCGCTGCAAAAAGCCTGAAACGCCCACAAACAGGAGATTTTCGCTGGAAATTCACCCCATGAAATCCCCGAGAAATTAAAATAATGGTCATAGAAACCTGAGAGAAATTGAGGGAAGTTCTGATGGCCACCGACGATTTTTTCCGCGCCCGACTCGATCAGATGATTGATCTGCGGCACCCCTTGGCGGCGCTGGCCGGTCGGTTGCCGTGGGCGCAGATCGAAGCCGCTTTGGCGCCGGCCTTTGCCCGCAAGGATCGGTTGGGCCAAGTGATAGCCGGCAATGACCTATTTGGGACGACATTGGAGATTGCGGGTGCTGGCGTCAGTGCGGCAGGGCGCCCGCGCCTGCCGATCCGTCTGATGGCGGCACTGCTCTACCTCAAGCACGCCTTCAACCTGAGTGACGATGAACTTGCTGCCCGCTGGTCGGAGAACGTGGTCTGGCAATACTTCAGTGGCCGGGCGTACTACACGCCGAATTTTCCCTGCGATGCCACCCAGATTGGCCGCTTCCGCACCGCCATCGGCGAAGCCGGGGTTGAAGAATTGCTCAAGGCGACCATCGACACAGCCGTACAGACCAAGGCCGTACGTCCGGCGGAGTTCGAGCGCGTCATCGTCGATACGACCGTCCAGGAGAAAGCTATCGCCCATCCGGTTGATAGCCGCTTGCTGGAAATCGCCCGTGCCAAGGTCGTGCAAGCTGCGAAGCGTGTTGGCATCAGCTTGAAACAGACCTTCGTCCGGGAGGGCAAGGAACTCCGCCGCAAGGCCGGTGGCTATGCCCACGCCAAACAGTTCAAGCGCCTGCGGCGTACGGTCAAACGCCAGCGCACCCTCCTCGGCGTCGTGCTGCGTGAAATCAAACGCAAACTGACGATGGCGACCAGTGAATCCCCGGGTGCCATCGCTCATCTGAACACGCTGCTCGAACGCGCCGAGCGCATCCGCCGGCAACAACCGAAGGACAAGAACAAGCTTTATGCCCTGCATGCACCGGAAGTCGAATGCATCGGCAAAGGCAAGGCGCGAAAGCCCTACGAGTTCGGCGTCAAGGCCAGCATCGCCGTGACCCACAAGAGCGGGCTGATGGTTGGGGCGAGGACCTTTCCCGGCAACCCTTACGACGGTCACATTCTCTCGGCGCAACTCGAGCAGACGCGCATCCTGCTCGAAGATGTCGGGCGCGAGCCAAAGGAAGTCGTGGTTGATCTGGGCTTTCGCGGCGTGGATCGTGACAATCCTCGGGTGGAGATCATTCATCGCGGCAAGTACAAGTCGCTGACCAGGCAACAGCGCCGGTGGCTCAAGCGACGACAGGCGGTGGAGCCGGCGATTGGTCACCTCAAGTCGGATCACCGGATGGATCGTTGCTGGCTTAAGGGGCAACTGGGCGATGCGCTGCATGCCGTGCTGTGCGCTACGGGTTACAACAACCTGCGCTGGTTGCTACGGGCCATGGTCCGTCTGGGCTTGAAGGCCGCTTTTTTGCGCCCGGTTTTACTGGCACTGATTGCGCATCTCGACAGCGATCATCCCCGCTCAAATTCGATCAATCAGAATTTCCGGTCGGCCGGGGCGCTCGGATGAATTTTGCAGCGCCGACTGATTAGGCATTGAAGAGAGGTCATTTTTACCCATACCGAATAGGTTAAGTATCCCATCAGGTTGGGCTCGTAACTAACAAGGCTTTCTCTCGTTGTGGACTTACGTTTCGCAGGAATCATCGCGCGGCACAGCGCATCCTCGTTGGCGCAGTACGTTACAATCGCATTCGATGGGTGATAAGCCTTTGTATATGTGCGTTGCGCAGAGAGAACGATAATAAATGGCGACAGAAAAGAGCGTTTCATTCAGATCGGATTTGGTATCAAACAGTCTCGATCTTATACAGAAGGTGGGCTTGCATTGCGCCAGAACATCACAGTTGATCGCAGGGATTGTTTCCCAGCTTGCTGTTTATACAGAAGAAGGCGTAGCCATGACGCCATCAGTATTTATCTGTAATTCCATCACTCAACTTGTCCAACTCGCTGGCGTCGGCGAACATATCCCGCTATCGGCAGACGTACCGCTTGAGTCAGCAGGCCCCAAGGTCCTCAAAGCTGCTGCGCCGCTTTGCTCTGGTAACTGGCGGATTTATATTGAAAGATCAGCCAACGGAGAGACTTGTAAGTATGGCGTATTTTGCGGAACCAGCGACCCATCGTCTTTGACGATTGATGAAGTCATATTGGACGAATACACCGAATCCTTCCCAGTAATTCGTATTTCGCAAAGTGCGACCAATAAAGTCGAGGTGAGAACAAATAGGGGCGATGGTATTGAATTTCGCTTTAATGACGATACCGACGTAGCCGAGATCAAGATTCATGAGCATATAAAATTGCTATCGGGGGCAATTTCTAACGGTAGCGGTCCGCAAAGTGAACTATTTGCCGGCTACATTGATCGCATCTTGTCGACCGCCATTAAAGACTGTCACGGAACACTGATTGCTGTTGTTCCGTCGAAAAATACGGTTGTTCCGGAAATACTCGCGGACAGCGTGGTCCTCGACCCACCTCTGCACCTCTATGAGCGATTCAAGAGGCATATAGATGAGGGTAAAACCGCTGCATCCGTTAGCCGTCTGCAGGCAGCATCCGAGTTGGTTTGCGGGTTTATAAGCAGCGATGGAATAACAGTATTTAACGATTCTGGCTACGTTCTCGGATACCGAGCGTTTGTTCATAGCGAAACGGGCGGAAAGCCGGTAGCTGGGGGGGCTCGAAGTCGAGCGTTTCAGACCATGAAGACGCTGGTGGGAACCGACTTGGCGGCAGCATTCTTTCGATCACAAGACGGCAGAACAGAATATATCCACGCAGCGATGGAGGAACTGATATGAACGCAATCGTCGTTTGGAAGGAACCGCAAGGTACAGTGGTTCCGAAAGCTGCAGACAACGCTCAAGCGATCGCGAGCGTGGCCAAGAATCTGAGCACGCGAGACCAGAAGCAGATTGTCAGCGCCTTCCAATCCGAGTCCTTCGAGATGATGGCTGGCTTTGTACTTAACAAGGCTCTGTCCCAACTTAAGCGCGCCCTTGCTTCTATGGGGATGACCTTCGTTGGAGAAATGCTTGGTCGAGCGGACATTAACGAAGACTCAGTCCCGACGGTAAGCATTTCGGACTATGAGGCCATTACTCTTGCGCGTGAATTGGGCGTTATAAATTCGACCGACTCAAAACGTTTAACGCAACATCTCGAACTGCTCGCTCATTTCGACAGTCTGAATACTGACGATGCGGAAAGCGAGGAAATGGCGCGGGAAGAGGCGCTATCGTTCCTTAGAACATGTGTCAACGCGGTCCTCGGTCGAGAAGGGAACGTGGCCCCCGCGGAGTTTGTGACATTTAGATCACAGCTCGAAAATCGCACATTCAAAGAATCAGATGCTGAGTTAGTCACGCTTCAGGTCGCCCCATATTTTTTCAAGAAAACGACTCTTAGTATTCTGATCGCGGGCGCAAAAACCAAAGCTGGCGCTCAATTTGAACACACACTTGGCAATATTGTAGTAATCGTTCCGGCTTTGTGGAAAAGCCTGCGCGATTCGGAAAAATACGCGCTGGGGCAAGCTTACGCAGAAGCAGTTAATTCCGGTGCCAGCCCAACCGTATTGGCGCTGAAGAAGGCGCTATCAGCCGTTCAGGGGTTTGATTTTGTACCGGAATCACTGAGGTCGCAGAGCTTTTCGGCTGCTGCATCCAACGTAATTTCTGTTCATACTGCTATGAACAATTTCTACAATGAACCGGCTGCGATCCAAGCGCTATCTCGGCTGGGCACGACAATCCCATGGCCTGCATTTCCCATATGCATGTCCGCAGTTCTGGCGGTGAAGCTCGGAAATGGCTACGGAGTATCAAATCTGGCAATTCCAATCGCAAACGATCTTTTGCGTCGAATGACCAAAAACCAATGGGATTACTACCTCAATGAGTGCTTGCCTGGCGATGAGCTTGTACTGCAGAAGCTCTCTTGGTACGAGCGCCCCCAGGCGAATTGGCTCTCGATGGCGAAAGAATTCCAACTTCCCACAAAGGCTGATAAGTCACCTCAAGTCACTAAACTCTTGCTTGCCAGTCAAAAGGCGGGCGGCTCAGCAGCCATAGGAGCGGCTGCTAAGGTGCTGTTGGATTCGATGCAAAAGTAGTCGTCGCTAAACAGTGGCCGTCCGATAATCTGTAACTTCGACGTGCGGGCTACCGATGTCCAAAGGCGTGCTTTCGCCGATTGATCCAGGTTTCTTTTTATTTGGCAGGCGACGATGAGCAACATCAATATTCAACGCGCAGTAGAGAACATCCGCTCGACGACGACGGTCTTCACCCCGATCGTCGAAGTCATCGTCAATGCGATCGAGGCCATAGAGGAGGCGAAGGTATCCACGGGGCTCATCCGACTTCACGTTCGCCGTTCCTCTCAGCAGGAGTTGGATGCCCAAGAGGGCGACTCGAAGATTTTGGATGTCCTCGTTGAGGACAACGGAATCGGCTTTACCGAAGAAAACCGGGCATCGTTCGATACCCTGTACAGCGCCCGGAAGATTCTCAAGGGCGGCAAGGGGTTCGGCCGATTCACATGCCTTCGATATTTCGATGATGTGCGGATCGACAGCACGTACCTCGGTAGTGGGTTAAGGCGCCGGCAGTTCGACATGGGAAAAGAGAACGAACTGATCGTCAATGAGCGAGTCTCCGATCCCAACCAAGATGGAACCGGAACGACGGTCACCCTGGCATCCGAGCGCACCGGAAAACTCCCCCGCAAGCTATCAAGCCTCGCCCGCGGGCTCGTGGAGTTGCTCCTTCCGTATTTTTCGACGAAAGGCTACGTCTGCCCAAGAATCGAGCTCGCCGAACTGGACGGGTCTGGACTCATCGTCCTAAACGACTACGTCGACAGTCCCGGTGCGATCATCCATGAGGTGACCCTCCCCAATGCGGCGTATACGCTCAAAGGGGCAGCTGGCCCGCAGGCCTTCGAGGTCCGGGTGTTCAAGTTCCTTTCCCCCCAAAACAAGGTCAGTAAGTTGAGCCTCGTGGCCCACAAGCGTGAGGTGACGGAGACATCCCTTGCAGGGTACATCCCCGAGTTCGCCGACGAGTTCATTGAGGATCCGGGCGGCGACCAGGGCAGAAGGCGAAACTACATCCTCAAGGCATATGTGTTCGGGCCCTACCTCGACGAAAACGTCCTTCTGGAGCGCGGATCGTTTTCCTTCCACAAGGAAACCGACCTGTTGCTCGGGATATCTCAGACGCAAATCGAGACCCAGGCGGCCGATCTCACGAAGGCGGCCGTACTCGATCAGGTCGTGACACGGCAAGAGCGAAAGCGCGAGCGTCTTCAGCAGTACGTCGAGGAGCAGGCCCCATGGTACAAACCGTTGATGAAGAGCGTAGATGCCTCGGCCCTGTCATCGATGGCGTCCGAGACGGATATGGAGGCTCTTCTGCACAGGGAGCAGTTCAAACAGGAGGTTCAGGTAAGACAGGACGTTGCATCGGTGCTTGCTTCCGACGACCCGAATCAGATCCTGCAAAGAGCTCGAGAGCTCGCCAACAGGGTATCCGAGACAAGCAAGAACGAGCTCGTCCATTACGTCGCCCTTCGTCGGCAAGTCCTCGAGATCTTCAAGCGGAGCCTCGAATTGACATCTGACGGATCATATCCATCCGAAGGCGCCGTCCATGACGTGATTTTCCCGACGAAGACTGACAGCCTGGAAATCGGCTACGAGTCGCACAATCTGTGGATACTCGACGAGCGGCTAACCTTTACCACCTATCTCGCATCGGATATTCCCTTGAATGGGGGCAATACTCAGCGCCCTGATATCATCGCCTTCGATCGCCCCGTCGCGTTCAGGACGGAAAACGAAGCGAGCAACCCGGTAACCATCTTCGAGTTCAAGAGACCGGGACGCGACGATTTCGCCAACCCGTCTTCGAAGGAAGACCCCATCGAACAGGTGGTCCGATACGTCAATGCGCTCAAGGCAGGAAAATATCGCACCCCGAAGGGACGGGAAATAAATATCGGCACCACCACGCCGTTCTATGGCTATGTGGTTTGCGATTTGAGCAATAAGGTCAAGCAATGGCTGCATGACGAAAAAGACTTCAAACCGATGCCCGATGGGCTCGGCTACTTCTCATGGCGGGGGAACATAAATCTGTACATCGAAGTTCTCAGCTGGTCGAAACTCCTCAAGGATGCCGAGATTCGAAACCGCGCCTTTTTCCATAAGCTCGGTATCCAATAGACATTTTCCAGATAGTAGATTTGAGCCGCGTCTAGGAGCCGTTGAACCTAAATCTGCACTGAGGCCAGCAGTTCGCATTCGCCAAATCGAAAGGCAGCTATTCGGGACGATGTCCTATCGAGCGGCTGCTAACCGTCGCATTCCTGACCGAAATTCTTACAAGTCGAACGGCGGCAAAGGCCGATTATGCAAAGGACCCGATTATGGAAAGCGGCCGGTCGGAACGCCTGTATCGCTCGTTGGCAGCGCCAGGTAGGAATTCCGACCTTTGCATAATCAGAGCGACTTCAGGAAGTTGATGAGCGAGTCGGGTGCCCGGTAGCGCTGAATCTTGGCCGTCGGTTCGTGTAGCTTGGCCAGGGCACGCTCCTTCATGGTCAGGTCGGCCTCGACGTAATGATGGGTGGTTACCGGACTCTCGTGTCCGAGCCAGAGCGCAATCACGCTGATGTCGACGCTGGCCTGCAACAGGTGCATTGCTGTCGTATGTCGAATGGTATGTGGTGAGACGCGACGCTTCGCCAAGTCAGGAAAGGCACCGGTTGCTGACTGCACTGCCAACGCCAATCTCAATGCGACATTGGTTCGTGTCATGGCTTGGCCATTGCGGTTGGGCAACAATGCGGACGTCGCCTCGAACTGCGGATTCAAGCGCAACCATGCGCGCACTGCTTTCACGGTCGAGCGCCACAGCGGAACACTGCGCTGCTTGCGGCCCTTGCCGTGCAGATGCACGCAGGCAGCACCAGCGTCGAGTACGACATCGCCAACCTTGACTGCGGTGATCTCCGAGACGCGAGCCCCTGCGTTGTAAAGCATCAGGAACAACACATGATCGCGTTGGCTGATCCAAGTTCCGTCTGGCGTGCCGATCACTGCCAGCATCTCATTGCGGGTCAGGTAACCGAACATCGGTCGCTCGAAGCGCTTCACCGGAACCCCGAGGGCGCGCTCAATGACCTGCAATGACGACACGTCCCGGTGGGCGGCGAATTTCAGAAACGACCGCAGTGCCGCCAGACGCGCATTGCGGCTACCGATGTTGCAACGCCCGCCGCTGTCCGGGGCCGGCGCCAACCCTGCGCAGTGAGGTCAAGATGAACACCGCCACCAGCGATCCCCATTTCGCCCACCCGCGTGAGCACGCCCATGCGCCGCGCTTTCCCTTCGGCGAGCCGGCGGACACACCGGCCGAACAGTTCGCCAACTGGCTGCCCTACTCTGGCTATCTCGCCGCCGAGAAAATTTTCGTGAACCGCGACAGCATGGGCGTCATGCTCGAACTGATGCCGCAGTCGGGGGCCGACGAGCGAATGGCGGAAGTATTGATCTCGCTCTACGCCAATTGCCCGCCCGGCACCGGTATCCAGTTCCATCTCTTCGCCTCGCCGCAAGTACGCAGCCAGTTGCGCCAGTACGCCAATCTGCGGGTCGAGGATGAGGACCAGGCCGAGCAGGCCAAACAGTGGGGCCGTCCGGCGCGCAACGGAAATCTGTTCCGCAAGCTGGCCCGCCAGCGTGTCGAGCACCTGCTGCAGGGCGCACAGAAGTCGCTGACCGCCGGCTTCCATTACACGATCCGGGATTTCCGCCTGATGCTGAGCGTCGCTTTTCCGGGTGATCCCGAAGACCTCAACAAGCGCGACGAACTACTTGCCCTGCGCGACTCGATGTCGTCCAGCCTGCGCTCGGCCTCGCTGCCCAATCGCGTTTGCGATGCCGCAGACCTGATCAACTGGTGTGCACTGTTCACCAATCCCGACCGCATCTCGCAGACCGATGCGCCGGACCTCAATTACGACGACGGCCGCGAACTGCGCGACCAGATCGTCGATTTCGACACCATCCAGGACCCGCATCCGAGCGGCCTGACCTTGTGGAAGGAAGCCAGTCCCGATGTACTGGAGGCGCGTTTCTACTCGATCAAGAGTTTTCCGGAACGCTTTGCATTGTGGCAGATGGGATCGCTGATCGGCGACCTGATGCAGCCGGCCTTGCAGTACAGCGCCCCCTTCCTGCTGACGCTTGGCGTCCAGGTCCTCGACCCCAACCTCACCAAGTCGGTGGTCACCGCCAACCATGTACGGGCGACGCAGAATGCCAAATCGAAGATGGCCGACGTCATGCCGGACGTCAACAAAAAGCTGCAAGACTGGACGGCGGCGGCCGATGCCATCGATACCGGCGGCAACCTGGTCAGCCTCTACCACCAGTTGGCAATATTCACCGCCCCCAACAAATCGGTTGCCGCCCACGAAGCCGCCAATGCGATCTGGCGTGGCCGCGGCTTCCAGCTCAATGCCGACGCCTACATGCATCGGCAGGCCTTGCTCGCCAGCCTGCCGATGACGCTGACCGAGAAGTTCCATAGGGACTTGGTCAAGATGCGCCGCGTCACGCGCAAGACCATGGCCAATGCCATTCATATGGCGCCGCTGATTGCCGAGTGGCGCGGCACGCGCACCCCGGCCCTGGTTTTCGGGGGACGGCGCGGCCAGTTGATGACCCTCGATATCTTCGACAACGATCTCGGCAACTACAACTTCGCCATCATCGGTGCCCCCGGCTCGGGCAAGTCGGTATTGATGAACGAAATGGCCTGGTCCTACCGCGCCATCGGCGCCAAGGTCTGGATGCTCGATCTCGGTCGCAGCTTCGAGAAACTGTGCCGCAAGGCCAAGGGCACCTATATCGAGTTCCGGCCCGACGTGAACATCTGCCTGGATCCGTTCACCCACAACGCCCCGATCGATGAATTGCGAGCCCAGGGCCTATCCATCGACGAGGCGATCAGCGAACTGCTGCACCATCGGGGGCATACGGCATGAAGCCGAATACCGCCCAGTTATTGCGCCAGGGTTTGCTGACGCTCCTCGTAGTTAGCGCCGCCCTGAGCGCCTACGACCGTCTCGTCCTACGCCCCGCACTGCTCATCGGCGTGGTCGACGTGGCTGACGTATACCGCGCCAAGGAAGCCGAATTTACTCAGATCCTGACCAAGGCCAGTTCCGAGGATGACCGGCAAAAAGCCCTCTTCATGGCGCGAAGCTTCGCCCAGCGCCTGCCGCTCGCCCTCGAGGAACTGCCGCGCGAATGCGGCTGCCTGGTCGTCCTCAAGGCGGCCGTGGCCGGACCGACCCCGAATACCGTCGATCTGACGGCCGCACTGCGCAGAAAGGTGAGCGCGCCATGAACAACGCCCCGCATCAACCGACAGTCGCCATTCCCGTCTCGAGACACACTCATGGGCGGCGAATCTTCGGGTGCCTCGGCGACTTCCTGTGCCATGCCCGCCAGCGCTGGTATCTCTACCTGCCGATCATCGCCATCTGGAGCTTGGCCTATATCCGCCTCTTCATCGATGCGACGCCTCGCGTGCCCATCCTTTTCAACTGGACACCGAGCCTGCCTTATCGCGTTGCCTGGCTGCAGCACGGCCTGCACCCACTGCAGCGCGGCGATTTTATTGTCTTCGCCTTTGCCGGCGAGGCGCAGCGCCGTTATCCGGGACTACACGGCCAGCCCTTCTTCAAAATCGTGCGCGGTTTACCGGGCGATACCGTAACCGTCGCCGGCCGGCAAGTGGCCATCAACGGCCAGGACGTCGGCGTGGCCAAGACAAAGGCCTATGACCGGCAGCCACTCGCGCCGATTGCGCCGACCGTCATCCCGCCTCGCTACTACTACGTGCAGGGCACCAGCCCCGATTCCTTCGACTCGCGTTACCAGGAAAGTGGCCTGGTTCGGGCGGAGCAGGTGATCGGCGTCGTGGTCCCGCTATTCTGAGATGCCGGTCATGCCCCGCACCCTCTCTAGCCTCACCTTGTTCGGTGTTCTGGCATTTTCCACCGCATGGGCCCAGAGCCCTCTGCCCGGCGCCCCATTGCCAGCCCCCCATATCAGCACGCCAGTGACGCAAGGCGTTCAGCCCTCTGACCACGTGCCACTGGCCGACTATCTCGCCCTGCTCCGGCAAATCGCCCCTGCCGCCGAAGCCGGGGCGCGGGATTACCTCGCCGCTTTCGCGCGGCGCTGCGGCCGCCCCCTGACGCCAGCCGAATTGCGCCGGGCCATGGCTGACGGTGACGGTGATCCGGCACTGATGGCATTGATTCAGGCGAACCACCTGGGCGACACCGCCGGGCGCCAACAACTCGCCGGACAAATCCGCTGTCCGGGCAAGGTGGCGCGATGAAACACCTAATCGCCTTCCCGCCCCTGCTCTTCGCACTGCTGCTGGCCGCACCCGGCGCGAGGGCCCTTGATCTGGGCGTCATCGGACCGAGCTATGAAATCAGCGAGCCGCATCTGTTGCTGATGATCGAGCAACGATTGCGCGACAAGGATCGCAGCGGCGAACTCAAGCGCCTCGAAGAACAGGCGCGGGAACGCGGCATCGCAACCGTGAGAAACCCGCCGCCGGTCGCCGGCCTGCACGCGACCGAGACGGCCAGGACCTTCTACTTCGATCCGAGTTTCAGGCTCGACCGCAACATTCTCGGTCCCCGGGGCGAGTTGCTGTTTGCCGCCGGCACCCGCAAGAACCCGCTGGAGGTGGTGTCGCTGTCCCGGCATCTGCTCTTTTTCGATGGGCGTGACGCGCGCCAGGTCGGCCGCGCCCGGCAGTTGATTGCCTTCTACCAAGGGCGGGTCAAGCCGATCCTGGTCGGCGGTTCCTACCTTGACCTGATGAAGTCATGGCGCATGCCCGTCTATTTCGATCAGCAGGGTCTGCTTACCCGCCGCCTGGGCATTACCCAGGTTCCTGCCCTGGTATCGCAGGAAGGACTGCGCCTGCGCATCGACGAACTGGAGATCGCGCCATGAGCCAACGCTGCTTCCTAAACAGCCTCCCTATCCTCCTGGCACTGCTCCTCGGTTTCTCCACCCTGCCGACCCAAGCCGCCGGCACGGCCACCTGCACCGGCAAGTTCCCGAATCCGATCACCGATATCTGCTGGTCCTGCATCCTGCCGATCAGCATTGGCAGTGCCCCCATCGCCAATTTCGGCGACCAGGAGGATACCGACAATCCGCCCAGCCCCGTCTGCAGTTGCCTGGTCAATCCGATTGTCGGTCTGTCCATCGGCTTCTGGGAGCCGGCGCGCCATGTCGAAGTGGTGCGCAAACCCTTCTGCCTCGTCTCGCTCGGCGGTGTCGACCTCGATCCGGGCATCCCGGCCCCCGAGGCTGCCCGCTTTACCCGCCCGGAAGGCGATGGCGACGGTGGCGGTTTCTATCAGGCGCATTACTACTTGAACCCGGTGATGTACTGGCTGGACGTGGTGACCGATTTTCCCTGCCTGGAGAAGAGTTCCTTCGATCTGGCCTACATGACCGAGGTCGATCCCTTGTGGGCCGACGATGAACTCACCCTGATCCTCAATCCCGATGCCGTGCTGTTCGCCAATCCGATCGCCATTGCCGCATGCGCCGCCGATTGCGTGGCGGCCTCGGTCGGCTTTGGCATACGCGAGATGTTCTGGTGCGCCGGTTGCCAAGGCGGCATCTATCCGCTCAACGGGCACGTCCCCTACCACCTCGGTGGGGTCAGGACGGCCGCGCTGATGGCCCAGCGCTTGAGCGCGAAGATGCACCGTGAGTTGGTGGCCTGGGGTTGGCATGGCAAAGACGGGCTGTGCGGGCCGTACTTCGAGCCGGTGATGGACAAGACCGCCTACAAAACCCAACTCACCTATCCCATTCCCAACACCGACAAGGAAGGCGGCCGCTGCTGCCAGCCCTTCGGGCGGACCACCGTGCTCTGGGGGGCCGGCAAGGAATACCCGGTACGCGGCGAGGACTTCGCCTTCATGTTGTTTCGCAAAAGGAATTGCTGTGTCGGCTACTGACCTCCATCGAACCCTCGCCTCCTTGATCCTCGGGCTCAGCGCCGCACTCGTTGCCGGAACTTCGGCCCAGGCCCAGATTTCGCCGGTCGTCACTGAGGCGGACATCGAACGCGCCCGGCGCGAGACCCCCACCGTCACCGAGCAAGATATCGAATTGGCGCGGCAGAAGAACGCCCTGCCGAGCGAGGCCGGACACCGATCAGCGCCGCCGAACAGCCCGAATATTGAGGCGTTGCCCAAGCCGGCGACGCAGATACCGGTCGACCTGGAAGCGCTGGCTCGCGGCTATGCCGGGCAATCCGATGCAATGGCTCAGGCCCAGGGGCTCACTGCCGGGCCAGGACTTTTCATCTTCGTCAGCCTGACCATGCCCCGCGCCACGCTGCAAGGTCTGGTCGACCAGGCGGCACGGGCCAAGGCCACCATCGTCATCCGCGGCTTTGCCAACGGTTCGCTGCGCGACACGGTTGCCCTGGTCCAGGGCTTGATCGGCCAACAGCAGGTGGCAATCCAGATCGATCCGCTGGCCTTCGACCGGTTCGCCATCAGCAAGGTACCCAGCTTCGTCTTGGTGCGCGACGGCACACGTCCCGTTGCCTGTGCCAGCGGCAGTTGCGCCCCAGCCGACAGTTTCCTGCGCTCAACTGGTGACGTCAGCCTGGATTACGCGCTGGAACACATGCAGCGCTCGGCGCCTGCCTTTGCTCCTGCCGCCGAACTCTTCCTGAAACGCATCAAGGGATAGGTGATCGCCATGCGCCGCCTGATCATCTGGATCACGCTGTTCTGCTTCGTCACGACGCAGAGCGCCGCTATCGCCGGACCGTTTGAAGAGGGCACCGCCGCCGGCCAGGTGGCCAACCCGGTCATTCGCGGCACGGTTAACATGCCCAGCGCCTCAAGTGCCGTACCGGAGTACACCACGACGCCACCGGAAACGGCGTATTACGGCCAGCCCAACCTGTCGGGTGCGGCCAATGTCCGTCTGAGCACCTGCGCGGCCAGTACCAACGATCCGGTCTGCCAGGCCCAGGATGGGGCGCTGACCTCGGCCAACACGCCCCGCCCGGCAGTCTCCGCCTACGATCCGGCAGTCACTGCGGCCCGCGACATCGCCCGCAATCCATCAAGCGCCTTGGGCAGCTTGGCCGATTATTACTCCGGCTGCACCACCGCCGAGGTCAGTAGCGCGGCAGGCACCACGACCAAGGTCTGCAACCGTTACAGCGGTGTCGGCAACTACACGACGCGGCGCGATCTGACGGTGGAGATAGATCTCCAGCCCAGTTGCGTTGAAGGCACCTGGGTCGCCCACGGCCAGGTCAACCGCAACGGCGCCGACTACATGGTGGCGGAAGCGCAATGCCAACTGCGCAGCGATGGGCTGCAGCGTTTTCGTTTCTATGCGGCGGGCGGCAAAGGGGCCTGCATCGGCTGGCAAACCGTCGACCTGCCGACCGCACCGGCCACCCAGGCCACCTATGTCACCAACCTCGCCCCCCATTGGGAAGGCCATTGCTGGAGCCCGTTCCAAGTCGTCATGGCGGCAGGTTCCGGCTGCACGAGCGGGACTTGCAGGTATACCTTCCAGTTCGGCTCAACGTGGAGCCTACCCTTATCGTTCGTCCAGCCGGCCATGGTGCAGCACGAGACCGATGTCTGGGTCGACAACAGTGCCATGCCAAATGCAGGTGGGCGCTGCACCATCACGACCGCCGACACCTGCGTCGACGGCCCGGCAACCAAGGCCATCGAAGGCCGCCCCGTGACCCGTGCCTGCTGGTCCTATGAGCGCACCCTGACCTGCACCTCGGGTGCCCCGGTCGACGAGTGCGCGCCGCTGGCCAGCATCGGCTGCACCCCGGCCAGCAGCACCTGCAAACAGATGAATGTCGGCAGCGGGCTGTGCGAGATTACCCAGGACACCTATACCTGCCCGGTCGCCGCGCAGACCACAACCACCGTTTCGAACTGCCCGGCCAACGTCTATTGCCTGGGTACGAACTGCTTCAATACCAGTTACACCAACGATGCCGACTTTGCCCGTTCGATGTCGCTGATGGAAGCCGGACGCGAGGCCGGCGTGTATCTCGACACCAGCAAAATGCAAGTCTTCAAGGGCGAAGGCAATCGCTGCCGCCACCGCCTGCTGAAGAACTGTTGCAGTTCCGACTCGGCTGGCGCCGGCATGACCAATCAGAGCCTGTTCGGTACGGGTTCGAAATTGGTCTACGACGTGCTGATGAATTCCCAGAACCGCGAGTTCCTCTACCAGGGCATGCAGGCCTTGCTGCTGGGCGGCGGTTTCAGCGGCAGCTTCACCACCTATGGCATCACCGTCGCGGTCAACGGTACGGCACTGCCGGCCAGTTCGGCCGTGCTCTATTCCGGTGAAAGCCTGGTCGTCGCCTTCGACCCCTGGTCGCTGGTCATCGCGATCGTCATCTACATCATCATGTCGATGTCGTCCTGCAACGAGGAAGAAGGCAAGCTCGCCATGAAGGAAGGGGCCGGCCTGTGCCATACCGTCGGCACCTGGTGCTCCTCCTGCTTCCGCCTCTTCGGCAAGTGCGTCTCCTGCCTCGAACACAGCACCGGCAAGTGCTGCTTCAACAGCAAACTGGCCCGCATCGTCAATGAGCAGGGCCGCGTGCAGGTCGGCAAGGGCTGGGGCTCGGGCGAAAGTCCCGACTGCTCGGGCTTCACCATCGCGCAACTCCAGAGCCTGAACTTTGCGGCCATGGACCTGACCGAGTTCTACGCCTCCATCGTCCCGACATTGCCCAATACCGGCGCGCTGCAGGGCAGCAATGCCGCGCGCCTGACGACTTGCTACTACGGACAAGGGAAGTGCCAATGAAGATCGCCTATGCCGCCGCCTTGATCGCCGGATTCGCGGCGCCGGTCATCGCCGATGACTTGCTCCGAGCCCCGGTCTCGGATCCGCGACCGGTCATGTTGGCCGCCCTCCAATCAGTCAATGGCGAGGCCCACGGCATCCTCAGCGGCGAAATTGCCGATGCGCTCACCCAGCGCTTTGCTGCCACCTCGCCGATCCACATCGACGTCACAACCGAGAAGCGCTACACCCAGGCCGGTTGTGCCCGCTTGAAAGTCAGGTTCTGGCAGGACGGGGTTCTACTGCCCGGTGCGTCGAGCCCACGCCGCCAGACCATGGATTTCGGCATCAACTACTGCCTTGATGGCCAGCCACCGCAATCTCTGAAGTAGGGCCACGCATGACGATCCTCAACCGCCCCGCCCTCCTCCTGCTGCTGACCTTCGCCGTGACGATCGGCAGCGATAACGCGGCAGCCCAGGATGCAGCCTCCCGCTACTGGTCCGACAGTTGGCGCGGCTGGCATTTCTATGAAACGCCGACACCAGAAGAGGTCAAACATCCATTACCGTCGGGCAAGGCCACAGCAACTGCGCCGCCCGCTCCACCCTCGCGTGCACCGGAACTGGTCGAATTCGAACATCTCCAGAAAACTCTGGAAGAGACGCGCAACATCGCCATCATGCGACCGAGCGAAGCCAATGTCCGGCGCTACATGGAACTGGAGTCCCAGGTCGTCGCCCGCGCCTCCTATTTCGCCGACGTCGCGCAGCGCGTTGCCTGGGCTACACCGCAACTCGACCCGACCCTGCAGGGCCGCCCGGTCAATGCCAAGGCCCTGGAGGTCTTCGACCAGGCCGAACTGGTGGATCGCTCGCACGCCATCGCCGACCTCGGCAAGGATCACGTGCTGTTTTTCTTCTACCGCTCGGACTGCCCGTATTGCCATGCCTTCGCGCCGACGTTGGCAGCCTTCCAGGCGCGACACGGCATCCAGGTCGTCGCCATCAGCGTGGACGGTGGTCCGCTGCCGAGTTTCCCCAATGCCCGCCCGGACAACGGCATTGCCAGCACCCTGAAGGTCAGTCAGGTGCCCGCTGTTTTTCTGGCCCAGCCCTTCACCGGAAAGATCTCTCCCATTGGCTTCGGGGTGCTCTCGGAATCTCAGTTACTCGAACGCATTGCCACTGTGTCCGCTCCGCAAGCCGAGGCCATGCTGCCTACAACCACGCAAGGTCTCGCCCTACCCCTGGAGGCGCCATGAAACATTACGACCATCCTCATTTGCGGCGTAGCGCTGCCACCTTCCTGGCGCTGCTGCTGGCGATCCCGTCCTTCCAACTGCAGGCCGGCGACCTCAACAGCGAGGTGAACAACATGTTCAACAATCTGGGCGCCATCGGCAACTACACCGCCCCCGGTGCCTTCCGTGGCCAGACCTTCAATACCTACACCGGCGGCAGCTTGATGATGCGCTCGCCGAACAAGGTTTATCAGTTGGCCGCCATCCAGTTCCCCAGCGCCAAGGCCGGTTGCGGCGGCATCGATGTCTTCGGTGGTTCCTTCTCGCACATTTCGGCGACCGAGTTCAAGAACATGCTGAAGAACATCACGGCCGCCCTGCCGGGGATCGCTTTTCAGCTTGCCCTGGAGGCGGTCTCGCCGCTGCTTGGCGGACTGACCAAGTGGGCCAAGGGACTGGAGACCTGGATCAACAATGCCCGCATCAATTCCTGCGAAACCGCCAAGGCCATTGTCAGCACGGCGGCTGAATCGATTGGCTACAGCTCTCAGGAAACCTGTGCCGATCTGGCCATCGAGATGGGCATGGAGAGCGACCGCGATGCGGCGCGTCGGCGCTGTGCGACGGATCGGCCCAGCATTCTGTCTTCGGCACGCTCCTCGGGCGACCCGAA
The DNA here is from genome assembly GCA_016709965.1 of Betaproteobacteria bacterium. Taxonomy (NCBI): domain Bacteria; kingdom Pseudomonadati; phylum Pseudomonadota; class Betaproteobacteria; order Rhodocyclales; family Azonexaceae; genus Azonexus; species Candidatus Azonexus amarohabitans. The sequence goes on from JADJLT010000001.1 coordinate 202,198, forward strand.
GGTGAAAAACAAGGCGCCTTTCGTCGGCAACCTGACCTGGAAAGCCTTGCAATACACCGGCGCCTATCTCGACGATCAGGAGCGCGAACTGATCATGAGCCTGGTCGGCACGATCATCTATTACCCGGAAGAGTCGGCCCGTGACCCCGAGCCGATTGCCCCGACGCTGACTTCGATCAGCCAGTTGCTCTACGGCCAGGGTGCGGCCGCCGGAACGGATGTCGTGCAGCATGTCTTGAAATGCAACGACTACACCAATTGCGACGTCGTCACCTTGAACACCACGTACACCCACACACCCTTTACCGCCAAGGTAGAGGCGATCATGCGCTCCATTGCCGAGAAGATCACGACGCGCACCGCCATCCCCAATAACTCGACCGAGGTCGGCTTCGTCAATCAGACCACCGAGCCGGTCTACAAAATGTTGTCGATAGGCACCAGCATCCCGGGATCGGGTTTGGCCGACAGCCTGATTGCCCAGTATCGCGACGTGATTGCCGCCGACTACGCCTATGTCTTCCTTGAACGCAACCTGCGTCTGGGCATGGCCGCGCTGGACAAGAACTACACCCTGCAACAGTCGCAACGCGAGCAGGCCAACCAGGTCCGTCAGCGGGCGCAGGCCATGCTCATGCAACTCTCCCAGGAAAAGAATCTGCTCTACCAGAAGGTCGGCTCCTTCCGGGCGGTATCGAACCACCTGGAGCAACTCGAACGCCAATTGCGCTCCAGCATGCCGCAACACGTGATGGACATGCTCGGCCAACAGGCCGCTTACCTGTCGCAGTAGCAGTGACGCGATAGCGCGACAGGAGAAAGCACCATGTGGGAAATCTACGCCTACCAGAATGCCGACAGCTTGTTCGGCGTCTTCAATGCCGCCGCGGCGATTCACAGCTCGGGCGACTATGCAGCGGCGATGGCAGCCGTGGCCTTCTGCGGTTTTGTGGCCGCCCTGGTTGCCTATGCTTTCGCCCCCGAGAAATTGCAGGGCTGGAAATGGCTGGGCACAGTCGTGCTGGTCTTCTCGGTGCTGATCGTGCCCAAGGTCACGGTAGGCATCGTGGACAAGACCGGCGGTTCGGCCGTCAAGGTCGTCGGCAACGTGCCGTTCGGGGTGGCCGCACTGGGCGGCATCACCAGTACGATCGGCAATACGCTGACCAGTCTGTTTGAAACGGCCTTCCAGGTTATTCCGGGCGTCGGCGCCCTGCCGGTCGAACTGAGCTACCAGCAGAACGGGCTGATGTTCGGCAACCGGCTGATCCGCGAGACTGGCAACGTGGTTTTCCAGGACCCGGCCTTCCGCACCGACCTGATCAATTTCATCCACAACTGCACGACCTACGACCTGATCGATGGCACGCTCGATCCGGCGGTCTTTTCTGCGTCGGACGATGTCTGGCCGCTGATGGCTTCACCCAATCCGGCGCGCTTCAGTACGCTGACCGGCGCTGGCGGCAGTGTCGGCGTCGATACCTGCCCCAATGTCTATCTGAGCCTCAATGGCCGCTTGCCGGCCCAGATCGGCCGCATCCAGGGGCGTCTGGCTTTTCAGCTCAATCCGACACTGCCCGGCGCTGCCGCTGCAGCGGCCATCGCCGGACAAATCCAGCAGGCCTATATCAAGAACAGCATCGCCACCGCGGCAGCCACGGCGGCCGACATCATCCGGCAGAACGCCATGCTCAACGCGCTTGAGGACACCAGCAAGATCGTCGGTCAGAAGGTTAATGATCCGGCGGCGATGGTGCTGGCGGTCGGCCGCGCCCAGGCGGTGGCACAACAGAACGCCTCCTGGCTCAATTACGGCAAGGTGGCCGAGCAAGCGCTGCCCGTGTTCCGCAACGTGGTCGAGGCGGTGACCTACGCGATGTTTCCACTCTTCGTGATGCTCCTGCTGCTGACCAGCGGACGGGAGACAATGCTCGCTTTCAAAGGCTATGCGGCCGTGCTAATCTGGATTCAGTTGTGGCCGCCGCTCTACGCCATCCTGAACTACATGGCTTCGATCTACGCGGCTTACGACCTCGCCGCCGCTGCCGACCTCGGAACGGGGGGCAAATCGCTGGCATTGCAGACGGCTTCGACGATCTATTCGCGGGCAATCTCGGGGGAAGCCGTTGTCGGTTACCTCGCCATCAGTATTCCATTCATTGCGTGGGCCGCCCTGAAGCGCATGGAAAACTTCGGAACAGCGCTGGTCGGTGGCTTGTCGGGGTTACAAGGGATGATCTCTGGCGGCACCTCGGCCGCCACCGTTGGTAACGTCTCGATGGGGAACGTCGGTATGGACCAGATGCAACTGGCGCCCAACCGTACGTCGGCGTTCATGGGCAGTTGGCAAAACGACATTTCCGGAAATACGTTCTCGTCGAACGCCCTAACCGGTCGTACTGCCGTCAGCCTGTTACGAAATCAGGGGTTTGCTTCCAGGATGGTTTCGATGCGGGTGTCTGAGCAGGATGTGCAGCAAGCCAGCAAGCAGGTCGATGCAGCACAAAACGAGAGTGTCGCAGCCAATACCGAACGCTCAGCCATTCTGTCAGAGGCATTCTCTCGAGGATTGAGCAAATTGCGCTCATCGCGTAGTAGCAGCGGCTCTACGTCCAGTAGCTTCGAGCAAACGGGTGAAACATTGAATAGGCTGGATCAGATAGCTAAAGGAGTCGCCGACAGTACGGGACTATCGCAATCTCAGGTTGCCAGCATTGCCTTTGGAGCCTCTGGGCGATTGGGGCTGAATACTGGCGTTGCTAGCGCTTCAGTCCATGCCAATAGCGGCAAGGCTTATCAATCTTCGTTGACTTCCGACGAGCGGAAGGTTCTGAGCACCATGAGCAGCGAACAGTTGGCAGAGTTCAAACAGTTCGGTGACAGGGTGTCACGCGATGCTGGCTTCATGAGCGCAATCACCAACGATTCCCGCGAAGCGAACGACATAACAGCCCGGCTCGCCTCCACACATGCACGTTCGGAGCGCGCCGAGGCAAGTCTCACCGAACGTATGGCCTTCGCGGAACGCGTCTCTGCTGCCCACGAAAAGGGAGAAAGCATTTCCATCGACATCGCCCAGGACCCGCACAATCTGGAGATGTTTATGCGCTATGCAGAGCAGTATGGCGGCAACAGTGCCGCAGCCCATGCCTTGATGGAATCTGAATTGGCTCGGCAGTCCCTTCGGCCAAACCGGGTGTTTTCTGATGGAACTGCCCTGCCAGCATCCTTTGGAGACGTCAGGGAGCAACATGCACAACAGCGAAGCGATGCTGCGCTGACGCCAGATATCGATGGTCTACATCAATCCAACCGACTACAAACCTCCCGGTTTGGGAATGCCTCACTGACACATCGCGCCGCCTCCACTGTATCGCCTATTCGAGATGAAGTTCGCACCAGTGGCAATCAAATCCGCTCGGATGCTGCATCAAGCCGTGCAGGCTTTGACACCAAGGCTGAGATCGTCAAAACCGATGACGGAACGCTTGCATCGAAAAAGTCGCTATTGGTTCAGTCCGGCAAACAGGTAGGGAAGGATGCAGGAGCAACGATCGAGAATGCAAAAGATGTGGTGAAGGACCTACTGCGGAAGTAGTCAGTAAAGTTTGTCGGGATCGAACATATGCCTGTCGGGGGTAACCTCTGACGGCTTCGTGAATGGTGCATGCCCCCGGTCGCGCCAGTAATTCTTAACCAACTCGTCCTCCGGCGTACCTTCTCCGTACGGTAAGTCCAACCACGAAGCAGATTTCGGCAGCGGCTTGGAACCCATCCGCGTCAATCCGCCACCGATGGCGGTCCCAACCAGGGCGCCGATACACATCATGACAATCCGGGTTCCCCAGTCGCCATTTACGCCGGAAACCAAACCGATCAATACTCCCAGTGCAATGCATCCGATAAAAATGAGTTTTCTCATTTCGACCTCCTGCATTCAGACTACCTCTGATGGTGCAGGTTGCAAGCCTATGGCGACCTATCCAGCTAACATTTCCACTACCAAGACCCGCCGCCCCGGCCGATCTCCGATACGGGGCCCCTTCTTCAATACCAACTGGATCATCGCGAACAGCCGATGGAACAGGTAATCGACTTGATCCACGTCGATAACGGGCACCTGCGCGATCAGTTCAAGCTACTGAACTGAAGCAAGCTTTGGCTAAAGGTTGAAGGTAGCCGCCAGTATCGATAGGCCGGGGTAACTCCCGGCTTTTTTACGCCACTTGATTGAGCATCACCACGTTGTTGTGGATTTTCTCAAGAATATCCAGCTTGGTACTCCATTGCTCAAGTGCCTTTCGACGTTCAACCAAATAATCATGCTGGTCATAGACAGCGATCAAGCCACCTAACGTATGGTTCAAACATCGCTCGGCAATAGCTACAGGAACACCCAGTGCACCAAGGTGGCTACGCGCTGTTGAACGAAGGTCATGCGGTGAGAAGGCACGGATTTTGTCACCGAGATCCGCGCACACGCGCTCAAGAGCATGATTTACTGACCCTGGCTGCATTGGGTAATCACCTTCCTTGCGTTTCTTGATTACGGGGACAACGTAGTCAGACCTCCCCGCGATCTTTTTCAACTCTTGGAAGTAGCCAATGACTTGTTCGGTCAGTGGAACAACGAACTCACGAATTGATTTCCGGCCATCACCAGGAGGGATAAGCCATGTTTTCTTCTCGAAATCAACGTGAGCCCACTCTGCGAGCATCAAGGCTTGGATACGAACCGCAGTTGATAGAAGAATGCGAGTAACAAACTCAACGGTGCGGTTTGCCTTTCCCAAAGCAGTGAGCAGCGCCTTGATTTCGTCATCGTTCAGCATGATCCTGGTGCTGCCAGCCCTCCCTGCAACACCTGAGATGGCCTTGTGCGAGATACCAACGGCAGGGTTGATATTGATGATTTTCTTGCTCTGAGCGTGGTCGAAGATCGTTTTGACGACGCTGAGCACTTCCTTGACCTGCTTGGGATGCTTGGCGTTCACCCGCTCCAGAAGATCTACCAAGTCAGCACCACTAACGTCCCGCGCAGTCAGGTGGCCAATGGCCGGGAAAATATACGTCCTGATCTTCTGACGGCGTGAGACTCCGGTCGAGGCTGCCAGTCCGGGGAGAACCTTTTCCTCATAGTCGGCAACAAGGCTCTTAACAGTCATCGCCTTAATCTGTTCGTGCTTCTCAATCTGCTTTTCACGTCCAACGTCCATTCCCTGTTGAATGCGCACCCGGTCTGCAGCCGCCAATTCTCGAGCCTTTTTGAGCGAAATATCTGGGAACTTGCCAATTGTCTTCTCGCGCTGCTTGCCACCATAACGGTAGCGCAGCACCCATGAAGCGGTACCCGCCGCAGACAAAGTGAAAGTCAGACCATCGCCATCTGACTTGGCGACCGGAGCCGCTGCTTTGATCCAGTGCCGAATCTGAATATCGTTGAGAGCGCCCATTCTTGCCTCTGATCTATGAATTTTCCAGCTACTCAGCTAGCTACTCATGCTAGCTACTCAGCTGACTACTCAATATACCAGAGATGTTATGGGACGTTAAAACACGAAGAAAAATAAATTTGTTTAAATACGGTAACTTGGAGTCAACAAAAGAGCCAATTTTGATATGTCATGATACGTCACAACACATCAATTCATAGCTCTTGCAACTCCTTGAATATCTTGCGTGTTTCGAGTTCCTTGCCGGCTAGATAATAAGCCATCAACGTCCGCATCAATGCCTTGGCTTCTCGACGAGAACGGGGATCAGAGAAATCATCTGCTTCAAGATCAAGCAACGTCTTCCCTTTGACCACCTGAGCGGAGGCTTCGTCATGTTCAAGACGCACCGGACCTTGTTCCATGCGATAAGTGTAGAAAATATCGGGATGAATAGCATGACCGTCGCTGTCATGATTCAGCGTCAAGCCATATCCCAGTTCCTGCAGCAGTGCTTTCTCAAAGCTGCGCAAGTCTGCTTCGCGAAACTTTCCCAATGGATCTGCCGCCAGACGGCCCAGCATCTCGGCGTAGCTAGCAAATAGTTGCTCGTGCGCATCTTCGCGCGGCAACAAATTCATCAGCAGTTCATTAAGATAATAGCCACAGAACAAGGCTTCACCGGCCAATAAAGGCTGTCCACCCAGCCATTCAGCTTTCATCAGATTCAGCACTTCGCCCTTGCCGGCCCACGAAATCTCCAGCGGCTGAAAGGCCATCAACAGGCCGCGAATGGCTGAACGGGGACGCCGCGCACCGCGTGCCAACAGCGCTACGCGCCCAAAATCACGGGAGAATACTTCAACAATGAGGCTGGTTTCCCGAAAGGGATTGGTATGCAAGACGTAAGCCGGCTGGCCATCGACTTTGCTACGCAGGTTCATTCGTAACCGAGGCTCTTGAGCAGGCGTTCGTCATCATTCCAGCCAGACTTCACCTTGACCCAGACCTCAAGATAAACCTTGCCACCAAACAGGCGCTCCATGTCGTGACGGGCTTCCGTGGCGATACGCTTCAGTTGATCACCGCCCTTGCCAATCACAATAGCCTTATGGCCGTCCCGATCGACCACGATGGCCGCGAAAATTCGACGAAGGTCGCCCTCCACTTCGAATCTTTCAATTTCAACAGCAGTCGCGTAAGGCAGTTCATCACCAAGAAGGCGGAAGACTTTCTCCCGAATGTACTCGGAAGCAAGAAACCGCTCACTTTTATCAGTCAGGTCATCTTCCGGGAACATCAGTCCATCATTGGGCAGATGCTTTTTAGCCTCGCTCAGCAATTCTTCTGTCTGCCGCCCCTTGGCCGCACTGACCGGAACGATGGCCGCGTAATCGTGATCTGCAGAGACCTCTGCCAGAAACGGCAGTAAGGCAGTGCGATCCTTTAACTGATCGGTCTTATTCACGACAAGAATGACTGGCCTGTCCTTCGGCAGCAAGCGAACGACCGCCTGATCCTTAATGTCATAACGACCGGCTTCTACCACGAAAAGCACGACGTCGACATCACTGATGGTTTGCGTCACACCACGATTCATCGAACGATTCAGCGCGTTCGAAAACTTCGTTTGGAATCCTGGTGTGTCAACAAAGACAAATTGCGCATCATCCTTGGTCAAGATTCCGGTGATCCTGTGTCGCGTCGTCTGCGCCTTGCGTGAGACGATACTTATTTTTTCGCCAACCAGCCGATTAAGGAGCGTCGATTTACCAACATTGGGGCGACCGACAATGGCGATGTACCCGGAACGGATTTTTTTCATTCAGTAAGTTCTTTCAAGGCCTTCTCGGCCGCCACCTGTTCGGCAATTCGCCGGCTTGAGCCATAGCCGGTGGTCCGCAAAGGGGGGGATTCGATTTCACAGGTGACTTCGAAACGCTGTTCGTGGGCTGCTCCAGTGGCTTCCAGTAGCTGATAGCGGGGCAAACCCTTCTTGCGCCCTTGCAGCCACTCCTGGAGGCGTGTTTTCGCGTCTTTCTGAAACTGCCCGGGCTGCAATTTGCTGACTAGCGGCGCATATAGTGCCTCTATAACAATCTTTGCCGCATCAAAGCCTGCATCAAGGTAGATCGCACCAAACATTGCTTCCAGCGCGTCAGCAAGAATGGATGGACGAAGTGCGCCACCGCTTTTCAGCTCACCTTCACCTAGTCGCAAGGCGCTGCCAATGTCCAGATCGAGAGAGAGTTGGTGCAATACATTCTGGTTAACCAGATTTGAGCGCAACCTAGATAAATCGCCCTCAGGCAGGTCTGGATAACGATGAAATAAGACAGCAGCAATAACGCAATCTAGTACCCCATCACCTAGAAACTCGAGCCGTTCATTGTTTGGCGTACCAAAGCTGCGATGAGTCAGCGCCGTTCGTAAAAGAAGCGGATCAGAAAACGTGTGGCCAATGCGGCGAGCAATAGATTGCGCGGTCATGAGTTACCCCGCGGTAGTCCCCTTGTAATCGATGACAAGGCTGACATTCCAGAAAAGATGGATGCGTTTTTCATATGCAAAATCGATGACAACACGCCCACCATCCTTCGAGACATCCAGTTGACTCGAAGGAAAATCCAGCATGTCGATTTCAGCAAACTTGTCAAAGGCGTGTCGAACATCGGATACTGTCGCATCCGGACCGACCTTGCCTACAGTGGCTTTGGCATCTTTCAGAATCTTGTAATACTCAAGATAGGTAGGTGCTACCTTCATGCTCAATACCGCACCCAAAACCAGAATGATGCTCCAGAACAACAGCCCGGAAAGGGCAACGCCGCGTTGATTTTTCATCTTTATCCCCTTACCTGAATGAACCAATCCGGCTGAAATCGCTGAAGTTCAACCAGACAAAGAACGCCTTGCCAACAATATTCTCCTCTGGCACGAAACCCCACGCACGGCTGTCGCGGCTGTTGTCGCGGTTGTCACCCATCATGAAGTAATGGCCGGCTGGCACCTTGCAAATCACACCAGCAGCATTGTATGTACAGTTTTCGCGATGCGGAAAGTGAGCAGCGTCCGGAATAAATGCAGGTGCGTCGGTGTCGTTGAGCAACCGATGTTCTACATCACCCAGCTTTTCCACGAACTGCTCTGAGTAATACAACCGCTCCGGGTGAAGATAATCTCCCGTCTTTTGCAAGGCAACCGCTTGACCATTAATTGTGAGCCGCTTGTTCTGATAGGACACAGTGTCGCCAGGGAGGCCGACAACTCGCTTGATGTAATCCAGCGACGGATCCTCCGGATAACGAAAAACCATGACATCGCCACGCTGCGGCAAGTTGACATCGATAATTTTTTTGTTGATCACGGGCAACCGAATGCCGTAAGTGAACTTGTTGACCAATATAAAGTCCCCAACTAGCAAGGTCGGAATCATCGATCCAGAGGGTATCTTGAATGGTTCGAACAGGAATGAACGAAGTACGAAGACAATCAGGATGACCGGGAAAAAACTTGCCCCCCACTCTACCCACAGTGGCTCCTTGGCATCCTTGGCACGGAATTTTCGAAACTTAAGTATATCAACCGCGTAGAGCATGCCGGTAACGACAAGCAGCACGAATAGAATCAAGGCAAAGTTCATCGCTACTCTCAGTTATCAACACGCAGTACTGCAAGAAACGCTTCCTGCGGAATTTCTACACTACCCACTTGTTTCATACGTTTTTTACCGGCCTTTTGTTTTTCCAGCAATTTTTTCTTGCGTGATATATCACCACCATAGCACTTGGCCAGCACATCCTTGCGCATCGCCTTCACGTTCTCACGAGAGATGATATGGGAACCGATAGCAGCCTGAATTGCCACATCGTACATTTGGCGTGGGATCAATTCGCGCATCTTGCTTGCAAGTTCGCGACCACGATATTGCGCATTTGCACGGTGAACGATCAGTGACAATGCATCAACCTTTTCACTATTGATCAGGATATCCAGTTTGACCACATCGGCAGCCCTGTATTCCTTGAAATCGTAATCAAGCGACGCATAGCCTTTCGAACATGACTTCAACTTGTCGAAGAAGTCCATAACAACTTCGGCCATTGGCATCTCATAAACCAGTTTTACTTGGCGGCCGTGGTAGTGCATGTCAATCTGATTACCGCGCTTCTGGTTACATAGCGTGATTACGTTGCCCAAGTAGTCCTGTGGAACAAAGATGGTGGCCGTAATGATCGGCTCCCTGACCTCTTCCATTTTAGTGACATCTGGCAGCTTGGCCGGGTTTTCTACATCAACGATGCTGCCATCACGCATGACCACCTGATAGACCACTGTTGGTGCCGTTGTGATCAGATCCTGATCGAATTCGCGCTCCAGGCGTTCCTGCACGATTTCCATATGGAGCAGACCAAGAAATCCGCAACGAAATCCAAAACCCAAGGCTTGAGAAACTTCTGGTTCATATTGCAGCGATGAATCATTTAATTTAAGTTTCTCTAGCGCTTCCCGAAGAGAGTCATATTGATTCGATTCGACAGGGTACAACCCTGCAAAAACCTGCGGCTTGATTTCCTTGAAGCCTGGTAATGCCTCTGATGCCTTGCGATCCATCGTGGTGATCGTATCGCCCACTTTGGCAGCTTTCAACTCCTTAATACCAGAGATAACGAACCCGACCTCACCGGCTCGCAACATCTCCCGTGACTCGGACTTGGGGGCAAAAACTCCGACCTGCTCACACAATTGCTGGGCGCCGGTGGCCATGAAGAACAATTTATCCTTGGGTTTCAGGACACCGTCAATAACACGTACCAGCATGACGACACCAACGTAGTTGTCGAACCATGAATCGACAATCAAAGCCTTTAGCGGTGCATTCGGATCGCCCTTTGGTGGAGGAATGAGTGCAACAACTGCCTCAAGAATATCCTGAACCCCTAACCCAGTCTTTGCTGAGGCAAGCACAGCTTCCGATGCATCAATTCCGATTACATCCTCTATTTCCTGACGCGCGTTTTCTGGATCCGCCGAGGGCAGATCAATTTTATTCAATACAGGTACCACCTCAACATTTAGTTCGAGAGCGGTATAGCAGTTGGCAACGGTCTGCGCCTCAACACCCTGCGAAGCATCAACTACCAGCAAAGCGCCTTCGCAAGCCGAAAGCGACCGGGATACCTCATAAGAAAAATCTACGTGTCCCGGCGTATCGATCAAATTCAGGTTATAAACTTTGCCATCCCGCGCCTTATAGCTTAGCGCTGCGGTCTGTGCCTTGATCGTAATTCCGCGCTCTCGCTCGATATCCATCGAATCGAGTACCTGTGCTTCCATCTCGCGATCAGACAAGCCCCCACAAAGATGAATGATGCGGTCAGCCAGTGTCGACTTGCCGTGATCAATGTGCGCGATGATCGAAAAGTTTCGTATATGATCCATTGGTACCAGTAAAAAAGGGCGCTATCCGGCGCCCTTCCCTTTCAGAAGACCCTGAATTCTAGCGGATTCCAGCCAAATATTCACGGATTTTGGCTTCATCCAAAAAGTAGTGGCAAAGCTCTGTATCACCATGTAGCAAAACTGGCACCAGTTCATCGAATCTGGCCTCAAGCATTGAGTCGGTATCGACATCAATTATCTTCACAGCAACCCCGAACTCTTCCAGCAGCGGCAGCAAAGCCTCTTCCATGTCATGACAAAGATGGCAGTAGCTGCGACTTATCAGCAACAACTCAGTTGCCATTCAGACCCTTGATGGTAATAAAGGTTTGCGTCTCTCTACGCCGAATCAGAAGCGAGACTTTTCTACCATTGGCGAATTGATCCAATAGCCTATTGAACTGTGTGGTAGCAAAGGAAACCGCATAAACCGCCATGAATCTGAATTCGATTCTTATCGGGAAATAATATGGGGGCGATTTGCAAAAGCCGCTTCATCGCCGCGTGACCGCTGAATCACGTATATGTAGGACGTAATCAAACCAAACGCGCCACCCAATATTGCCCACAAATCGCTTCCCAATAGTGAGCCAAACGCCGCACCTAAAATTGTTGCGACCAATGGAATCCCATAAGCCAGATTCGCCGTACGGCGAACACTGCCAGCCGCAATGGCAATGGTCACGCTATCCCCAACAGCGGCACCGATAGAGTTTTCTACGTGGTACGTTTTCTGTCCAGCACAGAAAATTTGGGTCAGTTGCTGACCACCACAGCCACCTTTTTCATGGCAACGGCCACAGCCACCTTGATCAGGTTCAACGATGGCATTCTCCCCATCAAGTGACCGGACAACCCCTCTAATTGTCGTTTGTTCAACACCCATGCTACCAACGCTTATCGGATGCGGTATCAAGTAGGGGGCGAAGTTTTGCCGCCACAGCTTCACGAGCGCGGAAAATTCTAGAACGAACCGTGCCTATTGGGCAGTCCATAATTCCTGCGATTTCTTCATAGGACATACCGTCTATTTCTCGCAACACAATGGCCGTCCGCAACTCTTCTGGCAAGGAATCCATTGCGCAATTAATTGTCTCCCCAATTTGCTTGGTCAACAGGAGACTTTCAGGTGTGTTGATATCGCGTAATTGAGTGGCGTCATCAAACGTCTCAGCCTCATCGGTATCAAACTCTGTCGTAGTGGGTGCACGCCTTCCCTGAGACACAAGATAGTTCTTGGCAGTATTGATCCCGATACGATACAGCCATGTATAGAAAGCACTATCCCCACGAAAGGACGGCAAAGCTCGATAGGCTTTTATGAATGCCTCTTGAGAAACATCCTCCACTTCAGCGGAATCACGCACAAAACGCGACAACAAGCGACCCAACTTGCGCTGGTACTTGCTCACCAACTGGTCGAAGGCGCGCTTATCTCCGCCTTGCGCCCGCTCGACCAGTACTTGATCGATCTCGCGCTCACTCATGGTTGTTGATTTCCTGGGGATTGGACATGTCCATCTGTTATAGGCGCAGTATAGCTCAGCAGTTTTCATGAAGCGGAAAGGTATTTATCCCAAGTTGTGACTTTCTGTAACCGGATTTATGGTTTTCCGCGTGCTATATTTGGCGGAAAACAATCCCCCAGAGAACAGCGTGCAGAAATTTGACGTACTTATTATCGGTAGTGGGCTTGCGGGCCAATCTGCCGCATTACGCCTAGCATCACATTGCCGAGTTGCTTTAGTAAGCAAGCGAAGCCTCGAAGATTCAGCATCCGGTTGGGCGCAAGGAGGGATCGCAGCCGTTCTCGATAGCAGCGATTCGATTGAAGCTCACATTCAGGACACTCTTGTAGCCGGAGCATGGTTAAACGATGAAAAAGCAACCCGTTTTGTGGTCGAGAACGGGCGACATGCAATCGAATGGCTAATTGAACAAGGCGTCCCATTTACCAAGGACGATGCCGGTTATCACCTGACCCGCGAAGGCGGACACAGTGCCCGCAGAGTGATTCATGTGGCAGATGCCACGGGCTCCGCGGTTCAGGATACCCTGACCAGAAAAGTCCGGGCAAACCCAAACATCACGGTACTCGAAGATCATATCGCGATCGATTTAATTACTGGCGACAAGTTAGGAACCGGAGAAAAGCGTTGTTTTGGTGCTTACATCCTGAACACTCAAGATGGTGAGGTTGTGACCATCGGAGCAGCCAATACAATGCTGGCCACCGGTGGCGCAGGCAAGGTTTATCTCTACACTACCAACCCGGACACTTCTACGGGTGATGGAATTGCCATGGCTTATCGGGCTGGATGCCGTGTTTCCAACATGGAGTTCATCCAGTTTCACCCTACATGCTTGTATCATCCGCAAGCAAAATCATTCCTTATCTCTGAGGCAGTTCGCGGTGAAGGGGGGCTTCTCAGGCTACCAGATGGCACTCGGTTCATGCCTGAACATGATGATCGAGCCGAACTGGCACCACGTGATATTGTCGCTCGAGCCATAGACTTTGAAATGAAGAAGCGGGGTCTGGATTGCGTCTTTCTCGATATTTCGCACAAGGGTGAGGATTTTATCCGGACCCATTTCCCGAATATTTACGCAAGATGCATGGAGCTTGGTATCGATATTACTCAAGCACCAATACCCGTCGTACCTGCTGCTCATTATACCTGCGGGGGAGTTATCAGCGACTTGAACGGAAGAACAGATGTTGCAGGGCTTTATGTAGCTGGCGAAGCCTCATGCACCGGTCTTCATGGCGCCAACCGTCTCGCATCAAATTCCTTGCTCGAATGCTTGGTCTTCGCAGAAGCTGTGGTCAAGGATATTTTGGCCAACAACACCATAACTATTCCACAATTGCCTTTATGGGATGAAAGTCGCGTTACCGACGCCGACGAAGAGGTTGTTATCTCGCACAACTGGGATGAACTCCGACGCTTCATGTGGGACTATGTAGGCATTGTTCGCACGACAAAGCGCTTAATGCGAGCAGGACATCGCATCGCTTTACTAAAACGTGAGATTGACGAGTTTTATGCCAACTTCAGAGTAAGTCATGATCTGATTGAACTTCGCAACCTTGTCGCAACGGCAGATTTGATTGTCCGCTGTGCCATGCAGCGAAAGGAAAGCCGAGGGCTTCACTTTTCGAGAGATTACCCGGAGACAGCTACCAAGGTGAAGAATACCGTTCTCAGATGTCGCCGCCCGGCGCGATGAATTGAGCTTGCCAACGAAGAAACATCCTCAGATGCCTGAAGTCTGTATCCGTTAAGCTGTCTCTTGCGACAACCAAAGTGTGAATGGAACCTGCTTCAGTCTTTAGGCGAATAACGGTGAGCCACGAATGAACTAACGAATATGGCTGAAGTGCAACCTTCTCAAACTCCAATTCATCTGCTCTCGCCGCCAAAATATAACCACTACGCTCCAAGCGAATCTTCTGAAAATATGGCTTTAGATTAAGCCAAGCTAGAAGTGCAAAAGCCCACGTGATAAATACAAGTGCGGATTGTATCGACCTTGCCCCTGCAAAATAAAAAATGGACGCTGTCGCCAGAAAGACGAGTATCAGTACCGAAACATCCAATAAATGCGAACGGCGCAGTCCGACAAATACCGGAAGCTGCACCGTTCTCTCTACGACTGGTTGGCTTAGATTCGCTTGAATACTAGCGAGCCATTGGTCCCACCAAAACCAAAATTATTCTTCAGCGCCACGTCAATTTTCATTGGACGCGCTACATTCGCACAATAATCAAGATCACATTCAGGATCCTGATTAAAGATATTAATAGTTGGGGGTGAAATCTGGTTATGTATTGCCAGCACTGTAAACAACGACTCTATACCACCAGCACCACCTAGAAGGTGACCAGTCATCGATTTGGTTGAGTTCACCACCAACTGGTAGGCCGCATCACCAAAAGCTTGCTTGACTGCATCTGTTTCATTCTTGTCACCAAGAGGCGTAGAGGTGCCATGAGCATTCAGGTACTGAACCTCTGACGGAGCAACTCCTGCGTTCTTCAAGGCATTCAGCATGGAACGACGCGGTCCATCAGTATTTGGGGCCGTGATATGGTACGCATCACCGCTCATTCCGAACCCGATCAATTCTGCGTAAATTTTTGCACCCCGCGCCTTTGCGTGCTCATATTCTTCAAGCACCATGACGCCGGCCCCTTCACCAAGCACGAAACCATCGCGGTCCTTATCCCACGGCCGACTGGCTGTAGTTGGGTCGTCGTTGCGCGTGGACAAGGCCCTAGCAGCACAAAAACCGCCCATACCCAAAGGTGACACAGTCGATTCTGCTCCACCTGCAACCATGACGTCCGCGTCACCGTATTCAATGATACGCGCAGCATCACCAATCGAATGTGTACCCGTCGTGCATGCAGAAACCAAGGCAATATTCGGTCCCTTGAAGCCAAACTCGATCGACAGATTGCCAGATATCATATTAATGATCGAACCTGGCACAAAGAACGGGGAAACCTTGCGCACACCACCCGCAGTGTACTCGTCTTTGGTTGCCTCAATCAGTGGCAGCCCCCCGATACCTGAACCAATGGCAACACCAACCCGTTCCGGATCAGCTGCGCCCTCCTTGTCCAGACCGGCATCATGCACGGCCTGAATGCCAGCTGCAAGCCCGAAATGGATAAAGTCATCCATACGGCGCGCATCCTTGGCGGAAATATATTGGGTAATGTCAAAGTTCTTGACCTCACCGGCGAACTGAACCGGGAAAGTTGAGGTATCAAACTTGGTGACAGCGGCAATACCGGATTTACCTGCCAGAATGTTCTGCCAAGCTTCTTCGACGGTGTTTCCGACCGGGCTAACTATGCCCAAACCGGTAATTACGACTCTGCGACGTGCCAAGGTGCACTCCGAAAGCAAATGTAGCAAGGCCGGCCAAGGGGGCCGGCCTTGCCTGGGTCAACCAGAATTGGATTACTTCTTGTTGGCGAGGATGAAATCGACTGCCTGCTGGACCGTAGTGATCTTCTCAGCTTGGTCGTCAGGAATTTCGCACTCGAACTCTTCTTCGAGTGCCATGACCAGTTCAACGGTATCCAGGGAATCCGCGCCCAGATCGTCCACAAAGGAGGACTCGTTCTTGATGTCCGCTTCGTTCACGCCCAGTTGTTCGGCGACGATCTTTTTGACGCGCTCTACGATGTTATCCATTAGAAAAACTCCTTCCCCTCAGGGGTACGAAAAAAAACGTTACTAGTCTACCAAAAGCCGAGGCTTCAGGAAATCAATCCATAAACATGCCGCCATTCACATGCACTGTTGTGCCTGTGATATAGGCAGCAGCCGGGGATACAAGAAAACCGACAGCGCCAGCAATATCTTCAGGCGTACCAGCGCGCCCCAACGGGATCGACGCAAGCATGGCCTGCTTCTGCTCTTCGGTCAACGCATGCGTCATGTCCGTTGCAATAAAGCCTGGCGCAACACAATTAACTGTAATGTTACGACTACCCAACTCACGTGCCAGCGAGCGACTCATGCCCGCTACACCTGCCTTGGCAGCACAATAATTTGCCTGCCCAGGGTTACCTGAATAACCGACTACCGACGTAATATTTACAATGCGGCCAAAACGTACCTTCATCATGCCACGCATCACTCCGCGCGAGAGACGAAACACCGCTTTCAGATTAGTGTCAATAACCGCATCCCATTCATCATCCCCCATCCGCATTGATAGGTTATCACGGGTAATACCAGCATTATTCACAAGGATCGTGATAGCGCCAAATTCCTTGGTAAGGTCAGCCAAAACTGAATCTGTCTGAGCAACATCGCAAACATTAAGTGCGATACCTTTTCCTTTGACGCCAGCCTCTGAAAGATAGGCAGAAATCTTCGCGGCACCTTCCGCAGTAGTTGCCGTACCAATTACCGTAGCGCGTTGCTTACCCAATTCAAGGGCGATTGCACGGCCAATTCCACGAGTGGCGCCAGTAACCAAGGCCGTCTTGTCATTCAACATCTGTCACTCCAGACCCAGATTGGCTTCAATGGCCGCGACATCAGCCATGGCAACACCAACGACACCATCGGCGCAACGCTTGGTCAATCCAGCCAACACTTTCCCCGGACCGCATTCAACTACGGTTAACACGCCGAGAACGGCCATTTTCTGAATCGTTTCAACCCAACGAACAGGATTGAAAGCCTGGCGAATCAGGGCATCCTTGATTCGCGCAGGATCAGTTTCGATAGCAACATCAACATTGTTAACTACGGGAATTTGCGGCTCTTTAAAATTCAGTTCTGCCAAACGAGAAGCCAACTTGTCAGCCGCAGGACGGATCAGAGACGAATGGAAGGGCGCAGACACTGGCAAGGCCTTAGCCATCTTGGCCCCCCGCGCCTTGCACGCATCCATTGCGCGCTCAACCGCTTCCTTGTGGCCGGCAATCACTGTTTGACCGTTAGCATTGAAATTAACGGGCTCCACCACTTGGCCGTTTGCTGCTTCTATGCATGCAGCCACGATGCTTGGAGTATCCAGGCCGAGAATAGCGGCCATTGCACCGGTTCCCAACGGTACCGCTTCCTGCATCGCTGCGGCCCGCAAACGAACAAGCGGAACAGCATCCTTGAAATCAATCACACCCGAAGCAACCAGCGCGGAATATTCACCAAGACTATGCCCCGCAACAAGCGCTGGCTTGCGACCACCCTTTGCAATCCACAAACGCCATGCAGCGACACCAGCCGTCAGCATTACTGGCTGGGTATTTACCGTCTGCGTTAACGCTTCCGCCGGACCATCAGCAACCATGGCCCAAAGATCGTCCCCCAGTGCATCTGACGCCTCGCCAAAAGTTTCACGAACCACAGCTGCGTCGCCATAAGGTGCCATCATGCCAACGCTCTGTGAGCCTTGACCTGGAAATACGAATGCAAAAGACATGGTTTCGTCTCCTGGTTCAGAATTCAAACAGGGCTGCGCCCCACGTAAAACCACCGCCAACCCCCTCAACCAGAACCTTCTGGCCAGGCTGAATGCGACCATCGCGTACCGCTTCGTCCAGCGCAAGCGGTACAGAAGCCGCGGAAGTATTGCCGTGGCGATCAACTGTAACGATTACTTTATTGCGATCAATGCCAAGTTTCTTCCCGGTTGCTTCAATGATACGGATGTTGGCCTGATGTGGAATCAGCCAATCAACTTCAGTCGTTTGACGCCCTACCATCTGACAGACTTCCTCGGCAACATCAGCCAGAACCCGTACGGCAAACTTGAAAACAGACTGTCCGTCCATGCGCAAGAATGGATCACCGGTCACCTGCCCACCGGAAATCTGACCAGGAACGTTCAAAATACCATTTTGGCTTCCATCGGCATGCATTGCCGTTGCCAGAATACCCGGCTTATCAGAAGCCTCCAAAACAACCGCGCCAGCCCCGTCGCCGAACAGTACGCATGTACCACGATCGTTCCAGTCGAGAATACGCGAAAAAACTTCGGCGCCAATTACCAGTGCTTTTTTATGGCTACCTGAATGGATAAATTTTTCAGCGATACCGAGTGCATAGGTAAAACCGGCGCAAACAGCCTGTACATCGAAGGCAGCTGCACCCTTGTTTCCCAACTTGGCCTGAATCAAACAGGCTGTACTTGGAAAAATAAAATCTGGCGTAGAGGTCGCAACTACGATCAGGTCGAGATCAGCAGCTGAAACTCCAGCCATCTCGAGGGCTCGCTGAGCAGCAATCAAACCTAGTTCGCTTGATGTAGTACCAGCGTTTGCGAGGTGGCGATTACGAATTCCAGTGCGACTAACAATCCATTCATCATTGGTGTCAATACCACGTGCTGCCAGATCGCTGTTACTAACTGGATTGCCAGGAAGATAACTGCCGGTACCAGTAATTCGTGCGTACATTCAGATGCTCTCCAAGACCGCGATGGGGGCAGGCGTCATTTGCGCCAACCGACTGGTAATACGCTCTACAACACGGCTTTCAACAGCATCATAGGCACGTGAAATAGCGTTACCAAAGGCCAGCACATCGGCGGAACCATGACTCTTGACTGAGATACCCTTGAGTCCAAGAAGAATGGCTCCGTTGTAACGACGATGATCAAAACGCCTTTTGAAATTATTGAGTACTGAAATCGCAATCAAGGCAGCAATCTTGGTCAGCCAGTTTCGCTTGAATTCACTCCGCAAAGAAGAAGCCAACATCTGGGCAAGCCCTTCGGAAGTCTTCAGCGCGACATTCCCGACGAATCCATCGCAAACGATCACGTCAGCGTCGCCTTTATAGATACCATCGCCTTCAACGTTGCCTATGAAATTAAGACCCGATGTTCGTAAAAGCCCTGCCGCTGCCTTGACGACTTCATTGCCTTTAATGTCTTCTTCACCAATATTCAGAATGCCGACGGTAGGCTGATCCTTGTGCTCCATAGCGGAGACAAGCATTGCGCCCATTATTCCAAATTGCAACAAATGCTCCGGCCCGCAATCGACATTGGCGCCCAAATCAAGCATGTGTGTGTGACCATTAACCGTAGGCAGTGGCGCACAAATCGCAGGCCTGTCAATCCCTGGCAACATCTTCAGGACGAACCGGGATATTGCCATGAGCGCGCCCGTGTTGCCCGCAGACACACAGGCATCTGCATCACCAAGTTTGACTTGATTGATGGCAACGCGCATGGACGAATCTTTCTTGTTTCGCAAGGCGAGCGCAGGCGACTCATCCATGCCAACAACCTCAGAGGCGTGAACGAGACGAATACGGGAATCGCTGGCATGGGTAGCGAGCAATGGCCGCAAAACATCTTCTTGACCAACCAGAAGAAGATTCGCTGACGGATGCTCCGCAAGGAACTGAATGGCCGCAGGAACCGTCACAGACGGACCGTGGTCACCCCCCATGCAATCAATGGCAATGCGGGTTGTCATGGCAAAATAAAAGGCAGGCAGTTCACAAAGAACTGCCTGCCCTTCATTGAACGATTACTCGCCCTTGCCCTTGACGACTTTTTTACCGCGATAGAAACCCGCCGGGGAAATATGGTGACGCAAATGCGCCTCACCCGTGGTCGGTTCGACGGCAAGCGGCGGAGCGCTCAGGAAGTCATGTGCACGGTGCATGCCACGCTTGGACGGGGACTTTTTGTTCTGTTGAACGGCCATTTTATTACTCCAAAAAAATCAGTTCGGTTTACCTTGTAGCCCGGACAATTTCGCAAACGGATTGATCCGCTCACCAGCATCGGCCGCGCCAGGTAAACCACATTTTTCGTGCCGTGGCGCTACTGGCAAGGCGAGGAGGATTTCATCCTCAACTAACTCAACCACATCCAGTTCGCGCTCCACCGGCAGGAAATCCCGGGTGTCGTCTTCCAGTTCGTCTTGCGACAATTCGGCACCAGCAGGAACAAGTTCCAGCAAGCAATCGACGTCAAGATCAAAAGGTACAGCTTCCAGGCAGCGCTGACAGGCCAGCGGGAGCAAACCCGAAACCTCCAGATGCAGCATCGGCTCGCCGCCGTCACCCTTGAACCCCTCAAGACGGTAAACTACCTCTCCATCTTGACCCACCAGCAGATCATGCAGGCGATCGAGGCCCGAAATAGCCAGCGTTCCATCAAGAACACGACCATCTCTGGCAAATGCGAAAGCGTCAGAAATCCTTTTCAATCTTGACCTGTTGCGACTTAAACATTGAATGATATTATTTTTGGCTTTCCAAGTCAAAAACAAAGTGCTGCTTCAAGTATTCATCGCAACGCTTTGTTGTAAAGAGTCTTTCATGCCGCAAAACCTTATTCTTGCATCAACCTCACCATTTCGCCGCGAACTGCTTGGTCGCCTCGGCCTTCCCTTTGAAGTTGCCAATCCTAAAACTGACGAAACCCCCTTGCCCGGCGAGACACCAGAGAACTTAGCCTTGAGGCTATCCGAAGCCAAAGCCAGAGCGATTGCACGACTCCACCCCGACGCACTGATTATTGGAAGCGATCAAGTTGCTACGGTCGACGGCAAAATATTCGGAAAACCAGGAACTCATGAACGAGCCATTGCGCAATTGCGCGCACTATCAGGAAAGGCCGTGAATTTTTTTACAGGCATATGCTTGCTCAACACGAAAACTGATTCAGCCGAAGTTCGCGGGGTACCGATGGTAGTGACCTTCAGAAACCTGAGCGACCAGGAGATTGAGAACTACCTGCGGCGCGAACCTGCCTACAACTGCGCCGGATCGGCAAAATCTGAAGGATTAGGAATCGCCCTGCTCAGCAGCATGCGTGGCGATGATCCCAACGCGTTGATCGGACTGCCGTTGATTGCGTTATGCGAAATGTTGCGTAATCAAGGCGTGGCGGTTATCTGATGGCGGGAACCCTCTACCTGATACCCGTACCGCTCGGCCCCACAGCACCACAGGCGTCGTTACCCAGCAACGTACTGGCTGTTATCAGACCACTTACCCATTTTGTCGTGGAACAAGCCAAGACAGCGCGCGCATTCCTGAAAGTAGCCGGAACCGATGCCCCACTGCAGTCATTGCTACTTGAGGAGTTAAACGAGCATACCAAAGATAGCGCCCTAGATCGCCTGCTGGAACCCTTACGCGCCGGACACGATGTCGGCCTGCTTTCGGAAGCGGGCTGCCCAGCCGTCGCTGATCCTGGCGCAAATCTGGTGGCATTGGCACAGAAAGAAAATATCCGAGTAGTACCGTTGATCGGCCCCTCTTCTTTGCTGTTGGCCCTCATGGCTTCCGGACTGAATGGCCAAAGATTTGCCTTTCAGGGCTATCTGCCCACCAAGGAAGCGGATCGATCAAAGGCACTCCGCGACTTGGAGAGCGAATCAAGAAAGCGCCAGCAAACCCAGCTTTTCATCGAAACCCCGTACCGCAATCGCGCCATGTTCGATACCATTCTGCAGGCATGCCAGCCCACAACAAGGATGACCGTGGCTACCGACCTGACGCTGCCCACAGAATCAGTATTGACCCGGACAATCCTGGCCTGGAAAAAACAAACACCACCCGAAATCGAGCGGCGTCCGACGGTCTTCCTACTGCTTGCCTAGGCTTTAGTTAAGACGAACCCCTTGGGCGCTTTCGGAAAACCCCTTCCAAAAACCCGCAAACGTACTGGCGCCAAGGCGCTTGGCAAAGCGCTCGGCAATATTGTCTTTGACCGAATAATCAAGCACCTTTTCAGCCTTGATCACATCCCTGGCAACTGAGTCCACGCTGCCAAAATCATCAGCCAAGCCCATCTGAACGCTTTGGGCCCCCGTCCACATCAGACCGGAGAACATTTCCGGCGTTTCCTTGAGCCGCTTGCCGCGGCCGGCTTTGACCACATTGATGAACTGTTGATGAATGTCATTAAGCAACGTTTGCGCATGGGCCTTGTGCTGCGGCGCTTGCGGGGAAAATGGATCAAGGAATCCCTTGTTGTCCCCGGCGGTCAGCAGGCGGCGCTCGACACCCACTTTATCCATCACACCCGTAAAGCCGAAACCATCCATCAAAACGCCAATTGAGCCAACGATACTGGCCTTATTGACGTAGATTTTATCGGCTGCAGCAGCCACAAAATAACCACCTGACGCGCACATGTCTTCAACCACCGCGTAGAGCAACTTGTCAGGATACTTGTTTCGCAAACGACGAATTTCGTCATTAATGATCCCGGCCTGAACCGGGCTTCCGCCAGGGCTATTGATACGCAGAATGACCCCTGCGACATTTTTTTCCTCAAAAGCACTATTCAGGGCAGCGACGAGATTTTCGGCATTGGCTTCACCTTTGGCTTCGATAACGCCGGTCAGATTGACCATTGCGGTATGGCGCTCCTGATGCTCACCGGTACTACCCCAATCGACAACCGCAAATAACACTACCAGCAAATAAATAAATCCAAGCGCTTTGAATGCTATCCCCCAGCGACGTCTAGCCCGCTGCTCATCAAGGGCGGCAAACACCAGTTTTTCGAGGGTTTTCCGCTCCCAGGCAGAATCTTTATTGGGAATTTCGGGGTTATCCATAATTAGTTTCTTGCTCTAAAAAAATCTGTCCATCAATCTCTTGCACACGCAGAGGCTTCAACCCTTTTCCCTGGCATCTCCCACCGAGACATCTACCTGATTCTGGAGCATAAAGCGCGCCATGAATCGAGCAAATCAAGTATAGCTTGGAATCATCGAAGAATTCGCCGGGCTGCCAGTCGAGTTCAGCGGGAACGTGGCCACACTCATTGACGTAGGCATGAACAATCCCCTGAAAACGGATGACAAAAGCGGGAATCTCTCGTCCATATCGACTGACTGTAAAACGAACGCCCTTACCCGCCTCGACAACCTCCCGGGCGGGGCAAATCAGCCGAAATCCCGTAGCCATTTATCAAGTTCTAGAACACTATTCAGGCAAACAACCGGTTGGCACGCCAGCAAATGCTCGTGCGGATGGGCACCATAAGTTACCGCCAAGCCATCAACACCAGCGTTGCTCGCCATCAATAGATCATGAGAGGTATCACCGATCATCACAGTCGTCCCGACAGTTACCCCGAACTCAGCCATCAGTTCCTCAAGCATCTGTGGATGTGGCTTCGAGTGACACTCATCGGCACAACGCGATGCCTGGAAAAAGCGACGCAAACCTGAATGGTCAAACGCTCGCTCCAGACCCTGACGGCTCTTACCGGTAGCCACTGCCAACAAATGTCCGGAAGAAGCCAAACGCTCCAACATATCCGGAACGCCGTCAAACAATTTGAGCGTTTGGTCACCCGCCAGATAATGGTGGCGATATCGCTCAATCATGGCCTGATAGTTATCCGGCTTCAATTCAGGGACCGCATGGCGAAGTGCGTCAGCCAAACCGAGGCCGATGACATGGCGCGCACGTGCATCGTCCGGAATCGGCAAATCAAGATCAAGGCATGACGACTGAATGGCGCGAACAATGGCACCAGCCGAATCAAGCAGCGTTCCATCCCAGTCGAAGACAACCAGTTCGTATTTCATGTATTGCCCAATATCTGGTCCATATTTTCAGATTTGAATTCCTGCTCTTTTTTCCGGTTGACCGCAGCAATGTATCCACCCAGGCTATCGGGCAGCGGAGCAATGCACTCCAACGGCGCAGCAGTCAGCGGATGCCGAAAAGCCATACGCCAGGCATGCAGCGCCATGCGCTTCAGTCCATCACGCTTGAGATTCTTGTTGAGCGAGAAATCGCCATACTTCTCGTCACCCAGAATGGGGAACCCCAGATGCGCCAGGTGGACCCGAATCTGATGCGTCCGCCCGGTTTTCAACTGCGCCTCAAGCAAACTCATATCCGGCCAACGAGCCAGCAAACGAAATATCGTGTGCGACGCCTTCCCTTGCGGATCCACAGAAACGCGGCGCTCCCCGCCATCGGTGAGGTATTTGTGGAGTGGCAGTTTGACGTGCTGGGCCAGGTTCATCCAGCGCCCCTTGACCAGCACAAGATAACGTTTATCCGCTCCGGCGCCATGCTCTCGAAACATGTCGTGCAATGCCGTCAGGGCCAGTCGCTTTTTGCCGACCAGCAGGACACCAGAGGTTTCCCGATCCAGTCGATGCGCCAATTCAAGAAACTTTGCCTGCGGTCGCTGCCGGCGCAATGCCTCTATGACACCGAAGCTGACCCCGCTACCGCCATGCACCGCGATACCCTCAGGCTTGTCGATCACCAGCATTGCCTCGTCTTCGTAGATGATCGGCAGATCAACCCGCTCCTTGGCGGCCTCGTCGACCTCATTTTGCGGACGCTCGGCAATCCGGATCGGCGGAATACGAACATTATCACCAACCCTGAGACGGTAAGTGGCATCCACCCGACCACTATTCACCCGCACTTCGCCACTACGCAAAATCCGGTAAATATGGCTCTTCGGAACACCCTTGCAACGTCGAATCAAAAAGTTGTCAAGACGCTGCCCGATTTCCTCTTCGCCGATCACGGCATGTGTGACTGAATTGTTACCTACCACGGTCATATTTCTAATATACTGCCTGCGTTCTACGTCTCGGTTTGCAAGAGATGCCGAACCGTCAGACCGTTTGTGCCCTCGCGCTGAATGCGCGACCGCCAAGCGGCAGGCTCGAAAGTCTCACCTGTGCCAACTGCCCAGGCCAGACCAACGTAAAACGACTGGTTAAGTTCACTCACCAAAAGTAGTGATGTTAATGGATAAGCCCACTGTAAGCACGCACGGATTGCCCGTTGCAGGAATTTTCAGGTCGCGCATTTCAATAAAAAGCACGCGACCGTTTGTTGATCAGCACTTTCACCATCGCCTTTGCCCACCATTTATGACGCAACCCGAAAACTGAAACTGTCGCTGCCTGCCCGGGCGTTTCGTTGCAGCGTGTTGCTGTGCGCTGGAGCCGAAAATAATGAAACGCATGCTATTCAATGCGACACAGGCGGAAGAACTCCGTGTCGCCATTGTCGATGGTCAGAAACTGATTGATCTCGACATTGAATCCGCCGCCAAGGAACAACGCAAGAGCAATATTTACAAGGGTGTCATCACCCGCATCGAACCTTCGCTCGAAGCCTGCTTCGTCGATTACGGTGCCGATAGGCATGGTTTTCTTCCCTTCAAGGAAGTCTCCCGTGCCTTTTTCCAGCCGGGCACTGAAGCTGGTCGCGCCAGAATCCAGGACGCACTCAAGGAAGGCCAGGAACTGATCGTCCAGGTTGACAAGGACGAACGTGGCAACAAGGGCGCCGCCCTGACCACCTATGTTTCCCTGGCTGGCCGTTACCTTGTTCTGATGCCGAACAACCCGCGTGGTGGCGGTGTCTCCCGTCGCGTTGATGGTGATGAACGCGCCGAGCTGCGCGATGTCATGGATCAACTCGAAGTGCCCAATGGCATGAGCCTGATCGCCAGAACCGCCGCCATTGGTCGCCAGGCTGAAGAGCTGCAGTGGGACTTGAACTACCTGCTGCAACTGTGGACTGCCATTGACGGTGCCGCCCAGCAACAAAGTGGCGCCTTCCTGATTTATCTCGAAGGCAGCCTCGTCATTCGCGCCATCCGCGACTACTTCCAGCCGGATATCGGCGAAATCCTGATCGATACCGACGAGGTCTACGAGCAGGCCCGCGCCTTCATGGGCACGGTGATGCCGGGCAACGTCAATCGCGTCAAGCGCTACCGCGACGATGTACCGCTGTTCTCGCGCTTCCAGATCGAACATCAGATCGAAACCGCCTTCGCTCGCCAGGTCAACCTGCCGTCCGGCGGAGCCATCGTCATTGACCATACCGAAGCGCTTGTCGCAGTGGACGTCAACTCCGGTCGTTCGACCAAGGGTTCTGACATCGAGGAAACAGCGCTCAAGACCAATCAAGAAGCAGCTGACGAACTCGCCCGCCAGTTGCGCCTGCGCGACCTCGGTGGCCTGATCGTCATCGACTTCATCGACATGGAAAGCCAGAAGAACCAGCGCGATGTCGAAAACCGTCTACGCGATGGCCTGCGCTTTGACCGTGCACGTGTCCAGATGGGCAAGATCAGCCGCTTCGGCCTGATGGAGCTCTCCCGTCAGCGCCTGCGTCCCGCACTTGCTGAAACCAGCTACATCCCTTGCCCGCGCTGTACCGGCACCGGCCACATCCGATCTGCCGAATCTGCTGCGCTGCACATCCTGCGCATCCTCGAAGAGGAGTCGATGAAGGAAAACACTGGCGCTGTGCATGTTCAGGTTCCGGTTGATGTCGCCACCTTCCTGCTCAACGAAAAGCGCCCAGACATCCAGGCCATCGAGTTGCGCCACAAGGTCACCATCCTGTTGATTCCAAATGTTCATCTGGAAACTCCGGCGCACACCATTACTCGCCTGCGCCATGACGACCTGAACCATGACGAACCCCGCGAGCCTTCCTACCGGATGATGGACATGCCGCTCGAGGAAGCCATCAAACTGGCCACCCAGCAAGAGATTATCAAGCCACGCCAGGAAGCGGCCATCAAAGGTATTTCACCGGATCAACCGGCTCCCATCATGCCGGAAAAGGTTGCCGCCCCTGTTGTCATCGCCGCCCAACCAGAAGCCGGTATCTTTTCGAAGATATTCTCGTGGTTCCGGGCACCAGCCAAGCCGGTTGAACCAATTGCAGCGCCCGAGCCAGCCAAGAAACCCCGCGAAGGTCGCAACGAAAATCGTCGTGATCGCGATGGACGTCGCGGTAGCGGCCGAAATGGTAACAAGCGCGAAGAAGAGCGCGGGGAACGCAACAAGGAACGTGGCAATCGCAATGAGCGCAACGCCGAAAAAGCCCCCACTGACGAGCCTAATACTTCAACTGGCGATCGC
The DNA here is from genome assembly GCA_016709965.1 of Betaproteobacteria bacterium. Classification (NCBI taxonomy): domain Bacteria; kingdom Pseudomonadati; phylum Pseudomonadota; class Betaproteobacteria; order Rhodocyclales; family Azonexaceae; genus Azonexus; species Candidatus Azonexus amarohabitans. Next base: position 229,457 of record JADJLT010000001.1, read on the forward strand.
CAGGAACGTCGTCCGCGGACCGAACGCAAACCGCGCGGTGAGCGCCCGCAAGTTGAAGCCGTTGAAAGCAAACTGAACCAGCAGGCAAATAACGTTGTTGATCAGTCGGCAGCCGTTATCCCGCTGCTGGGCACCGACCCAACTGATGCTACCGGCAGCGATGAGCAAGGCAATCGCCGTCGCGGTCGCCGTGGTGGTCGTGGCCGTGGCGAGCGCCGCAATGAAGCCGAGACAACTTCAGCACCGCAGGCCGTCGAAAGCCCGGCGCAAGAGACGACAACGCCACCGGATTTAGAGCCGGTAGTCGTCGTCATTCCAGCCCCGATTGCCGAACCTGTAACCGCTGTAGAAGAGCCAGCCCCCGTCGTTGAAATGGTGCCAGTCATTGGGGCTACTTCAATTGCACTAGTCATCCCCGAGCCGGCACCGGTTGTTCCTGCATTGCTAATCGAGCCGACACCTATCGAGGAGACTGCTGCGGTCAACCCGGAAATTAGCCAAAAAACTGAAGAAATTCCGCCACCAATGGTCGCGGCAGAACCGGTCGACATCACCTCGGCACTTGCCGAGAGTGGCTTGGTACTGGTTCAAACCACCACAACGCCTGTCGCAGTCGCTCCGGCCGAAACGCCGGTCAAGCTAGGTCGCCCTCGCAAGCAAAAGGCAGTGAGTGATCAAGCCGAAAGCGAGCCATTGGTGCTCGTTGAAACCGGTAACAATTAAAAAACTGCGGTAACGCGATAAAAAGGGGCTTCCTGTGAAGCCCCTTTATTTTGTCCGGATATCAGGAGCTTCCGAGTTTCTTTTTGATTTCGTCGACCAAGCCCAACGACGCATCCTCGACCATATCGAGGACAAGATCAAAACCGTGACCCAAGCCATAGTAAGGATCAGGAACTTCGTCATCCTCGAAGTTTTTTGAATAGTCCATAAACAATCCCAGCCGTTCTTGTTGCTCCGGCGTTGCCATACGCCTCAGGTTATCGAGATTGCTTTTATCCATGGCTAAAACCAGATCAAAATAATCGAGATCCTGACGCGCCACCTTGCGGGCCCGTAACTGAGAAAGGTTGTATCCGCGAACTGAAGCAGCCCGTTGGGTACGGGAATCAGGAGCTTCACCAGCGTGATAGCCATGCGTTCCTGCAGAATCAACTTCAACTTCATTACCTAGGTTATTGATTTTTATGAAATATCTTAAGACACCCTCTGCCGTTGGTGAGCGACAGATGTTGCCCATGCAGACAAGTAGCACGCGATAACTCATTTTGTCTCTCCGTAGGGGTCGTGCCGCGCTGCGCCGAATACCTGCTCCTTGAGGCGGAACAGTTCGTCGCGGGCGGCCGCCGCTTTTTCGAATTCCAGGTTTCTCGCGCACTCCAGCATCGCCTTCTCGAGCCGCTTGATTTCCCTCGCCACTGCTTTCTCATCCATTGCTGCGTACGCGACCTGTTGCTGCGCAGCCTTCAACTCTGTCTGAACTGATGCCGAATCATAAACCCCATCGATGATGTCCTTGATCTTTTTGGACACGCCGCGCGGAATGATTCCGTGTTCCAGATTAAAGGCTATTTGCTTCTCACGCCGCCTGCCTGTTTCGGCAATCGCTTGCTGCATGGACCTTGTAATCGTATCAGCATACAAGATCGCTGTGCCATGGATATGGCGAGCAGCACGCCCGATTGTTTGAATTAGCGAACGTTCGGATCGCAGGAACCCCTCCTTGTCAGCATCCAGAATTGCGACAAGCGACACTTCCGGAATATCCAGGCCTTCGCGTAACAGGTTGATACCGACCAGCACATCGAACTCACCCAGGCGCAGGTCGCGGATGATTTCTACGCGCTCAACGGTATCAATGTCCGAATGGAGATAACGTACTTTGACACCATTGTCCGCAAGGAAATCAGTCAAGTCCTCCGACATGCGCTTGGTCAGCGTCGTGACCAATACGCGCTCCCCGACGGAAACCCGCTGGCCAATTTCCGCCAATAAATCGTCCACCTGGGTCGATGCCGGGCGAACAATGACCTCCGGGTCGATCAAGCCTGTTGGCCGCGCCACCTGCTCGACCACCTGCCCGGCATGCCGCTGCTCGTAGTCTGCAGGCGTCGCCGAAACAAAGATGGTCTGTCGCAGATGCGCCTCAAATTCGTTGAACTGCAACGGCCTGTTATCGAGTGCCGATGGAAGCCGAAAACCATAATTGACCAAATTTTCCTTGCGAGAACGATCCCCTTTGTACATCCCCCCCACCTGGCCAATGCTTACATGCGATTCATCAATGAACATCAGGGCATCGGCTGGCAGGTAATCAATCAGCGTCGGCGGAGACTCTCCCGCCCTCCTCCCGGAAAAATGCCGGGAGTAGTTCTCAATCCCCTTGCAGAAACCGATTTGATCAAGCATTTCCAGATCAAATCGGGTGCGCTGCTCAATCCGTTGTGCTTCGACAAGCTTGTTGCTGTGATTAAAGTATTCAATACGTTCGCGCAGCTCTTCCTTGATGGCGTCAATGGCACGCAGCACCGTAGCGCGCGGCGTCACATAGTGGGATGCCGGGAATACCGTGAACCGCAAAGCCTTGTGCAACAGATGGCCGGTTAGCGGATCGAAAAACTGCAACGCTTCAACCTCATCATCAAATAGCGAGACGCGAATAGCATGCTCAGCATGTTCGGCCGGGAAGATATCAATGATGTCGCCGCGGACCCGGAAGGTGCCGCGATGAAAATCCATCTCGTTACGGTCGTATTGCATGTCGCTAAGGCGCTTGATGATGCTGCGCTGATCCAGCTTGTCTCCGACCCGCATGGTCAGGATCATGTTGTGATATTCGTCGCGGTCGCCAATGCCATAGATGCATGAAACCGTCGCGACAATCACCACATCACGGCGCTCTATCAGGCTTTTCGTTGCCGATAGCCGCATCTGTTCAATGTGCTCGTTGATCGCACTATCCTTCTCGATGAACAGATCGCGTGATGGCACATAAGCTTCAGGCTGGTAGTAATCGTAGTAAGAGACGAAATACTCAACCGCATTCTCCGGGAAAAACTCCTTGAATTCAGAATACAGCTGCGCCGCCAGTGTCTTGTTTGGCGCCAGCACCAAGGCCGGACGGCCGGTACGGGCGATGACATTGGCCATGGTGTAGGTCTTCCCGGAGCCCGTGACACCCAGCAAAGTCTGAAAGGACAACCCATCTGCCAAACCTTCGACAAGCGCCTGAATTGCCACCGGCTGATCACCAGCCGGCGGGAACGGTTGATGCAAACGAAACGGGCTGCCATCAAAGCAGACTACCGGAATGATTTTGTTGGTTTCGCTCATGCTAAAATTCTTCGGTTTTTCGTCGCGTGGCAAATTGGCTGCGCGAACACTATTTGTATTATTCCACGGAGTTCCTATGTCATCTTCGATCTTCGCAGCGGTAGAAATGGCCCCGCGCGATCCTATCCTCGGTCTGAACGAAGCTTTCAATGCTGATGCGCGCACCACCAAAGTCAACCTCGGCGTTGGCGTGTATTTCGACGACAACGGCAAGATTCCCCTGCTGGCTGCCGTAAAGGCAGCAGAGGATGTTCGCGTAAAAGCCGCCCTGCCACGTGGCTATCAACCTATCGAAGGTTCACCCGCCTACAACCAGTCCGTGCAAAATCTGCTTCTCGGCAAAGAGTCCCCGCTTATTGCAAACGGTCAGGTCATTACTGCCCAGGCCCTAGGTGGCACGGGTGCCTTGAAGATCGGCGCCGACTATCTGAAGCGCCTGAATCCGGACGCCAAGGTATACATCAGCGACCCGTCCTGGGAAAACCATCGCGCCCTGTTTGAATCATCAGGCTTCGTGGTCGAAAGTTATCCCTACTACGATGCAGCCACGCGTGGCGTCAATTTTGATGGCATGAAGGCATGCCTGAACGGGTTGCCTGCCGGCTCCATCATTCTTTTGCACGCTTGCTGCCACAACCCCACAGGCGCCGATCTATCCAATTCACAGTGGGGCGAAATCGTTGCCATCTGCCAAAATCGTGGTCTGGTTCCTTTCCTCGACATGGCTTACCAAGGCTTCGCGGATGGCATCGACGCTGACGCAGTTGCCGTCCGGGCCTTCTCTGCATCCGGCCTGCAATTCTTCGCCTCCAGCTCTTTCTCCAAGAACTTTTCGCTGTATGGCGAGCGCGTCGGCGCCCTCTCCATCATCACCGCCGGCAAGGATGAGTCGGCTCGCGTCATGTCGCAGGTCAAGCGCGTTATCCGCACCAACTACTCCAACCCGCCAACGCACGGCGGCGCCCTGGTTGCCGGTGTTCTAAGCTCACCAGAACTGCGTCAAATGTGGGAAACCGAACTCGCCGGCATGCGTGACCGTATCCGTGCCATGCGCACAGGCTTGGTTGATGCCATCAAAGCACAGGGCGTGGCCCAAGACTTTTCCTTCGTTGCTCAACAACGCGGCATGTTCTCCTACACCGGCTTGAGCTCAGCCCAGGTTGATCGCATGCGTGAGGAGTTCGGTATTTATGCTGTGTCGACCGGTCGAATCTGTTTGGCCGCGCTGAACACCAAGAATCTGGACTACGTGGCAAAAGCCATCGCGGCAGTGACCAACGCCTAGTCGTCGCCTACCGTTTGCAAACAAAGGGCGGAACTAAGGTTGTTCCGCCCTTTTTATTTGCGGGTTGTTGCGCTCAAATCGGGCAACGTACCAAAAATACGAACCGGCGCATGCTGACTTGCCACAGAGGTCTGCAAGGTAACGACCATATTGCCTTCAACCTGCCCATCGCGCCCTGAAACAAACTGACCAGCCGCCGTCACCATTCCGGCATCCATGTACACCTCGCGACCGACTACCTGCTTGGGTGAAATGCTGACCGTTGACCGCAAGCGATCAAATTTCGTAGCACCTGCACGCACCGCTGAAGCGCCATTGCGACGAGCCGCCTCACCCAAGTCAACACCATGAACGACACCACGGGTAATTTCAGTACTTAGTACGGCTTCCAGATTGCCCCACAAGCCATCCCAGTCGCGTCCAGTTGAACGCAATCTAATCGTGCCACTCATATCGCCTTCGATTTTCAACGACGGCGCAAACGCCGCGCTGATCTTCCGGCTATCAAGTCGGCTCAAGGTTCCATCGCCCGACATCGACAGGCCATTGCCCCACTCTAGCAACCAGTTACCCCGCAGAATGCCGCCGAGAAAAGTGGTATCGATATTCTGAATCAGCAATTTATCTTTTCGCAAACTTCCCTTGGCCTGCAAGGAGGCAAACGAAACGGGGGTACCCGCAGGTTGCCAGGCCCGGCCTTCAATATTCAGCGCGACGCCGTTATCGCCAGGTAGCGCATCAATCAGCAAGGTACGATCAACCGTTTCGAAGGACGCTTTTTCAATCGAACCGTCGATCCGAAAAGCCAGCTCACCGTAGAGATCGGCCATTGCAACACTTTCGCCAAGCCTTACGCGGGATTGTTCAATGATGATCTTACGAATTACAACACCGGAATCTTCCGGTACGCCTCCGATAAACATGGGGAATGCGACCAGCCGATTTGCTGAAATATCGGCACCAGAAACGCTCGCAAGAGTAATTTGATAAGAACCTTTGCCAAGTAATGAAAGCGGGGATGCGATCCGTACCTCCGCAATGCTGCTATCTGACGACTCTCCGATATGAACCCCGGACAATTTAAGGCGCGGACTCGGAAACAAAACTACGGATACATGGTCGATTTTCACCGGGGCCCTGAGTAACCGTGATGCTGATGACTCGATTCCAGGCTTGAACTGCTCGTACGGGTAAAAAAGAACCGTACAAACAAGGACGCCCAATACAGCAACAACAAACCACATCATCATGCGTCCGCGAGATACACCCCGCTTAAACCGGCGAGACTCGGAATCTGTTTTTTTTTCGGTCAGTACAGTAGTTGACTGGAATGCCTCGCTCTCGGCAAAAGATGATACTGGAAGAACCGGCTTGCCAAACGAAGAGAAATTACGGGTAACGCCATCGTCTTTGGTCGACTCACTAGCGAGCGACTTCGGTCCAAAAGTCGAAAACTGGGACATGACAGAATGATCACCTTGTGGAGCACCTCCATTGGCAGCCTTTTTGCCCTCCTCCCAAATTGATACAGCCTCTACCGTGGGGGCTATGAAGCCCCCCTCCTCCAACTCCCGCAAAGCCGACTCAACCAGTCGAGGATTTCCGATCTTTGAGGTCAATTCCTCAACACTCATTTTTCCGTCAACTTGAACCAGCACCATGCGTAAATTACGCTGGACGACGCGCGTACTTTGGCGAACTGCCTCGTCACCAATCGGCGTTTTTGCAAAAACTAAATTAGGATCCATAAACCAATATTTTTCTTCTTGAAAACCACAAGATGCTTGACCAGAGTGGATTCTACTCCTATAATATTGCCTCTGTTCCTCGATAGCTCAGTTGGTAGAGCGCCGGACTGTTAATCCGTAGGTCCCTGGTTCGAGCCCAGGTCGGGGAGCCAAAAAATTCTGTTGTAATTCTTGCACATAGCCAATCCTCCGGGGTTGGCTTTTTGCATTTTGGGGCACCTATAGACGGAAAGTCCGTGGGTCGGTATTGGGGTGAGTGGCGGGCCGCGCTAAGAAGCCCGAATCCAACGTCAGCATGAATGCACAAACTATGCTCTCCATGTATGGCGCTTTCATTGCGAACGGCAATCCAAAGACATAGACTGGTACTTTTCCATGTATCCATAGCCCCGTATTACTTGGACGGGGGACAGTTCAGCTAAAAGACGACAAATGAAAACGATTAGCTTTGTGAATATGAAGGGTGGTGTTGACGCTCGTTGAAAACTGACCAGAAAAGCGAGGTTGTGCGCGCTGAAAATTGACCAGGGTGATTAACTAGTCCGCTCATTTTTTGAGCAGGATTTTAGGAGATGATCACCATGAAGGATCTGGGAAGGATTCGGCGGTTGTTTTACCGGGATGGCGTGTCGCTATCCGAGATTTCGAGGAAGACGGGGTATAGCCGGAACACCGTCAAGCGTTGGTTACGGACGCCGGAAGGCACGGAGCCGAAGTACGAACGGGAGAACCCGAACGTCAAGATTGCGCCCTATGCGGCGCGACTCATCAAGGCGCTGGAAACGGATGCTCGGCGCCCGAAACGGGATCGGCGTACGGCGCTGAAACTCTTTGGTGAATTGCAGGCGGCCGGATTTACGGGCACCTACTGCCGGGTCACTGAGTTCATCCGGCGCTGGCGTTCCGATGGTGGCGCGGCGGTCAGCAAAGCCTTCGTTCCGCTCCACTTTGAATTAGGCGAAGCCTTCCAGTTCGACTGGAGCGAAGAGCATTTGGTGATCGGTGGTGTCTGGCGCAAGATTCTCGCCTCGCATCTGAAGTTCTGTGCCAGTCGGGCCTTTGTGGTTCAGGCCTACCCGACGCAAGGCCACGAAATGCTGTTTGATGCCCATACCGTTGAATGCCAGCGCCATTGATGTCCTTGGGCAACTTGGAACAGAAGGTGAGTTTGAGCATCTGTTTGTCAATCGCACCTATCGCAAAGAGAACCCGAATTACGGCAAGCCCTACACAACAATCATGAAGGTATGGTCAAGGTTGCGTAAGGCTGCCGGACTGCCGCATCTTCGTTTGCACGATTTACGCCATCAATACGCCAGTTTCTTGGTGAATTCAGGCCGAACCCTGTACGAAGTTCAGCAAATCCTGGGGCATTCTGACCCTAAAATTACCATGAGGTACTCTCATCTGAGCTCAAAGGCACTGCAGGATGCCGCCAACAGCGCTTCAATCATCATCAAGGGCGCATCTCAGGTGCCGGCGGTGGCGGAGTAGCTGGCTCGACTCCGGGACGGGTGCAGTTTGCCCGCCTTGGGGCCGGGTTTGGCGCAGGCTTGGCGACTGCGGGAGCGGCATGATGAGGCCCTATCTTTGCCCCACGGTGCCCACAGGCGGCGCGGACGGAGGTCGGGTTCGCGGTGTGTGAAGAGTCTGAGGGTGAGTATCGGCGCCGTTCGGGGCAGGTTCGCGAAAAACGTCGATATTCGATTGATTCGCTTCGGGAAATATTGCGGGATGCAGGGATTCGCGCCGGTCAAGTTCGGGATAGGCTCGGCTACGGCTGGCGGCCGAAAATGGCTGGTGGAGTTGCTTGTGCTGCATCGGTTAACGGGGCCGACCCGTCGTGGTTCGTTCTTCTGTTAATCCGTAGGTCCCTGGTTCGAGCCCAGGTCGGGGAGCCAGAATACATCAAAAAGCCCAGCCCATTTGGCCGGGCTTTTTGTTTTTCAGCCAATGAATTCAGCATTCGAAAACGTCCATTTGAGTAGATATTTCCTGATATTCGACAATGATAACATCATCGCCAGCCACTTATTCCTGTGCTGGTAATGATGAAAATAAGCAAGCTAATCGTGGGCAATTTCCTCGGTTCGTGAAATAGTTCGCTGACTCGCCCTCGGACATCCTCTAGTTTACGTAATCATTATGGAGAAAAGAGGAATCGTGATGTCCTATTTCACGCAGGACAACCTCAGCGCCCTTGAGGCGACTGCGACGACGGCTGCAGCCTATCTGGATGCATGCGACTCTGGCGCCCGTTTTGTCCGACTTGACCCCGCCTATTACTGTGCCTGCGGGCGACTATTGGTCAAAATATTGTCGCTGGTAGACGCGAGCAAGAATTTTCCAACGCTTCTGGAACAATCCGCCGCAGTTCGGGAAGTTGTCGATTCCATTCAGATTGGACGGCGTATCGACCTCAACTCAAGAGTGTTTTATCCCGAACTTGCGGTTCTCCTCAATCGCGTTGCAGCGACTTGATGGCGATTAAAGGAAGCACACGTCCATCTTGAAGTTTTGCAGGGCGATGGTCACTCCCCTCGCCTGGCAGTGAATTATTGCTGACAAGAAACTTTTCCATTTTTGATCTATCTACTTGTTCAGTAATGTTCAGGCGCCGATAATCGGCGTCCAGACAGCAGACTCCCTCCTTGTCAGTCGCCATTGAATTGTCCGCCATGCAAAATGAAACCCTTAGGCCGGAACTGACGCCTGTAGGTCTTGCCGATTTCACGCCAAACATCACCCAAAGTACGCTGAAGCATAGTGACGGCACGCTAGTGGACAAGTACGGACGGCGAATCACCTACGTTCGCCTGTCGATTACCGACCGCTGCGATTTTCGCTGCACTTATTGCATGGCCGAGGAAATGACCTTTCTGCCCCGCAGCGAGGTGATGAGTCTGGAGGAGTGCTTGCGCGTTGCCGAAGTGTTCGTTGGCCTTGGCGTCAACAAGCTCCGCGTTACCGGCGGTGAGCCGCTGGTACGCAAGGACGCGACGTGGCTTATCGAACGACTGGGCGCCCTGCCCGGACTTGATGCGCTGGTATTGACCACCAACGGTTCCCAGCTCGACCGATTCGCAGCGCCTTTGAAGGCGGCTGGCGTCAAGCGCATCAATATCAGTCTGGATTCACTGAATCCGGAGCGCTTCAGGAAAATCACCCGGATCGGTGACCTGTCCAAGGTACTGCATGGCATTGAGGCGGTACGCAAGGTTGGCTTCCAGCGAACCAAGCTGAATACCGTCATGATGCGCGGCATCAACGACGACGAGTTTGTTGACCTGGTTCATTTTGCAATTGCCCACGAGCTTGATATCTCCTTCATTGAGGAAATGCCGCTAGGGGAAATTCAAGGGCGTGCCAATACCTATATCTCCTCGGAAGAAACGCGCCAGATCTTGTCCCGCCATTTCGAACTGATTCCATCCGCTGAAAATTCGGGCGGCCCTGCCCGTTACTGGCGAACACCGGGTAGTGAATCGCGGATTGGATTCATTTCGCCGCACAGTCACAATTTTTGCGATACGTGCAACCGGGTACGGATAACCGCCAAGGGAGAACTGTATCCATGTCTCGGTCAGAATGATGCCTCCAATCTGTTGCCCAGTCTTCGTGCCAGCGACGACAACACCGGCGTACGGCAGGCGATTATCGACAGTATGGGCATCAAACCTTTCGGCCATGACTTCACGCAGCAGATGAATGCTCCGCAGGTGGTTCGCTTCATGTCAATGACGGGCGGTTAGAAAAGGCCTTTACCGAAGACCACCGGGAATATCGGATTTCCCGGTCACAGATCAGCTTTTGAATTTCTCGAATAATTTCCGGTTGACCGTAGCAATCAGCAGCGGGGGCAATTTGCCGCTTGCAGCAGCTGATATCTCCACCAGCCCTAATAATTCGATCCATTAAAGCAAAAAGGCGGCCCATTGGGCCGCCCTTTTACTTATTCGCGCCTGCACCCGAGAGGGCTGGCTGCAATTTCAATAATGCGTGATTACAGACCGCGAACCGCGCGCTTGCGTTCGATTTCTGTCAGGTAACGCTTGCGCAGACGAATCGACTTCGGCGTCAGTTCGACCAGTTCGTCTTCTTCGATGAATTCAACAGCGGCTTCCAGGCTAAGCTGAACAGCCGGGACCAAGCGAACGGCTTCGTCAGTGCCCGAAGCACGAACGTTGGTCAGCTGCTTGCCCTTGATCGGGTTAACCACGAGGTCGTTTTCACGGCTGTGGATACCGATGATCATGCCTTCGTACAACTTGTCGCCCGGCACAACGAACATACGGCCACGATCCTGCAGCTTCCACAAGGCGTAAGCAACGGCTTCGCCGTTATCCTGTGAGATCAGCACCCCATTGCGGCGCTCGGCGACGTTGCCATCTTTGACCGGTGCGTATTCGTCGAAGACGTGGCTCATCAGGCCGTTACCACGGGTCAAGTTCATGAACTCGCCCTGGAAGCCGATCAGCCCACGCGCCGGAATACGGTATTCGATACGGACGCGACTGCGGCCGTCCGGCACCATGTCCGTCAGGTCGCCCTTGCGTTGGCCAAGGCTTTCCATAACGCCGCCCTGAGTGTCTTCTTCGACGTCAACCGTCAGCAACTCATACGGTTCGCATTCAACTCCTTTGATCGTCTTCTTGACGACGCGCGGACGGCCAACAGCCAGCTCATAGCCTTCGCGACGCATGTTTTCGAGCAGGATGCCGAGGTGCAGTTCGCCACGACCGGAAACGTCGAACACGTCACCGTTACCCGTGTCATGCACGCGCAGGGCCATATTAGTCAGCAATTCCTTGTGCAGACGATCGCGGATCTGGCGACTGGTCACAAACTTGCCTTCAGTACCGGCTAGCGGGCTGGTATTAACCATGAACTGCATGGACAGCGTCGGCTCGTCGATCTTCAGCAGCGGCAACGATTCCGGGTTTTCCGGATCGGTCACGGTACAGCCCAGCACCAGGTCTTCAATACCGGTGATCTGCACGATATCGCCAGCGTGGCCTTCTTCGAGTTCGATCTTGTTCAGGCCCTTGTAGCCGAAAACCTGGCCAATCTTGGCCTTGATCGGGGTGCGCTCGTGTTCGGCAGCTTCTTCTTCGGTGCCGAACATGACCAGCACATTCTGGCCGGTCTTGACCTTGCCCCGATTGATCTTGCCGACGCCTATACGACCCACGTAGGACGAGTAATCGAGGGCGGTAATCTGCAGTTGCAACGGCGCTTCGATGTCGGTATCCGGTGCCGGCACGTGACGAAGAATCGTATCGAACAGCGGAATCATGTTTTCGCGCGGCTGATCCAGTTCCATTGCGGCCCAGCCATTGAGGCCGGAAGCGTAAACGATCGGGAAATCCAGCTGCTCGTCGGTGGCACCCAGCTTGTCAAACAGGTCAAACGTCAGATTGACGGCCTGATCAGGATCTGCGCCATCGCGGTCAACCTTGTTAACCAGCACGATCGGGCGCAGGCCGAGGGCCAGTGCCTTTTTGGTGACGAAACGGGTTTGCGGCATCGGGCCTTCGGCAGCATCGACCAGCAGCACCACGCCATCAACCATGCCCAGCACGCGCTCGACTTCACCACCGAAGTCCGCGTGTCCCGGCGTATCAACGATGTTGATGTGTACGCCTTCGTACTCGACCGCAGTGTTCTTGGAAAGAATCGTGATGCCACGCTCTTTTTCCAGGTCGTTGGAGTCCATGACGCACTCGACCAGTTGCTGGTGAGCGGCGAAAGTGCCGGACTGGCGGAGCAGCTGGTCAACCAGGGTGGTTTTGCCGTGGTCAACGTGAGCGATGATGGCGATGTTGCGAATCGGACGAGCGGACATGGGAAGGCCTGAAAAATCAAAGGCGTGATTCTATCACTGATGGTGCGCCGCAACATCACCGCACGAGCATTTATCCTTCTTTATTTCGCATGAAATCAGCGGTATGGAAGAAATTATCCAGTAATTTCTTGCTCAACGTTTTTTCAATGCCGACATCCTCCATGGCGAGAACCATGCAGGCCACCCACTGATCACGTTCAGCGATACCGATTTCAAAAGGCATGTGCCGACCACGCAGGCGCGGATGGCCAAATTTTTCGACGAACAAATCGGGGCCGCCCATCCAGCCGGACAGGAACATGTAAAGCTTGTCGCGGGAACCCGCCAAATTGGCCGGGTGCATAGCGCGAATGCCCTGGAACTGGGGTACGGTGTCCATCAATTCATAAAAGCGGTCGCAGAGTTTGCCGACGACAGCATCGCCGCCGATTTTTTCATACGTGGTAGTCGTGTTTTCCATACGTGCTTCCGACACTTCGATTTAAGGTTTACGTCCTGATGGGCGACCGCGTAGTGGCGTCGCCGGCTTGCCCGGTCGGGCCAACGGCTGCCCAGGCTGGCGAACCGGACGTTGCCCGACGCGCGGCGTAGCGCCGGTTTTTTGGTTTTGGGCGGTTTTTTCCGGTTGACCGTAGGACTTGCCCGGCACACCAGCCGGTTGCCAAGCGGGGATCAACTGCTTCTTGCCATTGCCGATCAGATCCGAGCGCCCCATTTCCTTCAGCGCTTCACGCAGCATCGGCCAGTTGACCGGGTCATGGTAACGCAGGAAAGCCTTGTGCAACTTGCGTTGGCGGCCGTTGCGGACGGTGCCGACGATCTCGCTGCTGCGCGTCACCTTGCGTAACGGATTGCGTTCGCTGTGATACATCGTCGTCGCCATGGCCATCGGCGTCGGGATGAAATTTTGCACCTGATCGAGGCGGAAATTGTTCTTTTTCAGCCATAGCGCCAAGTTCAACATGTCTTCGTCTTCAGTACCGGGGTGGGCCGCAATGAAATACGGGATCAGGTACTGCTCCTTGCCCGCCTCGCGGGAGAAGCGGTCGAATAGCTGCTTGAAACGGTCGTAGGAGCCGATGCCCGGCTTCATCATCTTGGATAGGGGCCGCTCTTCGGTATGCTCGGGCGCAATTTTCAAGTAACCGCCAACGTGATGCGTAACCAGCTCCTTGATATATTCCGGCGAGCGAACGGCGAGGTCATAACGCAGGCCGGAGCCGATTAGCACCTTTTTGACCCCCTTGACCTCCCGAGCCTTGCGATACAGCGAGATCAGCTTGCTGTGATCCGTATTCAGGTTCTCGCAAATATCCGGGTAGACACAGGACAGTCTGCGGCAGGCCGATTCGATTTTCTCGTCCTTGCAGGTCAGGTGAAACATGTTGGCCGTCGGGCCGCCGAGATCGGAAACGATACCGGTGAAGCCCGGCGTCTTGTCGCGCATTTCCTCGATTTCACGTATGACCGAATCTTCGGAACGGCTCTGGATGATGCGACCTTCGTGCTCGGTGATCGAACAGAAGGTGCAGCCGCCAAAGCAGCCGCGCATGATGTTGACCGAGAAACGGATCATTTCCCAGGCGGGTATCTTGGCGTCACCGTAGGATGGATGTGGCCGGCGGGCATAGGGCAACTCGTAGACACCGTCGAGCTCTTCGGTGGTCAGCGGGGTGGGCGGCGGATTCAGCCAGACATCGCGTTCGCCGTGGGCCTGAACCAGCGCACGGGCGTTGCCGGGATTTGATTCGAGGTGGAAAGTACGCGACGCATGGGCATAAAGCACCGGGTCGTCCTTGACCTGTTCGTACGACGGCAGGCGAATCACCGTATGGGCGCGACGTTCACGACGACCAGCCAACCTTTCCTCGCGGGATACGATGCGCACTGTGTGTTCACCCGGTGGTGGTGCTGGCTTGGTCGTTGGCGCAGAGCTGCCAGTATCCATGGCGTACGGGTCGGCATGCTTGACCAGCGCTCCCGGCGTATCGACCGAGGTCGAATCCATCGCCTCCCAGTCATCCGATGGCAACCAGCCGGTCGGCACCATGAACCCCGTGCCGCGCAGATCGCGAATCTCGTTAATTTTCTCGCCCTTGGCCAGACGGTGGGCCAATTCGACGATGGCCCGCTCGGCATTGCCGAAGAACAACATATCGGCCTTGGAGTCAGGCAGTACCGAGCGACGAACCTTGTCCGACCAGTAATCGAAATGCGCGATGCGGCGCAGACTGGCTTCGATCGACCCCACAATCACGTTGCAACCGGGGAAAGCTTCGCGGCAGCGCTGGGCATAAACGGTGACCGCCCGGTCCGGCCGCTTGTTGGGCTCACCATTCGGCGTGTAGGCGTCATCCGAGCGAATCTTGCGATCAGCCGTATAACGATTGACCATCGAATCCATGTTGCCGGCGGTGACGCCGAAGAAAAGATTCGGTTTTCCCAGCTTTTTGAAGTCGACCGCGGAATTCCAGTCTGGCTGACAAAGAATGCCCACGCGAAAGCCTTGCGCTTCGAGCAAACGCCCAATCAATGCCATGCCGAAACTGGGATGGTCAATATAAGCGTCGCCGGTCACCAGAATGATGTCGCACGAATCCCAGCCGAGCGTATCCATTTCGGCGCGGGACATGGGCAGGAAAGGGGCGGGACCGAAGCGGTGCGCCCAGAATTTGCGATAGCTGAAGAGCGGACGCGTGACTTGCTGATTTGAATCCATGCAATATTTTACCCGAGTGTGCCGAGGGGCATGGCATACTTGGTTCTTACCCAAAAGCCCAAATCCCTTGCGCGATGATGAATCTTCCCACCCGCGAACAGGCCGGTGTACTTATTGTTTCCGTCAGCGGTCGAATTGACCACATCACAAGCGAAGAGTTCACTCAAGCACTTGATCCCCTGCTCGATCATTGTGCTGAAAGCCAACCCTCCCTCCTTCTCGACTTTTCCGGCGTCGACTACATTAGCAGCGCCGGCCTGCGTGTCCTGATGATGGCTTCTCGCCGCTCGAAAGTGCAAAAAGGCACATTTGCCATCGCGGCGTTGCAACCCATGGTTCAGGAAGTCTTTGCGATCAGTCGCTTCAACTTGATCGTGCCGTGTTATGCCAGCGTCGAGTCTGCCTGCAAAGTTATCGGATCATGAAGCAGGTGATTTTCTGGGGGACACGCGGTTCGCTGCCGGTCTCCCTGTCTCACCGTGATGTTCGCGAAAAAATTGTTGCAGCTTTGACTGCAGCCAATGGCAAAACGTTCAAAAATCGGGAAGCACTGGACGAGTTTGTGAATAATCTGCCGTTTTCGGTAGCAGGCACCTTTGGCGGAAACTCTTCTTGCGTGGAGATCGTGGGTGACGGCCCGGAACATTTTATCTGCGACATGGGGAGTGGCGCCCGCCCCCTCGGCCAGGCCAAAATTGCCCGCTTCGGTGTTCCCAATCCGCAAACCTATCATATCTTCATCTCCCACCTGCACTGGGATCACTTGATGGGTTTCCCGTATTTCGCACCGATGTACATTCCGGGAAACCGCATTGTCGTTCATGGCTGCCATTCGCATCTGGCGCAGGCAATTCGCCAGCAAATGCAGGCACCAAACTTCCCGGTTGACTATTCGCAGGCAGGGGCCACGATCGAATTTGACCTCATGAAGCCGGACGAGACCCGTTATATCGCCGGACTGAACATCACGCCCACACTGCAAAGGCATGCGGGTGACTCCTACGGATTCCGATTCGAGAGCCTGGATCGGACGGTGGTCTATTCAACCGACTCCGAGCACACGCTGGATAATTCGGCCGAATATGAAAAATTCAGGCAATTTTTCGACAAGGCCGATCTGGTCGTTTTCGATGCGATGTACTCACTGGCCGAAGCCGTTTCCGTCAAGGCGGACTGGGGGCATTCCAGCAACATCGTTGGCGTCGAGCTTTGTCAGGCGGCGTCAGTCAAGCGGCTTGCCCTCTTCCACCATGAACCTGTCCATGACGACAAGCAGCTCGCCCGCCTCGCCATCGAAACGCGTCGGCTTGAGCAAATTACCCGTGGCGGCCATGCACCGCTCGACATCATTTCTGCCTACGACGGGCTGACCATCAACCTGTGACGCCAATGGCCGGCCTGCCCCTCGCCCTAATCCGGGCCGGACATGGTCGGGCCTTGCCGTTTCTGTTGCTGATCGTCGGCGCCACGTTGTTATATTTCATTGAGCAAACACCATTGCTCAGCATTCGCGAAGCACTGTTTGACCAATATCAGCGCACGATGCCCAGGGCCAGAGACAGCGAGCCGGTCATCGTGGTCGGCATCGATAGCCAAAGCCTGGTCAAATATGGCCAATGGCCCTGGTCCCGTGACATCGTCGCTCAGTTGGTCGACCGGGTTCAGGCAGGAAGGCCACTCGCAATCGGGATCGATATCGTTTTTTCCGAACGGGATCGTTACAGCCCGGCGCTTCTCGGTGCGCTGATTCCCGGACTTTCGCAAAACGATCTGGCGGCACTGCCTGACCCTGACGAGCTGCTGGCCAAAGCGTTGGCCGGGCCACCCACCGTACTGGCCGTTGTCGGCCTGAGCAAACCACTTCCCGGTTCGACGCAACCGGCACGGCCACTACCCGAATTTATCCAGAACACCCGCCTCACCCAGGCCGTTCCTCAATATCTCGGCGCCCTCACCAGTCTTCCGATCCTGGAAATGGCGGCAGCCGGGGAAGGCGTGATCAATGCCAGCCCGAGCGTACTGCAATCGAACAGTGAACACGGCGTATTGCGGCAAGTCCCGACATTCGCCTTTATCAACCAGTTGCCATTTCTGTCCCTGCCGCTTGAAATGGTTCGGCTGGCACTTGGCGAGGGCGGCCAGGTAGTCCCGGAAAACGGTCCGCATGGCATGAGTGCCATTCGTATAGGAGACTATCGGCTACCCACGCAAGCCAATGGTGAGCTATTGCTGCATTTCGGCCGAGCATCTTCAAATTATTACCTTTCTGCGGCCGATGTTCTGGCCGGCGTGCATCCACCCGAACTCTTTGCATCCCGCTTTGTCATCATCGGATTCAATAGCACCGGCCAGCAAGACCGGATCGTCACACCGCTCGGTGAAAGTCTGCCCGGTGTCGATATTCACGCCCAGGTCGTCGAAAGCCTGCTCAGCGGCCAAGCACTGAAGCGTCCCTACTGGATGCCATACGCCGAAATGGCCACGCTGTTGCTCGGCGGCCTGATTCTGATTGCTACCACGCCGGTACTCCGTCCACGTTATGCCGTCTTCAGTTTTGGAGCATTGAGCCTGCTCATCGTGGCTGGCGGCTACCTCGCCTTTTATGTTGGCGAATGGGTGTTTGATGGCAGCTCGCAAGCGCTTCTGCTCAGCCCGGTGTTCATTTCATTGTTGGGAAATACGCTGGTAGCGGCCGATGCCCGGCGCAAAAACGCGGAATTGCAATTGCAGAACAGTCGTGAGGAGGCAGCCCGCATTTCCGGCGAACTGGACGCCGCCCGGCGCATACAAATGGGGCTGTTGCCAAACCCTGCAACGATCTTTGCCGGTGAACAACGTTTTGCCATTGGCGCCCTGCTCGAACCGGCCAGCGCTATCGGTGGCGACTACTACGACTGTTTCATGCTTGACGAGCAGCGCCTTTGTCTGGCGATCGGCGATGTTTCCGGCAAGGGGGTGCCGGCCAGCCTGTTCATGGCCATTTCCAAAACACTGACCGGAACGCTGACACGACGACAAACCGACCTCGGCAGCGCCGTGCGCGAACTAGGCAATGAGTTGAGCTGGAACAATTCGGAATATCTTTTTGTGACAGCCTTCATCGCCATACTGAATGTTAACTCGGGCGCCATGGAATATGTCTGCGCAGGTCATGACGCCCCGCTCGTTCTGCATGATGGTGCACTAACGCGTATCGATACCACCCAATCCGGCCCCCCCCTGTGTGCGGCGGATGACTACTTTTATGTTGCAGATCGACTGCAACTGGAACCCGGCGACCGGATATGCCTGTTCACCGATGGCTGCACGGAAGCATGGGACGGCTCAAACATGTTTGGCATGAAGGGTTTGCAGGCGGCTTTCCTCGCTAGCCGAACCAGCAATATCCAAACTGCCACCTGCGAACTACGCGATAGCGTCCGCCATTTTGAAGCAGGCCATCCGCCATCGGATGACCTGACCATACTGTTGCTGGAATGGAACGGATACCCGCTTAACGCACGTTGATTTCAACCCGTCGATTTTTTGGCTCATCGACCTCGTCATCAGTGGCTACCAACGGGTCTCGTTCTCCCCGACCAACGGCCTCCATTTTGCTCGCAGGCACCCCGGATTCGATCAAAAGATCACGCAGACCTTCAGCACGCATTTTTGATAGCCTGTCGTTTTCGTCAACACTGCCGACGCGGTCGGTATGGCCGATCACCATGACTTCGGAGGCCGGGCGCTGGGCAATTTCCTGACGAATACTGACGAGTGCTTCCCGGGATTCCGGCGTCAGCGTATTGCCACCAGCCTCGAAATACAGCACGTAACTTCGCGGACGCATCGGTTGCGCGCCAAGTGCCTGCGCAAACCGCTCCTGCACCTCTTCCACTGACGATTGATAGGCCTTGTTGCTATCGATGCTGCGTTTCACCGCGGCATACGGTTGATTCAACAAGACCTCGCCTGCGGCATCGCGGACAACAACGGCACTCTTGTGTCCATCGGCTGACGGCAAAAGAATAATCCGCTCGCTGGCACAACCGCCAAGCATCAGCATAGCGGCAAGGGAAAGGGGTAAAACGGAACTACTCATCGCTGCTCCCCGCCACTTCAATCACAAACTCTGTGCCACGCACCCCCAGCACCGAGGTAGGCGTATGGAAATCGACCGACTCCGGTGTCCGCTTGGCGATGCGCCCGGAAGCCACGGACAACGTACCCTTGCGAACGCCAATGGAGATATTGCCATCCTGAGTCGTGTCGCTAAAGGCGAATTTGTCGATGACGATCAATGAATTCGGGCCGGCTGAGAGCAAGGTGTTGTCACGCAATGTGATCCCTACCGAGCCATCGGAACCAGTGCGGATACGATCAGAAACCTCAATTGCAATGCCTACCTCGCCCATCATCTTTTTTCCATCGCGTTCAATGCTGACCAGCCCCTTCGCGACCTTGATCATTCCGGCCGAATCAGCGCCATACGCGGACAAGCTGAATAACGAAAACAGCAGCACGCAAACTGCCGCCCAATGTGATTTAATCATCGCAAAACCTTCAGTGAAACAATGTCTGCCCATTTTACGGATCTTTCCGTCCGCGCGCGCACTACCGAACTGCCCGAACTGCTGGAAGCCATGGCAGGTCGGGCGTTTGAACTCGGCATTGCGGACGACGATGTGGTCCGCCTGCGTTTGATCGCGGAGGAACTGTTTACCAATACCGTCACCCATGGCCACCAGGGCGATAGTGACCGAACCGTCACACTATCGCTGCGTCACAGCAACGGCGTATCGACCTTGCATTACGAAGATGATGCCCCGCCCTTCGATATTTCGAAAATTGGCCAAAAATTCGCGTCGACCGTGGAACTCGGTGGTCTGGGCATCAGCCTGATCCGTGGCATGAGTAAGGCGCTTCGATATGAACGCCAGGGGCAACTCAACGTTACCGAAGTCGATCTCTAGGCACCATTGCGCAAAGCAAGCAGGGGCGGGGCGGCGATCAACTGACGCACCGCCAGCCAGCCGATCATCACCGCCAGGAACGCACCGCCAGCTGCCGACAGCATCGGCAACAACCAGCCGAAGGACAGCGCCAGCTGAAATACCTGCTGACCAACCAGATGCCCGAGCACCATGGCACCAATAGATGCCATCAAGCCGGCCACACTGCCGATGACAGCCAGCTCGATCAGCATGGCCTGACGCAACTGCCTGCGGTGCGCGCCCAAGGCGCGCATCACCGCCAACTCGTAACGACGCTCGTCAAAACCCGTCAATGACGCGGAATACAAGACGATGCCGCCGGCAAGAAGGCTGAACAGGAAGACAAACTGAACGGCGCCGGCCACCTGCCGGATCACCGCCTGCAATTGCTGCAGCACCGCCCCAACATCAATCATGGTCAATCCGGGAAAGTGCCTGACCAATTCAGGACCGACATCGGCTTTTGCATTGGGCAGATGAAAACTGGTGATGTAGCTGGCCGGTGCATCTTCGATAACACCGGGCGGAGTCAACACAAAGAAATTCACCCGCATCGAATCCCAGGACAGCTTGCGCAGGCTACTGGTACGTACCCGCTTTTCGACACCTGCCACCATGAAAATCAGTTCATCACCGAGCTGGATACCCAGCGTCCTGGCCAGCCCCTCTTCGACCGAGGCCAACCCCTGCCCGGCTTCTGCGGGCAAAAACCAGCGTCCCGCACTGATCTGGTTGCCAACCGGCAGGCTGCTCTGCCACGACAGATTGAACTCACGCTCGATCAAACGCTGGGCACGTTCATCTTCCGGAAAACTGGCCGGGCTGACTTCCCTGCCGGCGATCTTGAGGAGCCGGGCGCGAACCATCGGCAGCAGATCTGCCTCAATGCCACTGGCCCGTAATTGGGCAAGCACCGCCTCGCGTTGTTCAGGCTGGATATTGATCACAAAACGGTTTGGCGCATCGGCCGGCACCGATCGTTGCCAGGCATCCAGCAATTCGGCGCGAATCACCGTCAGCAACAGCATTGCCATCAGGCCGATTGCAAGCGCCACAATTTGCACGGCACTCGTTGATGCATGGCGCGTCAGGCTGGCCAGCCCTAGCCGCCAACCGAAACCGGCGCCACCGCGCAAGCGGGCGATCGCGATAATCACCAGGCGGGCAAACAGCCAGAAGCCACCAAGCGCGACCGCAAAGCCCCCGGCCGCCCAGCTGCCAAGCCGCACATCCCCGGCCATCCACATGATCAATCCGGCCAGCAAAACCAGACCAAGCGCGTACCCACCCAGCAGCAGCGGTTGCGGTGGACCCAGCTCGCGACGCAGCACGCGTAGCGTCGGTACACGAGCCAGTTGTATCAGGGGGGCAAAGGCAAAGCCGAAGAGCAAGACACCGGCGACCCCGAAGCCACTGGCCAGCGGCAACCATCCCGGCGCTGGCAATTTGAGCACGAGCAAGGCGGAAAGCCAGTGAATCAGGGCAAAATGCGCTGCGTAGCCAACGATACAGCCGACCACCGCAGCCAACCCGGCCAACCACATGAAAAGCCAGGCGTGGAGACCCAGCAGCCGGCCATGCGTCATCCCCAGACAGCGCATGACGGCACAGGCATCGAGATGGCGCTGCATATAACGTCGCGCAGCAGTCGCAACGGCCACAGCAGAAAGAACCACCGTCAGTACCGTGGAAAGACCCAAAAAGCGCTCGGCGCGATCAAGCGCACCGCGAATTTCCGGCCGTGCGTTGCGTGCATCTTCCAGTCGCTCGCCGCGGCCCAGTCGTTCTGACAGCCACCCTTGGTAGTCAGCAACTGCCTTGGTCGCGCCGGACGCCAGCAACGTGTAGCGTATTCGTGCGCCGGGCTGAACAAGACCGGTCGCCGCAATATCCTCAAGACTCATCATCAAGCGCGGCGCCAGGCTGAAAAAATTGACGCCACGGTCCGGTTCACGGGTCAGTATGGCGGCGACCGTCAATGTCTTTGCGCCCACCGTCACCGTGCCACCGGGCACAACCTGCAAGGCCGCCGACAAGCGTTCATCCAGCCAGACGGTGCCTGGCGTCGGCCCGCCTTGCACCGGGGCGCCAGCCTGGCTGGCTTGCGGACTGGTCTCGACCTGTCCGCGCAGCGGATAGGCACGGCTGACCGCCTTGATGTCGGCCAGTTGGGCCTGCACGGAGCCTATCACCATGCTCGGGAAAACCATGGTCTGTGCCAGTTGCAGGCTGCGCCGCAGGGCCTCGGCAGGGTAGTCGGCGGCCAGGGGATGATCGGAAACAAGAATGAGGTCGCCACCCATCATTTGCTGGGCTTCCCGCTCCAGGGCCAGACGAACGCGATCGGCAAAAAAGCCCACGGCCGTAACCGCGGCTACGGCAATGGCAAGCGCAGCAAACAACAACCTGAGCTCGCCAGAGCGCAACTCACGACCCAGCACACGCCAGGCGTGTCCGATCATCACAAACCAGCGAACCAGCGGGCGCGAAATTCCGCGGGTGCTACCGCTTTTCCGTGCAGATGCCCTTGCAGTTGCTCACATCCGAGATTTCTGAGAAATTCGGATTGCTGGATTGTTTCGACGCCCTCGGCGATCACTTCAAAACCCAGGCTGCGGGCGAGTTCCATCACCGTCTTGATAATCGCTTCATCGCCGGGATTCTTGCCGATCCCCTCAACGAACGAACGATCAATTTTCAGTTGCTGAACCGGCAACATCTTGAGGTAACTCAGCGACGAATAACCCGTACCAAAATCATCGAGCGACAGGCTGATACCCAGATCACGCAGGCGTTCGAGCAAGTCAAAGGCTTCACCGCCCACCGCCATAACCACAGATTCGGTCAGTTCCAGCTTCAAGCGGGACGGCTCCATACCCGTTTCGTCGAGAATCTGCCCCAGTATGTCGAAGAATTCCGGGCGCTCAAGCTGTTTGACGGACAGATTGACCGCAACTTGCGGGAGATCGAAGCCGCTCATGCGCCATTGCATTACCTGTCGGCAGGTCTCGCGCAAGACCCAGTTACCCAGTCCGATAATCAAACCGGAATCTTCGGCCAGCGGGATGAAACGCATCGGCATGACCAGACCGAGCTCCGGACTGTTCCAGCGCACCAGCGCCTCGGCACCGACCAGGCGTCCAGTACCCGTTTCAACCTGGGGCTGCAGGTGCACTGACAGTTCGCCGTTGGCCAGGGCCCGACGCAGGAGATTCTCCATCTGGATGCGCTCCTGCGCATCGCGAGTCATTTCCGGCGTATAAAAATGGAAATTGCCCCGCCCCAATGCCTTGGCGCGATACATCGCGGTATCAGCGTTGCGCATCAGCGCCAGCACACTGTCACCGTCACCCGGGGACTGGCTGATACCGACCGATGCGGTCAGGAAGAGTTCATGATCGCCCAGTTTGAACGGGTAATCGAAAGCAGCAAGAATTTCACGGGCAAGCAACTTCACCTCGTCCTCACTGCGCACCGCCTCCATCAGGCAAATGAATTCGTCCCCGCCAAGGCGGGCCAGCATGTCGATCAGGCGAACATGTTCGGACAGTCGCGACGCTACCGAAACCAGCAATTCGTCGCCCACCCCATGGCCAAGCGAATCATTCACCTGCTTGAACTGGTCGAGGTCTATGAACAACACGGCCAGTCGCTCGTTGCGACGCGCTGTTTCCAGCAGGCTTTCTTCCAGGCGCTCAATGAAGCAACGGCGGTTGGCCAAGCCGGTCAGCGGATCGTGGTAGGCGAGATAGTTGAGCTTGCTTTGCGCCTGACGCCGCTCGGAAATTTCGCCTTCGAGCTGGGTATTGGTCCGCTTCAGCTCGTCAGTACGCGCTGCCACCTGAATTTCGAGCGTATCGCGCGCCGCCTTGATACGACCTTCCTGATCCCTGAGAATCCCCTGGGCTCGGCGAACAACCAGAAACTGCATCAGGTACAGCAAGGCAAAGACCACCACCACGCCGGCCGTGACCATCCACAGGCTGTGGTTCAACTGGTCCACGAAGGGCGTCACATTTTGATAAATCTCGAAAACGCCCTCGACTGCTCGGTCCTTGCCATGGATGGGGATGTAGCTGGCGAGTACATCAACATCTGACAACGCCCCCTCGAAGCTATCGATATCGTTTCGATGGGTCAGATTGCTGAATATCCGCCCGTTCATCGCTGATTGAAAACCCGGGTTAGCCAGACTGCTTTCACCAATCTGTTTGCTATCGGTCGAAAAAACCGTATTGCCGAGGCGGTTGTAGATCTTGACCTTGATAATGGCGGTGTCGTGCATCAGATCGAGCACATCGGTACGCATCTGGTTCGGCTCGGTCGGCTGCTCGAGAAAATCGGCATCCCGGCCCATCGAGTCGCTCATCAGCGATGCCAGTGAGCCGCGCAGTGAGTTCTTGAACACCTGGGCCATGGCAACATTGCGGCCTTCGGCCAGATCCTGCATCTGCTGCAGCGAAAGCTTCTGGTAAAGCGGTCCTAGCACACCAGCTGCAAGAACGATGAGAATGAAACTGACGGTTGAGAAATAGCGTGAAAGATTAAACATATAAGCCGAAATTGATATTTCGTTAGCTTATTCCATCTCACGGATCCGCGCCACCGCCTCTTCAACCCGCTTGACTGCGATAACTTCCATGCCGGCAATGGCCTGCTTGGGTCGGTTTGCCTCCGGAATCAGGGCGCGCGTAAATCCGAGCTTTGCCGCCTCCTTCAGGCGCTCCTGCCCACGCGGTGCCGGGCGAATTTCACCCGCCAATCCAACCTCACCAAATACTATAAGTTTCGAAGGCAATGGCTTGTTTTTTAATGATGATGTGATCGACAAAAGGACTGCCAAGTCAGCGGCAGGTTCGTTAATCTTGACCCCGCCGACGGCGTTGACAAAGACGTCCTGGTCAAAGCAGACAATGCCGGCATGGCGATGCAAAACCGCCAGCAGCATGGCCAGACGCTGCGGGTCGAGGCCAACCGTCAGTCGTCGCGGGTTGCCGTGCGAGGTATCGACCAGCGCCTGAATCTCAACCAGCAGCGGCCGCGTGCCTTCCTGCGTCACCATGACACACGAGCCGGCCACATCCTGGCCGTGCTGTGACAAAAAGAGCGCGGAAGGGTTATTGACCCCCTTCAACCCCTTGTCAGTCATCGCAAAGACGCCGAGTTCATTGACCGCACCAAAACGGTTTTTGACGGCACGCACCAACCGGAAGCTGGAATGCGTATCGCCTTCGAAGTAAAGCACCGTATCAACGATATGTTCGAGCACGCGCGGCCCGGCCAGCGCGCCCTCTTTCGTCACGTGACCAACGAGAATGACCGTGATACCGGCTTGCTTGGCCAGCCGGGTCAATTGTGCCGCGCACTCGCGCACTTGCGCGACCGAACCCGGGGCGCTGGAAAGTTGATCTGACCACAGGGTCTGGATCGAGTCGATGACTGCCACCACCGGCTTTTCTGCCTGCAGCGTAGCAAGAATGCGCTCCAGATTGATTTCGGCCATCAATTGCAGCTTGCGGGTATCAAGGCCGAGGCGACGGGCACGCAGGGCCACCTGTTCGCCGGACTCCTCGCCACTGACGTATAGCACCTTGCTGTCGACTGAAAGATGAGCCAGCGCCTGCAACAACAAGGTGCTCTTGCCGATACCGGGATCGCCGCCAATCAGCACGACGGCGCCATTGACCAGCCCGCCGCCGAGCGCCCGGTCGAATTCACCAATGCCGGTAGCGATCCGCTCGACTTCGCGCGCCTCGATCTCGGAAAGGTTCTGCAATTTGGCAGCGGGCGCCAGCGACTCGAAGCGGCTGTTGGTCGGCGCCTTCTCAGCTACCGTTTCGACCAGCGTGTTCCAGTCATTGCAACCGGGACACTGACCTTGCCATTTCGGGCTGGTCGCGCCGCATTCGGTGCAGCTATAAATTGTTTTGATTTTTGCCATTATTTCCGGTTGACCGTAGGACTGGCCTTGGATTCTGTAGTCGCCACCGTGTCGACCACGCTGACCGGAACGCGTGGCGCCAACGCACAGAAAAGTTCGTAGGCGATGGTACCCGCAGCTGTCGCGACCTCGTCGGCCGGCACGATACCGCCGACACCCTCGCCCCATAAGGTAACGGGTGCGCCAATGCCGGCTTCCGGAATATCCGTGAGATCGCAGGCCATCATGTCCATCGACACTCGACCAACCGTCGTCGTCCGCTTGCCCATTACGGCAATCGGCGTACCGCTTGGCGCATGGCGCGGATAACCGTCGGCATAGCCACAGGCAACGACCCCGATGCGCATCGGCTTATGGGCGGTAAATGTGCCCCCGTAACCGACACGATCGCCAGGGGCGACATCCTGCACGCCGATAATGGCAGTTTCCAGCGTCATGGCTGGCTGTAGACCGAGCGACTCAGCAGTAACTTCGGCGAACGGGCTGGCGCCATAGAGCATGATGCCCGGGCGGACCCAGTCGCCATGCGTTTGTGGATGGCGCAGGATAGCTGCCGAATTGGCCAGACAGACCGGGCCGCGCCAGTCGCTGGTCATCCGGCGAAAATTGTCGAGTTGCTCGGTGACACCGCGTTCGCCGTCGGCTTCGGCGAAATGGGTCATCAGCGTGACGACAAGCTGCGGCATTTTCTCGAGAACTTCTCGGGCCTTGGGCAAGCTTGCAGCAGTAAAACCCAGCCTGTTCATGCCGGTATTGAGTTTCAGATACATTGATACCGGCACGCCGGCCGGCAAGTTTTGCACGATCAACTCAAGCTGTTCGGGACAATGAACCACGCTGGTCAACTGATGCTCGGCAACCGCCCGTACGTCGCGCGCGCTGAACACGCCTTCAAGCAGCAGTATGGGCTGTTTGACGCCGGCTTCGCGCAGCGCAACGGCGTTTTCGCACTCGAGCAAGGCAAACCCATCGGCCTCGGCGCGCAGCGCTTCGACGGCCCGCCACTGACCATGGCCGTAAGCATTGGCCTTGACTACGGCCCAGGCCTTGGCCTGCGGTGCTTGCCGTTTGGCTAGCCGGTAATTGTGAAGGATCGCAGCCGGCGCAATGCGCGCACGGATGGGACGCGAGGTTTTCATAAAGCGATTTCTTTCAGTTTCTTCTTGGCAAATTCAATAAAGGTCGCTGCCAGACGGGACTGGAAGCGATCCTGCGGAAAAACAAAATACAGGCTGCGCGTCAAAGGCGGATTGAGCGGGATGGCGATCAGCTCGCCCAGCTGAACTTCCTTCTCAACCACGGCACGCGACACGATGGCAAAGCCGAGGCCGGTAGAGACGACGCCCTTCAAGGCCTCCGGGCTACCCAGCTCCATCTGCATTTTCAGGCTTTCCGGCGCGATCTTGTGGCTGCGGAAATAGAAATCGGTAATTTCACGTGTGCCCGAACCTGGTTCGCGGGAAATGAATTCGTATTCAGCCAGCACTTTGGGCCTGACCGACTTCAGGTTGGCCAAGGGATAGTCCGGCGCACAGATCGCCCTGAGTTCATCCTCGCAGCAAATCTGGCTGGTCAACCCGTTCAGTTTTGCTGGCGACTCGATCAGGCCAACATCGAGCGTATGTTCGGCCACCCGACTTTCGATGCTTTCCGAGTTGGCAACAATCAAGCGCGCCCGAACCTGCGGGTAAAGCGCGTTGAATTCGCCCAGCACGCGCGGCAACATGAATTCGGCGATGGTCGTACTGCCCCCGACAAGCAGCGGGCCGCGCATTTCGCCGGTCATTTCGGAAAGCCGCGTCTCCATTTCGTCGGAGAGCGCCAGGATGCGCTTGGCGTAGGAGAGCACCAGCTCCCCGGCCGGCGTCAGCGAAATGCTTCCATGCCGACGCTCGAACAGCCGCGTGCCGTACTGCTCCTCCAGCTGTTTGATCTGGAAGGTAACGGCCGGCTGCGTCATGAACAAGGCATCGGCAGCCCGCGTAAAGCTCAAATGTTTGGCAACGGCATGAAAGACCTGCAAGCGCCGGTCAGCCATGATTTTTCTCCTGGGGGTGTGCGGTCAATATTCAATCACATTCCATCGTTCTTACGATGGGCAACTTCAAATTTGGGCAAAATTTCCGGTTGACCACGGGGGCTTCTGGCAGAGCTCCGGCCCTCGATATTGATTGACTGTCATCAAGATTTAACCGGCGCTACCTAGGCTCCAATGATTTAGCTGGAGATTGCGCAACGATGCACAACGGCGATGATCGCGCAAGGCTTGCGCCGAATCCTCAGCGTGGTATAAACCTCGCCCAAAGTCATATAAGAGACAAATATTTCGTGCCGTTCGGCTTCTTCATCATCATGGCTGCGCAGTTCTTCTCCGCGCTGGCCGACAACGCCCTGCTGATAGCTGCCATCGCCGCCCTGCGCGAGATGCATGCACCTTCAGAATATGAACCGCTACTCAAGACTTTCTTCACCGTTTCTTATGTGGTGCTGGCCGCCTTTGTAGGCGCTTTCGCTGACTCGATGCCCAAGGGCCGGGTCATGCTCATCAGCAACACCATAAAAATTGTCGGTTGCAGCATGATGTTCTTCGGTGCTCATCCTCTTGTCGCCTATGCCGTGGTCGGTCTCGGCGCGGCCGCCTACTCGCCGGCCAAATATGGCATCCTGACCGAATACCTGCCGCACCGGTTGCTCGTCGTCGCCAACGGCTGGATCGAAGGCCTGACGGTCGCCGCCATCATCCTGGGCGTTGTCATCGGTGGCACACTGATTCGCCCGGAAATTGCCCAGCAACTGCTTGCTTTCGATTTTCCGCTGATTGATACCGGGGTCGACACCATCGGTGAAATGGCCCTTAGCGTCGTCGCGGTACTCTATATTGTGGCGGCGGCTTTCAACCTTTATATTCCCAATACCGGCGTCGATCACAAGGCGCTGAAAAAAAATCCGATCTATCTGATCCACGAGTTCAACCATTGCCTGTCGCTGCTCTGGCGCGACCGGCTTGGTCAGATATCCCTGGCGGTTACCACCCTGTTCTGGGGCGCTGGCGCCACCCTTCAATTCATCGTGATCAAATGGTCGGAGTCGGCGCTGGGCCTTGGCCTGTCCAAAGCGTCAATGCTGCAGGGTGTGGTCGCTGTCGGCGTCGCTATCGGCGCCATCGCTGCCGCCAAATTCATCACGCTGCGCAAATCAGTCCGCGTCATTCCGCTGGGTATTGCCATGGGCCTGATCGTGCTGGTCATGAATTTCGTGACCAGTGTCTGGATTGCGGTGCCGCTGCTAATCCTCATCGGTGGACTGTCCGGCTTCTTTGTCGTCCCGATGAACGCCCTGCTCCAGCACCGCGGTCATATCCTGATGGGTGCCGGCCATTCGATCGCCGTGCAGAACTTCAATGAAAACATCTCTATTCTGATCATGACTGGGCTGTATTACCTGATGGTCAAGATGGATCTGTCGGTCTACTGGGTAGTAACCCTGTTCGGACTATTCGTCAGCGGACTGATGTACGTCATCCGTCTGCGCCACCTGGCCAACCAAAAAGCACAGGACGACGTCCAGCATCTCGACGACTCCGGGCACCATTGAACAGTTGCCGGGCTGTATCTCTTTCACAGAACGGGAACGGGAATCCTTCGAAGCACTTGTTTGCCCAGCTCCGGGAAGCAGTTGCCTGCCCTTACCTGCCGGTGGGAAAAATGGAAACGGCCCTTCCCCGAATTCTTGCGAATATCAAACACTGGAAATTTGCTTTAATAAACTTCAGACCTTATTGGCCTTTGGCACAAAACCGAACCTGATTGCCTCCGGCATGCTTGGCTTGATACATAGCCACATCGGCCCGTCGCAAAATGACGCCCTGGGTCACTTCCTGATGGTTGATTAAAGCGATTCCAATACTTGCTGTGCAGCGATACTCAACAGACATATCCACATTACCGACGTGAGCGATGTCGAGGATGTAAGGTTCGGACAGTGCTGCACGCAATTTTTCGGCAATGTACTCCGCTTGCGTGATGGATTCCGCCTCGTCGACATCGAGCTGGCCGAGCATCACGACAAACTCGTCTCCGCCAAAGCGGGCCACGGTATCCATCTCTCGCACACCGCATTTAAGGCGCTCCGCAACTTGGACCAACAGCAAATCGCCCACGTCGTGTCCATACGCGTCATTGAGCGGTTTAAAGCTGTCCAGATCAAGGAACATCAAAGCGCCAAAACATGCACTACGCGAACTCGCCGCCATGGCTTGGCGCAAGCGATCGCTGAACAACCTGCGATTAGGGAGTCGCGTCAGGGGGTCATGGAACGCCATTTGATGCACCTGTTCCTGAAGCCGCTTTCGCTCGGTAACGTCGCGTGAAACCACAACCACACGTATCACTTGCCCTTCCTTGTTCTTGATTACACTACCCCGTGATTCCATTTCACGGATGCTGCCATCGGCTAACACGAAGCGATAATCAATTTGGCGCCCCTCGCCGGATCGCACCGTTTCCATGAACACTTGCTTGACTCGTTCCCGGTCATCCGGGTGCACTTCGGCAAATGAATTCGTACCCTGCAATTCGCTCAGGCTACCGAAAAACTGTTGATAGGAAGGGCTGCTATAGAGGCGTCGGCCCTCCGGATCAAGGACTGCAATGAAATCAGAAAGATTCTCGGCGATTAGATGGAAGAATGCCTCCTGCTCCCGCAAAGCATCTTCCAGCCGCTTGCTCTCCGAGATGTCCCCAAAGGTCGTGCGATACACTCGCTCATTGCCGGCCCCGGGTTCGCGGACTGTGTTTAGACGAGCCCAGAATGGCGTTCCACTTTTAGTCACCATGCGGAGATCACAAGAATGCAGCCCCTCCGTTGAAACGAGTTGTTGGCTGTAGCGGTAAAACGTATCCTGTTCTTCGTTGGCAATAAAACGGCGAATTGGCTGTTTGAGCAAAGAATCCCGAACCACACCCAACAACTTGGCGGCGGTCACGTTGGCTTGCAGGATTATCCCTTGGTCGTCGAGGGTGCAGTAACCAATTGGCGCCAAATCGTAGAGATCACGGTAAAGAATTCGGGAAGCCTCCAGTTCAGTCTGAACCCGTCGTAGTTCTTCATTCTGTAACTCAAGCTCTATCTGGCGAACTGTCAACTCGTGCAACAGTTTTTGCGGTTCGACATCTACAGGCAGGGGAACTGGCAGATTTTGGTGGGCAACACTCTCTTCTGCCTTGAGACGCAATTCATTCAGGCTCCGTGCATCAGCACTCTGACTCATCAATGCCTCGAATCTTTCGTTTCGCGATGTCCGAGCAAGGCTGGCGAATAGCTGACCATTAGTTGATTGCCCCGCCCAAATGACGGCTCGCTCTTCAAACCAGCAGGCCACCACAATATCTGCATATTCGTTTCGCATGCTTCATAACTACACAGCCTCTCGAATTTGGACGATCCTAATGGCAACCCCGTTACCTTTGCCCTTCGTTTCTTATAGCTGGCTCCTCGCTTTATCCTTTTTCATGAGCCCCCTTATTGCGATAGTCATCTGCTTGAAAAAGCCCCTGTAGGCGGGGCGTCTAGCGAGTATCAGCGTCAATTATTCAGGCGGACTTTTTTGAAGTCATATTCGCCTGATTTACCACCCGCGACGTTATATCGGTCATTGCCTTGCGGTTGGCTTCTGTGACCGCGGCAAACTGCTGCCCAATACCTTTGAATGCATCAAATCCCTTGAGCCAGCCAGCGTGGTTGCTCAAGCCATTCCCTGGTGACGCGAGGTAGGTGGTTATCAGCTTGGTGATCTCTTGTTGCGCTTCGGTGGCGATTTCCTGCACGCTCTGAAAATATGCTGTCACGCTCTCGCTCACGGCAAGAGGAACTGCATTTTTTGCCTTGGATGACGGCATGGCACCCTTCAATTCCAGCATTGAGGTAGCGGATGCGGCACTTTCTTCGAGCGAACTACGTGTAGCGCTTAAGTTCAGTGCAGTCAATTTCTCCATACTGGAAATTGCAATTTCCGAAAATGCCATGAAGGCATCGGTGTTTGCTTTGATCGCGTGGACCATATCAGAGCTTGTATTCAGCATATATTTCCCTTTTTTGGCAGAATCAGAAGAATCTCGGCAGGACAGGCATTTGGCCAAAACCAGAATGCGCAGCAATCTACTTGCTTCAAGTCTATGACCTGGCATCTACGTGGTCTGTACGATAGCGCACACAGGGTTGAAAAATAAAATGTCGAGCCGGAGTCCGCGCTCTTGCAGCCTGCCCCCAAATCTATCCAATCCCTAATCCTTTCAAAGCCACGCCATTATTTGACTGTGCAGCGCCCCCCCGTCTGACTGCAGCCCATTGGTGTCACTTCCAGCGAATGAATCAACTGTACGGTAGCGCACATCAATGCAAATCAAGATGGCGTACCTTTCTATTGCCGATACACGGATGACAGATTGACAACCTGCCACCCAAATTTATATCCAATAAAGTGGGCCAGGTTTTCATGCCCACAGAACATAACTGGAGTAACAATGGAAGCCCAATTACATTCCATGGCCAATCTGTTTGCCCAACTTGGTTTGTCGGCAGAACCTGCCGATATCGACAATTTCATCACCGCACGGCGTCCTCTGGGCAACGGCATTACGCTCTATTGCGCGCCATTCTGGACGGATGCACAGAAGGCCTTCCTCAAGGAAGAGATTATGTGGGACGCCGACTGGGTGGGCGTTGTTGACGAACTAAACGCGCGTTTTTCCGAACATCATTGATTCGCCAGTCTGATCTGACTTCAGCCCGACATTGAACAACCCGATACCAAAAGAGAGGTACTTTCGTGAACATCAACTTGGGACTTACACCGCTGATATCGCTCATAGCCGGGATTCTGATTCTGGTCATGCCCCGCTTGCTGAACTATATCGTTGCCATTTATTTGATTGCCATCGGGCTGATAGGGCTCTTCGGCGCCGGGAATCTTCATCTTCGATGAATCCAATGGCGGAAGCCTCCAGGCTGCTGGCAAGTACGCCGGGACACCATTTTGTTTTGGCGGGCATGCTGCCTGGATGCCCCCAATCCGCCAAAACGTCTGCCGAAGGCGTCCTTATTCCCCAAGTGCGCGAAATATCAGTATGTGCGCATCAAGGAAAGGTCCAATTTCAGCATTTCAATTTTGGTCATTTTTTCCGGTTGACCGCAGCATCTCGCCTTGTTCAGGCGAGGCAGTGTTATAGGGCAGTTTTACCAGAATTTCGATTCGCTGGCCTCTCGGCCAGACGATTTCGGCTGATGCGGCCCAACTCGGTCGCATCAGCATCAAGCATGCTTGCCAACAAGGTTCAATGCGTTGTGCCGTAATAGGCGTGGATGCTCTTTTCCCAAGTAGTATCGGCCATATTGGGCCAGTTGTCGGCGTCGAAGCCCGGGGCACTCTTCAGACGTTCTTCATCGGTGTCCATGACAAATCGCTGATTTTCTGTATCAACTGTCAAGGCGTTCCAAGGTACGGCAAAAAGCTTCTCACCAAGGCTGAGGAAACCGCCGAAGGACAGCACGGCGTAACAAACTTTGCCACTTTGAATGTCCAGCATGAGTTCCTTGATGCTGCCCAGCTTTTCGCTTTTCAGGTTATACACGTCGTCAGCTGCGAGCGTACTGGCGCTGAGCAACCTTGATGCAAGCTGGCTGGTAGTGGTTATTTTGGTATTGATCGTTTCGTTCATTTGTTACTCCTGAGTTTATCTGGGGACTGACTGAGAGGGAAAGCTGAGGGCGTTTCCCGTCATTTCCGAAAACGTTTCGAACGCTTATTTACCCTTGACGGCATCCTTGACGTCTTCTTTCAGGTCGCCGTAGGCCGCCTGCGCTTTGCCGCCCGACTTTTGAATCTTTCCTTTCAATTCCAGATCGTCGTTGCCGACGAGGTTACCTGCGACTTCCTTGACTTTGCCTTTGGCTTCTTCAACACGACCCTTGGCTTGATCCTTGTTCATGGTTAACTCCTGAAATTGAAATTGATGGGGCAGTCGCCGATATTGCGATCCGGCACCTGTGAAGGAGAGAATAGGCAAGACGGCGTTGGCAATCGGTGCGCTGGCACCCATAGCAAACGGGATCAAGCGGCAACATGGCAAGGCGCATACGAAAGACAGCCTGGAGCGGTCCATTCCAAGGCGTATTGAAGATGACGATGCGCACCGAGATGTGCTTCGCAACCAAGGCGGTAGCGGTGTCGGCCGACAGAACGACGGGAATGGCCATCGGCACTGCTTCGCGGGTTATTGCAATTTCAGTCGACCAGCTCGGGCATCCTTGGCGCCGTGGCGCCAAGAACAATCTTATGGTGCCCGCAAAGCTGGATGCCTCACAGCCTTTTCTGCCGCGCTCGGCGCTTTATCGCAGGCCAAAAAATGACAAGACGGCGAGCACGACAACGACCAGTCCGACGATGTAAATAATGTTGTTCATTTGAAATTCCTTTCGCGTAGAGCGGCGAGCGATTCGTGTGTTAAAGGTGATTTAGTGCCCGTCGGAATTCACCTTACGCCGCACAGCCGTCAAGCTCTGTACGCCAGCACGCACAAAACTGTCCGAAAAATCGCCCGTTCATGGCTATTCACCGCGAGCAATTCGCACAATTTCCCCGGCAATTTCTTCGGGTGACAAAATCAAGTCGATGCAGCCACTGGCAATCGCGCTTTCCGGCATATCGGGCTGCTTTGCGGTACTCAGTTTTTGAGCAATCGTAATGCCGCCAATCTCCTTGATGCCGCACAGTGCGTCGGCGCCGTCACCGTCATAGCCGGAGACAATGACTGCAATCAGCTTGCCGTCCCAGTGTGCAGTCAGCGAGCGCAGAAAGACGGTAATCACATCAGGCCAGCCACGGGGCTTTGAAATGGGCTTGAGGTGGAACTCATCGCCATCGACGTGCAAATCCCGATTGGCCGGAATAATGAAAACGTGGTTTGGCTCGATCAACAGCTTTTCGGTGATCAGGTCGACCGGCATGGTGGTGAAGCGCGGCAGCACTTCATGGAGTTGCGTCGGCACGACGGTAATGTGATTGACGATAACAATAGCCACGCCCATGTCGCAAGGCAGGTTCTGCAATAGCCGGATAAAGGCGTCAAGCCCCCCGGCTGAACCACCGACGCAGACGATCGGAAACTTTTTCAGCACACTCTCCGATTCGACGTTGATGGCTTTTTCATTCGGCATCTTCGCCTCGATTTGGCCAGAACCATGAAAAATATTGAAACATGACCAGTTCCCAGCTGAAACTTCCAAAGCCTGGAAGGTCTATGGTCAAGACTGCCTGGTCAGTACAAATATTATTGATCTGATGGTCATAGGCAACCTTGGAGTCGGCACCTTTGAGGGTTCTGTAGGCTTCGGCAACATCCTTGAATTTGCGTTCACCATCACGATCCTTGGTGACATCCGGATGAAAGCGCTTGGCCAGGGAACGAAAAGCCGATTTGATCTCCGCACAAGAAGCGCATCGATCAATCTGCAAGGTTACATAGTGGTTCTGGCGTCTCATTGAATTCTCCTTCGATTTGGCGTACCGCTTTGCTGGATGTCGCCTGTCGTGGATAGGTTCAGCTGTCGCCATTACCTCAAGCTGACTCGGCAGCGACTGTTCGTCTGTTCGCTACCCCGCATAGCCATTAAATCAGCCAAGTTTCTCGATTTTCGCCAAGCTGTACTTGAATAATGATTGGCCAGTCAAGACCGGATTCTTGCTCTCGTACAACTTGCCCAATCGCCATAGCGCGCTCTGGCCTGCACCAAATCGGCGCCACCAGGGACCAGGACAATGTGAAAGTTTCAGCTATCCGCAGGCGAGAACTGTTGGCTGGCGCACAGAGGCGGGCTGGACAGCGGCGTATTTTTCAGGCTTCGCGAACGCACATGCCAACACTGGAGAACCATAGCCATGCCCAAGTCACAAGAAGGTCAGCACATTCCGGCAGTCACTTTTCCGATTCGAGTCAATGGCGAATGGGAGAAAGTCAGTACCGATGCCTTGTTCAAAGACAAGACAGTGGTGCTTTTTGCGCTGCCTGGCGCCTTCACGCCTACCTGTTCCAGCATGCACCTGCCTCGCTACAACGAGCTGGCCGAAACGCTAAAGGCAAATGGCGTCGACAGTGTGATCTGTCTGGCAGTCAATGATCCTTTCGTGATGGAAAGCTGGAAGGAAACCCAAAAAGCGGAAAGCATCTATTTCCTGCCCGATGGCAATGGCGAATTCAGTACCGGCATGGGCATGCTGGTCGACAAGTCGGATATCGGCCTGGGCAAGCGGAGCTGGCGCTATTCGATGCTGGTGAAGAATGGACTGATCGAAAAGATGTTCATCGAAGCAGAAGTGCCAGGTGATCCTTTCAAGGTTTCCGATGCCGACACCATGCTCGACTACATCAATCCCAAAGCAGTGCCGCCCCCCCGAATCACCTTCATCAGCAAACCCGGATGCCCGCATTGCGCCCGCGCCCGAGAGATGCTGAACAAAAGGGGCGATCGCTTCGAGGAAATAGAAATGGGTAGCAACGGCATCAGCTACAGCACACTGCAAGCAGTCAGCGGCAAGGGAACGACGCCACAGGTCTTCATCGACGGCCAGCACATCGGCGGGGCTGACGAACTGGCTGCCTGGCTGGCGAAGTCCAAATGACGCCGATCAATGTCGATGTCGCCATTATCGGCTCCGGGACAGCCGGCATGGGCGCCTACCTGAGCGCCAGAGCCCATACCGATTCGATCTTGCTCATCGAAGGCGGCAACTACGGAACGACTTGCGCCCGTGTCGGCTGCATGCCGAGCAAACTGTTGATTGCAGCAGCCGAAGTTGCGCACCAGGCGCGCCATGCTGATCGATTTGGGATATATGCCAGGGAGCTGGTGGTCGACGGCCCGGCAGTGATGGCGCGGGTGCAGCGCGAACGTGATCGCTTTGTAGGATTCGTTCTGGCCACCGTCGATGCCATGCCGGGCGGTGTCCGGTGGACGGCAAACGTCTGTTTTCAGGATGCCAATACTCTAGTGACGCCCAAGGGCCAGTTGA
Source organism: Betaproteobacteria bacterium (assembly GCA_016709965.1). Classification (NCBI taxonomy): domain Bacteria; kingdom Pseudomonadati; phylum Pseudomonadota; class Betaproteobacteria; order Rhodocyclales; family Azonexaceae; genus Azonexus; species Candidatus Azonexus amarohabitans. The sequence goes on from JADJLT010000001.1 coordinate 266,366, forward strand.
TTCACGCCCGGCGCATTGTCATCGCCGCGGGCAGCAAACCTGTCTTGCCGCCATTGCTGCAAGAACTGGATGCCCACCTGCTGACCAGCGAGAACATTTTTGAATTGCCGACCCTGCCGAAAAGCCTGGCAGTTTTCGGGACCGGGCCGCTCGGCATTGAATTGGGACAGGCAATGAGCCGCCTCGGCGTCGAAGTCATGATGTTCGGCGTCGGCGGCGGCATTGCGGGGATTCACGACCCTGAGATGCGCGACTACGCGAACAAAATTTTGAATCTTGAGTTTTATCTCAATGCGGAGGCGAACGTTGATTCTGTCAGCGAAGCCGAAGGCGGGGTCGTAGTCCATTACCGGCAAAAGGACGACACTCGGATCACAAAGGAGTTCGACTATGTGCTGGCGGCGACCGGTCGGGCGCCGGACCTTGCCGGACTTGGCCTGGCAAATACCGGACTGCAACTGGATAAACGTGGCGTGCCACTATTTGACCGCTACACGCTGCAATGTGGCGACAGCACGATCTTTATTGCCGGCGATGCCAGCAATGAGATTCCCCTGCTGCATGAAGCCGCTGACCAAGGGCGCATTGCCGGCGACAATGCCGGGCGCTATCCCAATGTCCAACCGGGGCTGCGCCGTACGCCGCTGGCTATTGTCTTCTGCGACCCACAAGTCGCTTCGGCCGGCGCCTCCTTGAAAACCTTGAGTCAGCACTTCCAGGGACGCTTCGCGGTAGGCTACGCCTCCTTCGAAGACCAAGGACGCAGCCGGGTCATGCTGCGCAACAAGGGGATGCTGAAAGTCTATGCCGAAGTCAGCAGCGGCTTGTTACTAGGCGCCGAAATGTTCGGCCCTGGTGCCGAGCACATCGGCCATCTGCTGGCATGGGCAGTGCAAAAACGCATGACGGTGGATGAAATGCTGGAAATGCCCTTCTATCACCCAGTCATCGAAGAAGGATTGCGTACCGCATTGCGCGACGTGAAGCATCAATTGCATGCCGGTCCGGCAGTCGTCGATCAAGGCATGGATTGTGGGCCGGGTTGCTGAATGGTGTTGTTGTCCGTCTGGTGCTTGATCCAGTTTTGGTCAGGTGTTACCCACTGCCACCGACGAGCATTCTGCAGGGATTGGAAGGTGCGCTTCGGGTATCGTTTTGACGGGATGCGCGTTGCTGGACCTTCTGACATCCTAAACACATCGCTTGTTGATTACTCTGCAGTCACCCGCCAAATCATATTTCCAACGTCGTTAGCGACCAGCAGGGCACTGCGCTTGTCGAGCCCCACGCCGACCGGCCGTCCATGGGCGCGGCCTTGCTCGTCGCGAAATCCGGTCAACACATCAACCGGCAGATTGCCATCTGGCATCCCGTTTGCGAACAAAACGAAGGTCACTTTGTAGCCGCTATGCGGCTGGCGGTTCCGAGAGCCGTGCTGGCCGACGAACATGCCGTTGGCGAAGCGGGATGGCAAGGACGTGCCGGCAGATGAGGCCTATCCAAGTTCACACCGTACTAACAGTATCCTTTAATTCACCGACTGTTGCCTTGATGATCTCCCGTGCCACTGCCGTTTCATGCTCCGTTTTAGCCTGCACTAGCAGAACAACTTGATCACTGGCAATGGCGTCCCGGACCAAGTCAGAAAGCCAGCCGTCCTTGTGATCAACACCATTGCTGGCCCCGGCCGTAGCACCGACAAAGGCGCCCAGGCTGGCACCCCAGCCCAGCATGACCAGCGGTGCCCACTGCCGTACCGATCGCGCCGTCGACCAGCACGTTGGTCAGCACTTCATTGTTCTCGCCTTTGAGTTCGACAATGGCCGGACCCGATTCTGCGTCGAAAATCTGTAACTCGGCACGCGGCAGTCCGCGCGCGACGAGGCTGGAAAGTGCGCCTTCTGCCTCGGCGCGGTTGGCAAAAAAGCCGGATACGTGATGGCAATATTCGTTCATGGTTGTTCTCCTGTTGGGGATCCGCAGGTTACGGACGACAGCCTAGCCCCGCAACTGAGCGATTGGATATGTCTGGATTACCCAATGACGGCGAACCAGACAAGGCGCTATATCATGCCTACTGGCCGATGCTGCAGTTGAGTGTTCAGCGGATTTCATGGCGTCGATTCTCTGAACGGGAACGGCTAAGCTTGCGGGCCTGCGGCCTGAGATACAGCGACATCAAAGGCGTTACCGAAATCCCGTGCAGAATGATGGAAGCGGCGACTGCAGACAGCTTGATATTGATCGCCTGATCAGCCAACTGGCCGGACAGTCCATGGTTCAAGACAAACATCAATCAATAGACATGGGCAAACTGAGTTTTCTGGGCATTGTTGGTAGCCTGCGCAAAGTTGCCTACAACCATCTTGCCCTGAAAGCTACGCAGCGGTTACTGCCGGACTTTCGGAGGGATTACCTCAATGATTTACCTTATCGGATGCAGCGTCTTAATTCAAATCCGAGGGATTCGCGCGGGACGATTCATCATTTCAATAGGCGGCACAATGTTCCGCCTCATGACACCTTTTCCCGCGGTCAACCGGAAAAATCCGCCAAAATCGAAATATTCAAAATCAGTTTCAGCCTGCCACCCGGCCGGTCAGAACGGCAATTCAGGGGTTGTCTGCTCGCCGAGCAGGCGCCGGGCGAAGAGCAGATCTTCCCAGGCCTTGGCCTTGTCCGGCAGATTGCGCAGCAAATAGGCCGGGTGATAGGTGACCACCACCGGAATCCCGGCGTATTCGAAACGCTGGCCGCGCATGGCGCCCAGTGTCTTGTCGTCATGCAGGACGGCATGAACTGCCGCCTTGCCGAGCAGCACAATGATTTTGGGTTTAAGCAGCGCTATCTGTCGTTCGAGATAAGACCAGCAAGCTGCCATTTCGGCAGACTCCGGTGTCCGATTGCCGGGTGGCCGGCACTTCACCGCATTGGCAATGTAGACCCGGTTGCCGCGGGCGATGTCGAGTGATGCCAGCATGTTGTCGAGCAACTTGCCGGCCTGGCCCACAAACGGCTCGCCCTGGACATCCTCGTCGGCACCCGGCCCTTCGCCAATAAACAGCCAGTCCGGATTCAAATCCCCCACGCCAAGCACGGCCTGCTTGCGTTGCTGGCAAAGCGGGCAGAGACGACATTCGGCGACCTGCTTGCTCAATGTCGGCCAATCCATTCCGCTGATCGCAGTCGGTGATACCGGCACTCGCGGCGCCTCGGCAATCGGTTGCGCTGCAGGCATTTGCGGCACGTCTGGGTCGGCGCTGGAGATTGAACGTTCCGGCGCCTCCTCGGAAGCGGCTGTCACTACGGTTTGCCCCGGTTCGCGTAATACCCAGATTGGCGAAATGCCCATTTCAATCAGCATCTGCTCGCGACTCAGGGTCATGCCAGTTCCTTGTCAAAAATCAGCGCATCCTCGCGCCCGACCACCGCCGGATAATAGCCTTTGCGAAGTCCGATCTGGCGAAATCCGAAGTGACGGTATAGCTCGACTGCCCGCTCGTTGGACGGCCGGACTTCAAGAAACAACCGGCTAGCGCCGCCCAGTCGGGCGCACTCCATGGCATGGCGCAGCATCCGCGCGCCGTAGCCCTGACCTTGGTAACGCTTGCAGATGCCGATGGTCAGCAGGTGAGCCTCATCAATGACCGACATGACCACCGAAAACCCGATCAGATCGCCACCCATCCTAAGCACCCAGACGCTATAACCGGCGGTCAGCGAATCCGCAAAATTGATGCGTGACCAAGGGAACACCTGCAAAGTCGCTTCGAGCGCCGCCACGGCATCAAGATCGTGCTCGTTCATCGGGAAGAATTCGGCGGCGATCGTCAGGCCACTCATGCTCGCCCACCCTCGCTGAGCCGCTCGGCAACGGTCTTCGCCACCTTGTCACGGATGTACAGAGGCGCCGCCAGCGCAGCATCGATGCCTTCGCCCCGCATCGCTCGCGGCGCTGCCAACCGTACTAAGGCAGCAGCCGTCGGTAAAACGCCGGCCTGTACGGCAATACCGACAGCATTCAAGCGCGCAGCCAGCACCGGATAAGCGGTCATCGCATTGCCGCAGGCCAGCCAATCCGGCTCACCCGGCAAGACCACGGCATCCGGCGACGCGACGCGAATATCGCCCTGCAGCACATAAACGCCATCGATCAAGCGATAGCTGCCGGCATAGATCTCGCCCATCCGCGCATCCAGCAGCGCAAGAACGCGCTCGGCACCTGCCAGAGAAGCGATGGTTTCAAGACTGGTCACCGGTATCAGCGGTAGACCGGCAGCCACCGCCAACCCCTGCGCGCCACCGCAAGCCACGCGCAAGCCGGTGAAGGCGCCGGGACCGACGCCAAAGGCAATCGCATCCAGTTGGCTGACCTTCAATCCGGCTTCGGCCAGCAATTCACGCACCAGCGGCAACAGGGTTTCAGAGTGCGAACGTCCCGTCGGACAGGTGCGCTCAAGCACCTCCCCATCACGCCAAAGCGCACAGGAGCCTAGTTCGGTAGATGTTTCCAGAGCAAGTATCTGCATGGGCCGGCATTTTACCGGAGCACGCTCCCGGCCGGGGTTCAATCTCAGCGCCAGTTGCGTCCGCCACGCCTTTCGCGTTGCTCGGGCCAGCCGCGCTGCTCGCGGATTTGCTGGCGCAATTCGCGCCGTTCATCCGGTGGCACATCCCGCCAGCGTGGCGAGCCTTCCTGCTGGCGGATTTCACGCTCCTGCTGCCAGTGCTCACGCATTTCCTGGCGTATCTGTCGCCGCTCATCCGGCGGCAAATCGCGCCAGTAGCCCTGCTGCGCCCACACGCCCCCGGCTGAGCCAAGCAGGCTCAGCAACAATACGGAAAGGGCAATGCGACGTTTCATGATGGCAAGCTTGGACTTGAGTTCAGGTGCAATCATTGTCCATCGACTGGCGCTGTGCAAGTATCAGGAAATGTAAGAATATGTTTCCCGGCCGCCTGCCGACAATCCTTGTTACCATTTGCGGCATCCAACCCCCTGTCCGCCTATATCCTTGCCAGCATGAACGAACAACACTCACACATCCTTGTCGTCGATGACGATGCCCGTCTGCGTGACCTGCTGACCCGCTATCTGGGTGAACAGGGTTTCGAGGTCAAGGCAGCCGCCGATGGCCAGCAAATGGACAAGCTGCGCGCCCGCGAACACTATCACCTGATCGTGCTCGACCTGATGATGCCGGGCGAAGATGGCCTGACCATCTGCCGCCGCCTGCGCGGCCAGGGCGACCTGACGCCGATCATCATGCTGACCGCCAAGGGCGATGAAATTGACCGCATCGTCGGCCTCGAAATGGGCGCCGATGATTACCTGCCGAAACCGTTCAACCCGCGTGAGCTGCTCGCCCGCATTCACGCCGTGCTCCGGCGCCAGGGCAACAAGCCGCCCGGCGCCCCGGAAGATGATCAGGAAACAATACGTTTCGGCAATATCGAAGTCGATCTCGCCGCCCGTACCCTGACCCGGGGCACTGAACTCCAGTCGCTGACCACAGGGGAGTTTGCCGTGCTGAAGGTCATGCTCCAGCACCCACGCCAGCCCCTCTCCCGCGACAAGCTGATGACGCTGGCCCGCGGTCGCGAGCAAGGGCCATTCGACCGCGCCATTGACGTTCAGGTTTCCCGGCTACGCAAGCTGATCGAAGCCGATCCGGCGCAACCGCGCTATCTGCAAACAGTCTGGGGCTTCGGCTACGTCTTCGTGCCGGACGGCGCCGCGCGAGATTAATCCGATGCCGCGCACGCTACTGGCGCGCACTTTCCTGTTGCTCGCCTTGCTGGTGCTGCTGACCACAGCGGCCTGGCTGAGCCTGTTCCGTTACATTGACGCCGAACCACGTGCGCGGGAAAGCGCGCAGTTGGCAGCCTCGGCGGTCAACCTGATTCGCGCCTCGCTGTTTGCCGCAGCACCGGAAAAACGTCTTGGCCTGTTCGCCGAATTTTCCACCCGCGAAGGTATGCGTCTGCTGCCCGCAGAGCCGGAAGACAAGATCGAGCCCATGCCGGACGGGCGTTTCATTCGATTGCTGCAAAGCGAACTCGAAGCCCGGTTGGGCGAGCACACCCGCATTGCCGCCAGCGTTGATGATATTCCCGGTTTCTGGGTCAGCTTCCGTCTGGATGAAGGCGACGATGAAGAATACTGGCTGGTTCTGCCCCGTGAGCGGGCAAAGCGCAGCATTGCCACCCACTGGCTGGCCTGGGGCGCATTGGCCTTTGCGCTGGCGCTGGCGGTCGCCTGGATGATTGCTTCGCGCATCAGTCGGCCGCTCAAGGCCATGGCGATTTCGGCTGAAACCGTCGGTCGAGGCCAGATCCCCCATCCCTTACCCGAAGATGGCGCCGAAGAATTGAGTCGTCTGGCTATCGCCTTCAACACCATGGCGGCCGACCTACAGCGTCATGAAAAGGACCGTTCCGAAGTCCTGGCCGGCATCTCGCACGACCTGCGAACACCGCTGACCCGCCTGCGGCTGGAAGCCGAAATGAGCATCGCCGATGACGGTGCACGCCAGGGCGTGGTAGCCGATATCGAGCAGATGGAGGCCGTGATCTCCCAGTTCATGGACTACGCCCGAACCGAATCCGGTGAAACACCGACGCTGACTGACTTGTCGCACCTCCTCGCGGGCATCGTCGAGCGCCAGGCTTGTGTCGGCCATCCGCTGATCGCTGCCATCGAACAGATGCCGGAGACAATGCTCCGACCCAAGGCAATCAGCCGCGCGGTGACCAATCTGGTCGACAACGCCGTGAAATATGGCGGTGGCGACATCACATTGGCGGCTGCTACGGTCAACGGGAAAATATCGATAGAAATCAAAGATCACGGGCCGGGCGTGCCTGAGGCAGATGTCGAGCGACTCAAGCGCCCATTCACCAGACTGGAGTCGGCGCGAACCAATGCAACCGGTACTGGCCTTGGGCTGGCCATTGTCGAGCGCATCGCCCGCCTGCACGACGGTCAGCTCGATCTGTTGGCGAATGCGGGCGGCGGCCTGATCGCCCGCCTAACGCTGCCAGTCAGCCGCTGAACGCTACACAGGCTTCATCCATGCTGGCGACAACTTGCTGCAGCACGGCGGAAACTTTCTCGCCATTCAAGCGAAGGCGTTGCCAGGCTGTCTGATCGACGGGCAACACCATTTCACCTGCGCTTCGGGCCAATCCCAGTCCGTGAGCGATGGCATCCGAAATATGGATGATATCGGCCAGCGAGTCGGCGGTAGCGCCGGAGGGGGAGTGATGGTCGATGACAGCTGAGTGCAGCGATGATGGAAAGTGCCACAGTTCGGCCAGCAAGCCGCCAACGGCTGAATGGTCAATGCCAAGTACGTCACGCTCGGCCACCACCAGCGAACAATCATGATGCTCACGATAGGCAAGCGCCCTGGTGTACTGTTCGGCAAAGCAACTGGCCAAGGCCAACTCGCCGATATCGTGCAGAACGCCGGCCGTGAAGGCCAATTCCGGATTGCGTTCAGACAGCACGGCCAGCGCCCGAGCGCCAAGACCGGTGCCGATACTGTGGCGGATATATCCATTCGGATCAAACCCCGGACACTGATCGGCGCGAAAGACACTGTTCACGCTGACCGCCAGCACCATGCTGCGTACAGCCCGAAATCCGACCAGAACGACCGCATCGTTGATCGTCGCGACGCGGCACTGCAAGCCATAGAACGATGAGTTCGCAATACGCAGCAGGCACGCCGTCAGCGCCTGATCCTTGGCGATTTGCCGCGAAAGCTGCCCAACATCCATATCATCCTGATTGAATGAAGCAAGCAGGTCGCAAACAATGCTTGGCAGCGCAGGTAGACACTTCAGCCGGGCAACGATTGCGTCCTTTGGCAGAAAATTCATGCGCAGCGTTCCAGCTGAAACTCAAGAATGGCTTTATGGAGCGCCTGTGTGGCCTCACCCTCGCCGGCCTTGCGGAACAACCGGGCCAGTTGTTGTTCGATTTCTGCCTGGCGGGCCGCCAAAACAACAGGATCGAGCATCTCTTCTCGTTCGATGACCAACTGGAGCACATTCCGCCGTTGCAGGCTTTGCAGGATGCTGTCTGTCAATAGCGCTGCTGCAGGCAAAAGCACGCGCCCGCTATCATCCATCACGGCCATGGCCAGCCGCATGCCGGGCTGGGCGTCCTTGATGGCGACGGTATCGTGGACGATCATTTCCCGACTTCCTCCAATAACAGCAGGCGCCCATTGGCCGAACCATCGAGTGCAATCTGCCGCCAACGACAGATGTAAGTCGCATCATCAAGGGTAACCGGGAGTTTATTGTCACAAACCGTTGCTTCAGGCAAAACGGCCTCCAGGGAGGCCCCCGGAACCGCGCCACGGGCCGAAAATTTCTGCAAGGCCACATCATTGGCCAATGCGATCAGACCGTCATCATCTATGCCAAACACCGGCCACGGCATCTCGGTCAGGACCTGCTGCAGGAGCAAATATCCTTGTCGCTCCTGAGCCAGCAAAATCTTGTTCTCTTTCGCCAGACGTATACGTTCTTCTTCAACCCGGACGAGCTCTCGCTCCGCTATCTCGACTTCATGCGACAAGCGGCTGTACTCATCCGAAATATATCGCCGGGAAAGCGCTTCTTCGACAATCAACTGCAATGCCCCTGCATCAATAGGCAAATGAATGACGCGATGAACCGCACCGGAACTGCTCAAGGCTGCGACCGGTTTGCGAGTCCACTGCTTTTTGTCGGCGAGCAGGATACGCTCGCACTGCGGTTGCGACTGCGCCGCCTGAGCAATCAGCGCGACAGCATCGAAATCCTTGCGTGGCGCACCGCAGACCAGCACATCCACCAGGTTCCCGGAAAACCATTGCAGGGCCCCTTGCAGGTCAGGCGCAGAACAGACCCGGTGCCCTTCACGGACAAGCTTGGAAATGACGCCCTCAAATCCGTCAACGGCGACAAACAATGCCATGGGCTTGCGGGTGCCGGAGCGCAACAGCGTCATAGGCAGACGTTTGTCGTTGCTCAACAAATCGCTCATTCCCGACGCCGCGAGGGGGCGCGAGAAGAAATACCCCTGAATGACGTCGCACTGGTGAGAAATCAGCAGGGCCAGTTGTTCAGGCGTCTCGACCCCTTCGGCGACAACCTTGAGTTTGAGGTGGTGCGCCATGGTGATAACGGCCCGGGTAATCGACGCATCGTCCGAATCAGCCGCAATATCCTGGACGAAGGAGCGATCAACCTTGACGGCATCCAGCGGGAACCGCTTCAGGTACGCCAGACTGGAATACCCAGTGCCGAAATCATCGAGTGAGATGGTGACCCCCATCTGCTTGAGCGCCGTCAAGGTGCGAATCGCCGCATCGGCGTTATGCATCAGCATGCTCTCGGTAATTTCAAGATCGAGGCAAGCCGGCGTCAGGCCGCTATTTTGGAGGGTTGCTGCGACATCGGCGACCAGTGTATCGGACTGCAACTGGCGGGCCGAAAGATTGACTGAAATGCTGGGAATATCGAGCCCGGCGGCCTGCCATTCGACCGCCTGCCGGCAGGCCTCCTCCATCACCCAGCGCCCGACTTGGACGATCAGCCCTGTTTCTTCGAGCAGGGGAATGAACTGGTCGGGTGGCACGATGCCCCGCCGCGGATGCTGCCAGCGAATCAAGGCCTCAGTACCGGTAATCCGTCCGTTGGCACAGCTGGCCTTGGGCTGATAGTGAAGAATGAATTCGTTACGCAGCATGGCATTGCGCAACTCGGTCTCCAGCAAGAGTCGACTGCGAATTTCGTCGTGCATGCCTGCTGAATAAAAATGGTAGCAGTTCCGCCCCTGATCGCGGGCATGGCGCACTGCAATTTCCGCATTGGACACCAGCTCATGAACGTCGCCACCGTCCTGCGGAAAAAAGACGATGCCCAGACTGGCGGTGGCGAAGACATCCTGCCCATCAACCCGTACCGGCATGATCAAAGTATCGATGATGCGACGCGCGACAATGCTCGCCTGCTGATTGTCTGCGACATCCGGCAACAGCACGCCGAAGAGATCGCCACCCAGCCGTCCCAATAGATCGGAGTCGCGCAGCGATCCGGAGAGGCGGCCGGCCACCTGGCGCAGCAACTCGTCGCCCGAGGTATGGCCGAGCGTCTGGTTCAATTCACGGAAGCGGTCGATGTTGATGAGCATCAGGCTCAATGGCAGATTGTTCCGATTCGACAATGACAGCAGACGCTGCACCTGATCGTAGAACATCAGCTGATTGGGCAGCGCCGTCAAGGCATCGAAATGCGCAAAATACGGAACCTTCCATTTATCGGCCAGCAGACTCGTGATATCGCTGGCCACACCACCGATGCTGACAATTGCGCCTTCCTCGTTGCGCACCGGGAAATTCCGGGCGTGCAACCAGCGCAAGCCTTCCCCCGGACGCTGGACGCGGAATTTGATGTCAAGCCCGCCCATTCGCCGTGCATGCATGGTCGCAACGACCCTGGCGCGGTCGTCCTCAAGCACATATTTCAGCCAGTCCTTGCTGTCAGCATAGAGCGCCTCGACGTAGCGCCCCCAAATCTGTTCGTAACCCTTGCTGATATACGTGACGCGCCAGGACTCGACATCAACCAGCCAGTAACATTCGGGAATATTGCTGGCCAATTGGAAAAAGCGGGCCACACCCTCGTCGATTCGATCAACACTTTCGGTACTGACCAGCGCCTGGTGCTCTTCATAAGAGAGCTGGATTCGTGTGCATTCGCGCTCAATAACGGCAAGCAGGCGACTCGGATTGCTCTTGAAGACAAAATCACAGGCGCCGTTTTCAAGCAATCCAAAAGGAAAATCCATCGACCCCCGGTCGACGGTCAAAATCACCGGGATGTGCGGCGCGATTTCCTGCAGCAGGTCGACGGCATCTTCCGGTGAAAACCCGGGCAAAGTGCAGCTCAGCAGAACCACATCCCATGTCTCGTCGCCGAGTGCGTCTTCAAGCGCTACACGCTGCGATATCTGCCGGGAATAGAGGCTATGCCCGCCCCCCTGAAGCGCATCCAGAAGACGCTGTCCGTCGCGGTCGACAGCTTCCAGCAGCAATACGCGCAGGATTGCCGTGCTATCGGAACGGACATCTTGATCCAAAAAAGTCTCCCAGTTGGCCCAGCGGTATGCCCCGCCGAAAGCATCTAAATTATTCGGTTCATTGCCTTAACTGTTATTACCGACATCTGGCGCAAAAACTTTAGGAAGAAACTGGACGCGGGGACAAATTCTCGAAAACCGCCACAGACAAATGGCATACCCGGTGCCACGAATCTATCTTTCATGAAAGGACACAGCGCCATGATTTCTCGTTTTGGCTGTTTTTCCCGGTTGACCGTGGCACGAAGAAAGCCTCTTGAGGTGCAGCAAACACGGCCAAGGCAGAAACTGGCCTTCAAAGCGAGTTATCCAATCAATTTCTCCGAAAACTGACATTAAATGGTGGCATTCGTCATGGATAGAGCAGTATTTTGCTACAAATCATTACTTTTCACGCCGCTCTGTGGTCTAGACTTTCAGTTCCATCAAACATCAACCGGAGTGGAGATATGGCCAACAAGAAAATTGAGGACGTTGAAGGAATCGGACCTGCAATCGGCGAAAAACTGCGCAACGCCGGCATCAAGGACACGGACACCCTGCTCGCCAACTGCTGCACGCCCAAGCAACGCAAGGACCTGGCCGCAAAAGCCGGGCTGACAGACACACAAATTCTGAAGTTCGCCAACATGGTCGATCTTTACCGGATCAACGGCATTGGCTCCGAGTATGCCGAACTTCTCGAAGCCGCCGGCGTGGACACCGTCCCCGCCCTGGCACGGCGCAACGCCACCAACCTGGCGGCCGCGCTGGCCGAGGTCAACGAGCAGAAGAAGCTGACCCGCCGCGTGCCCCCCGAAGCTGACGTCACCAAATGGATCGATCAGGCCAAGGAACTGCCGCGCATGCTGGAATATTGATTCGACGTTGGCACAAAAAGCGAAAAGGCCGGGATCTCTCCAAGCCGGTAACCAATAGTGTTTAAATTCTCGCTAACCTAGAAAAATCAACATTTTAGCCACCGAAGGGAACCCAAGCGGTTCCCTTCGCTTTTTGGCGACACTGCCGTCCGCTCTCGTCCCGCCATCGCATCATATCTTTCGATGCCAATCGACTGTTTTAGGGTTCGCGCTTAAACTACCGCATCGATAGAGGGAGATGCAACATGGCGTTGGGGCAGGACATCGAAGACATTAGGGTTGGAATCAAGGCAGGCCGCTTTTCCAACGAGGCTTCCGTATCGCAGGGCATCGTGATGCGGATTCTCCACTCTCTCGGCTGGCCGACCTACGATACCCGCGTCGTGTGTCCCGAGTATTCGCTGGCAGGCCGCCGCGTCGATTTCGCCCTGTGCCATCCAGCGGGCAAGCCCATCGCCTTCATCGAGGTCAAGCAGATAGGCCAGAGCGACGGGGCAGAGCGACAGCTATTCGAATATGCATTTCATGCTGGCGTGCCGATGGCGATACTGACTGACGGGCAGGAGTGGAATTTCTTCCTTCCTGCCGAGCAGGGCGACTATGGCGAGCGGCGGGTGTATAAGCTGGACATCGTCGAGCGGGCCGTAGAGGAATGCACCGCCCGCCTCGAACGTTATTTGCGCCATGACGCCATCGCTTCTGGAGCGGCAATCGGCGCCGCCCGCGAAGATTATCGGAATGTCTCCAAGGAGCGCCAAATCCGTTCAACCCTGCCTGTCGCTTGGGAGCGGCTGGTCGAGGAGGAGGATGAGATGCTTTTGGAGATCATCGCCGACAAGGTGGAGAACCTTTGCGGCTTCAAGCCCGATCCCGATAGCGTCGCGCTGTTCCTCAAAGCCAAGACCAAGGGCGCCGTCGCTCTCGATACCATCCCGCCGCGTCTCGCTCCCGCTCGCCAAGCGGTATCGCCTATCGCTGTCCAACCAGCTCTCGCTCCTGTCCATATTCCTGCGGCGTCTCCGCAGCTGCGGCAAGGCGCCGCCTTCCCCGCATCCATCGGCTTCACTCTGGATGGACGTCATCATTCGGGGCGCAACGCCTGCGATGTGATGATCAAGGTGTTCGAGGCCTTGGCAGAGAAGGATAGCTCCTTCCCTGAACGCTTCGCCGCCCTGCCCAAGCACGGTCGAACCCGCCGTTACCTATCCCGCACCGCCGAAGAGCTCTATCCAGGGCGTCCCGATTTGTGCCGAGAGCATTCGACGAAGCTGAACGCTGGCTGGTGGGTTAGCACGAACCATAGCCGCGCGACCATTGGACGCATCATCGAGATGGCCTGCAATGTGGTCGGGCTTCAGTTCGGCTCTGACCTATCCGCCAATCTTGGAGATTGACACTTGATTACAAGGGAAATGCAACCCGCGCAACTGAGGTAGATTTGCCATGAGATTTCCAGATAGCTTGTGCCAGCTAAGCACTATAAACATTGATCTCGTCAAGATATATGTAAATCATCGAGAATCAACATTTAAGCGTATGTCGTCGTTTTTATCGGTTTTCAAGCAAGCCGATTTATTGGTTTTCTGTGGCGGTTTCTTTGATGCCAATCCAGAAGACGGTTTCTGCTCGTAATCAACAATCGTGTTTTGGCTTACATTTATTTCGCATTCGCCAATTTTTGCGGTCTTGAATCAGCTGTCCCGCTTCCATGTTTTAAACCTGTCTCTGTCGGCTTGATCATTGAATAAAAATCGCGATCTTTTATCAAGATAGCGCCAATAAGAATTCCAATGATCAACACCCCAACGAACATTATGGCACCGTAGTTGTTCAGACTGCCATAGGTGCCGTCCCGATTATCACTTCCACTGTTTTCTCTCAAAAGGCGTTGACCATTCGTTTGCGGAAATAAGTATCTGACAATTGCAATAATAGCGACGCCTGCCTGCGCAACCGTTCCTGCTATAAGTGCGATAATCACTTTTTCCGTAATTACCCTTGCTTCCGCGCTCTCATATTCCTTGAAAATTAGAATCACATCAAAAAGCGACAACAATGTTATAAGGAAAATAACCCATAGGTTTAGGCGAGAGAAAATCAGCTTCACCTCTTTAGCAATCTCAAGCCTGAGACCGCTATCTGCTCTCATCCCATCAGCCGCAGCATTCAGCATATTGGCTTTTGCTTCGGAAACAATCGATTTTCTAGTTGGAAATGGGGATATCGACTGCTCGAGGCTATCGAGACCCCCACCATTTTCCGGAATGCCATCATCCTTATTAGGCATTTATTTTCTCAAATGCTCTTATTGGTATATGCTTGTTTTCATGTTGGCGATCATTAACGATAATTGTGCCGTCGGTTTGCCTGTATCGCTCAAGGTATTCGAATAAAAATATGGATTTCTCAAGTGCGTCTCGCACATCCACAGCGTAACCCTTGTTAACCAGATCACGAAGTATGTCTGTGTCGATCTCAAATATTTCTTTCATCTTCATCTCCTTTTTGCTCTTATTATCTCAAACAGATGATTTATATATAGCGCCACCGGTCTGGTGATCGATATATGTATATCGCGGCGTCAACACATACAAAGGCCGCTCGTCTAATAATCTTAAATTTTAATTTTGAACATTTCCAGGTTGTGCGACAAACGGAATGCTCGTGCATCAATAATCTAACCTATTGAAATTAATAATTTTATTTCAGCTTGATTTAATGCATTTTAGGCACCATTATTTGTTCACTTATAAGGTGCCAATCGATGAATAATAAAAAATTCAGATGACAAATCGAAAGATATTGAGGATCTGAAAGCTCTGCTGAATCACCCAAAGGCTGACGCGGCGACCAAAAAATTGATCGAACGGGAGATCGTAAATATCCATGCGTGCTCGAAGGGCGAGGCGGAAGCTTTGGCCAAGGAGATTGCCAGCCACCACAAGCCAGCGAAGTTCGACTGGGCAGCGAAGTTCGGGCTGCAAGCGGAGGCGGTTAAGACGGCGGCACCCCAAAAGCCCGACGGCGGAATCAAGGCGGCGCAGCCTACGCCGAAGAAAGAGCCCTTGCCCGCTCCATCAACAGAGCCTGAACCTAAGAGGGACAGCAAGCAAAAGCAGAAACTTGCCTCCTGCTCTTGCGGGGAAACGGTCGCTCAGAATGTCGCCCGATTCTGCTGGTTCAACAAGGCAAGATTTGGCGGGGACATCCTGCATCCCTTGCCAAGAGAAGGTCGGCAAGGGATGAATCAGCCCGCCCTGAAATTCAGAATATCCTCATAGGTCATCACCCTGTCCGCCAGTTGCAGCCGCATGGCGGGCGTCGTCTTCTTCTCGCTCTTTTTCAGGTCGGGCGGCGTCCAGACGAAATTGTGGCAAGCCCGAAGGATGGTCAGCAGCTTCTGAATATGTTCAGGACGGTAGGCCGAGTAGGCGTAATAACTGCGGCCGACGCTGGCCGAGATGACGGGGCGTTCCAGCATTGTGCAGTGGCGACGGATGCGGTTGAAGAAGCTGTCGGTCTGATGCAGGGAGACGCGGCGGTGAAGCTTGGCCAGATGTTCGAGCTCGTAGTCGCCTAGGTCAGTCAGCATGCAGCTCGCCTTGTCAGGTTCGCTCATCGTGGGCAGGGGATGGGCAACCCAACGGTCCTTCCATTTTCCGATTTCCCGCGCCGCCCTGATCTGATCCATGAGCATCAGGGTTTTAACCTCATCATCGTCCATTTCAGGGTGGCGCTCCGCGTATTCCTTGAACAGCTTCTTGCTGGCGGCGATGAGCCTCCGCTTAGCGTCGACGGTCAGCTCTTTTTCAATGCGAACATAGAAGGCGTCGACCTCGCGGTCCTTGATGCGCCTCTCGAATGCAGCGAGGCAAGCCGCCCTCATTCCAGAGTCCTGGTCGAGATAGAAGCGAACCTTCTCAGCCTTCGCGAACAGCCGCTCTAAACGCATGAAAGCCCCATAGAGCGTGTATTCGGAATGGACGAGCACCCCTGACTTCGGCAGGTCCTTGTCGTTGTCGATGAACTCCGAGGATTCGACATTGGCTTTTTCTCGGCGTATTGGTATTGGCAGCTGATGTCGTCCGTCAGCGTCCAGCCGCTTTTCTTCCTGACCGATTCAGCTGCCGCCCGAGCGAAATCCTGCCGCAGCCAGAGCCGAGCGAACTTGCGGTGCGGGGCCGGCAGCGCTCCGTCTCCTGTCCGCTTGGCGACCGTCTCAACCCAATCGGGATCGATCTCGTGGTCGAAGTTCGTGTGCATGCCGAAGCAGTAGCCGGTGAAGTTGTCGGTGGCGGCCACGGCATGCAGAATGACATTCGCCTTGGTTTCCCGCTTCTTCCAGTTGCAGGCGTATTCCTGCCTGTCGACGCCGACCGCGAGGCGGCGGATGCTCATCTCGGGAAGCCTTCCCTCGTAATGAGCGAGGAATGCGAGAGCCTGCCGATAGATGAAGTCGATTCGGTCGTATAGAACCTTGCCCGAAATCATCTCAACCTCGCGGATTCGACGCAGCGGCATCTTGTTGACCAGCTGCTTGAAAATGGCGAGGTCGGATCCTTGTCGAGCTTGCGCCGCGCTGTCGGGTCGAAATCGTCGGGCTTGACGGAGAAGGTCTTGCCGCAGCCTTCCGCGCGGCAGCGGTAGCGTTTTGAGCCGCTCTTGGTCGTTCCGAAGGCGTAGTAGGCGCCCTCCGTGGAGATGCCTCGGCGATGGTTCTCGCAATCGACCTCAGGACACGACGGCTCGGGAAAGGTCTCCTTGGTCAGGCGCCACGCTTCCTCGAAGATGCCTTGATTGCTCTTCAAGGGGAATTGCTCATTGCAGGTGTTGCAGCGGGCGTCAGGGGGCCCTTTGCCGCTGGCGACGACGGTATAGCGGTTATTCGCCCCGCGGCCGCGCTTGGATTCCATCTCGACGGGGATGCCGAAATTGGGGCAGGACGGGTTCTTGCAGAAATTGACGTTGACGTCGGCGTATGCGACAGGGACACGGGGAGTATTTTTCGCTTCGGCTGCTTCGGAGCAGCCTCTGCTATGCAGGACGGATCATATGGCTCGTCGAACGGATGGTCATGTTCTTGTTGTTCTTCAACGGCTTGCGGTTTGTGTTCCATGCTTAATCCCGAGAGTGAGCCCACAACGGAATTGTAGGGCGCTCACTCTCAGTTTTCAACAAATACAGTTACCGGCTTGGGATCTCTCCCGGCCTTTTCAATTTTGGCTATTTTTTCCGGTTGACCGTAGCAAGTACGGCCAAGGCAGAAATCAGGCCTTCTTGTGGCTGGCCAGTTGCGTCCAGGTGTCGACCACCGTATCCGGGTTCAGCGAGATGCTGCTGATGCCCTGATCCATCAGCCATTCGGCCAAATCGGGGTGGTCGGATGGGCCCTGGCCGCAGATGCCGATGTATTTGCCCATCTTGTTGGCAGCCGAGATCGCCATGGAGAGCAGCATCTTGACGGCCGGGTCGCGTTCGTCGAAGAGGTTGGCGACGAGGCCGGAGTCACGGTCGAGGCCGAGCGTGAGCTGGGTCAGGTCGTTGGAACCGATCGAGAAGCCGTCGAAGTGCTCGAGGAATTGCTCGGCCAACAGGGCGTTGGACGGGATTTCGCACATCATGATCAACTTCAGTTCGTTCTCGCCGCGGACCAGACCGTGTTCGGCCAGCAGATCGACGACGGCCTTGCCCTCGCCCACGGTGCGAACAAACGGCACCATCAGCTGGACGTTGGTCAGGCCCATTTCTTCGCGGACCTTCTTCATGGCGCGGCATTCCATCTCGAAACAGTCGCGGAATGATTGCGCGATGTAACGCGAGGCGCCGCGGAAGCCGAGCATCGGGTTTTCTTCTTCCGGCTCGTACAGTTCGCCGCCAAGCAGCTTGCGGTACTCGTTGGACTTGAAGTCGGAGAGGCGAACGATGACCGGGTTTGGCCAGAAGGCGGCGGCGATGGTGGACACACCTTCAACCAGCTTCTCAACGAAGAATTCCTTCGGCGAAGCGTAGCCACGAGCGCGACGCTTGATTTCCTCGCGCTTCGAAGCCGGCAGGCGCTCGACGTCGAGAATGGCCTTCGGGTGGATGCCGATGACGTTGTTGATGATGAACTCGACGCGAGCCAGACCGACACCGGCATTCGGCAACTGAGCGAATTCGAAGGCCAGTTCCGGATTGCCAACGTTCATCATGACCTTGACCGGGACGTCCGGCATGGCCGAAATGTCGCGCGAGGAAATTTCGAAATCCAGCTTGCCGCGATAGACGTGGCCAGTGTCGCCTTCGGTACAGGAGGCGGTGACGATATCGCCTTCGGTCAGCGTTTCGGTCGCGTCACCGCAACCGACGATGGCCGGAATACCGAGTTCGCGAGCGATGATGGCGGCGTGGCAAGTACGGCCGCCACGGTTGGTGACGATGGCGGAAGCGCGCTTCATGACCGGTTCCCAGTTCGGGTCGGTCATGTCGGCAACGAGCACGTCACCCGGCCTGACCTGATCCATTTCTTTCGGATCCTTGACGATGCGGACCGGGCCGACACCAATCTTCTGGCCAATGGCGCGACCGGAGGCGAGCACCTTGGAGAAGGACTTCAGCTTGAACTTTTCAACCTTGCCGGCACCAGCCTGCGACTGCACGGTTTCCGGACGGGCCTGCAGGATGTACAGCTTGCCGTCGATACCGTCTTTGCCCCATTCGATGTCCATCGGACGACCGTAGTGCTTTTCGATGATCTGGGCGTAACGGGCCAGCTCCATGACTTCGGCGTCGTTCAGCGAAAACTGGTGACGCAGGGATTCTTCAACTTCTTCAGTGACCACGGACTTGCCGGCAACCTTTTCGGCCGAGAAAGTCATCTTGATCATCTTGGAGCCAAGGTTGCGACGCACGACAGCGTGCTTGCCGGCTTCGAGCATGGGCTTGTGAACGTAGAACTCGTCGGGATTAACGGCGCCCTGAACGACGGTTTCGCCCAAGCCATAGCTGGACGTAACAAACACGGCATCACGGAAGCCAGATTCGGTATCTAGCGTGAACATCACGCCGGCCGCGCCCTTGTCGGAACGCACCATGCGCTGGATACCGGCGGACAGGGCGACGTCAGCGTGCACGAAGCCCTTGTGCACACGGTAGGAAATGGCGCGGTCGTTGTACAACGAAGCAAAGACTTCCTTGATGGCGTGCAGGATGTTTTCAAGGCCGACGATGTTCAGGAAGGTTTCCTGCTGACCGGCAAAAGAGGCATCCGGCAAGTCTTCGGCCGTGGCGGAAGAGCGTACGGCGAAGGACATGTCGGTAGTGGAATCGGCCACCAGGCGCTGATACTGCTCGGTGATAGCGATAGTCAGTTCCATCGGGAACGGGGTTTCCATGATCCACTGACGGATCTCGGCACCGGCCTTGACCAGGGCGTTGACGTCATCAACATCCAGCGCGTCGAGGACGGCATTGATCTTGTTGTCGAGGCCGGACTGGGCCAGGAAATCGCGGTAAGCCTGCGCCGTGGTGGCAAAGCCACCCGGCACGCGAACGCCGGTATCGGCCAGCTGGCTGATCATTTCACCGAGCGAAGAGTTCTTGCCGCCGACTTTGTCGACGTCGTTCATGCGGAGTTTTTCGAAAGGTAGGACGAGCGGTTCCATGAGGATTCCTTGCTTAGAGGTCAAATTGAAAATCAGGAAGTGGATTCGGAAAAATCGGGACTGAGACGACGGGC
Source organism: Betaproteobacteria bacterium (assembly GCA_016709965.1). NCBI lineage: Bacteria > Pseudomonadati > Pseudomonadota > Betaproteobacteria > Rhodocyclales > Azonexaceae > Azonexus > Candidatus Azonexus amarohabitans. Next base: position 286,083 of record JADJLT010000001.1, read on the forward strand.
GGCAGTCTCGCGACGGGCGACGCTGCGCAGGGTTTGGGCCAGGGTTTCGCGGACAAAATCGATATGTGTTTCGGCGGCAGCACGGGCGGCTTGCGGCTTGCGGCCGACAATCGCGTCGTAGATGGCGGCATGCTGGTTCTTGAGCAAGGCGCCAGCGGCCGGCACAGATTTCAACTCGCCAAGATTCAGGCGAATGTTGTCGTGCATCAGGCGCAGCAGCGCAGACGACAGATGGCCGAGCAGTGCGTTATGGGCGGCCTCGCCTACCGCCTGATGAAAGGCAATGTCGGCATCCGAGCGCTGGTCCATATTCTCGTGCGAGAACGATGCATTCAGCGTCGCGAAGCACTGACCGAGCCTGGTCAGATCGGCTTCGGTCGCCCGCTCGGCGGCCCATTCAGCGGCCTGGCCTTCGATCATGCGGCGGAATTCAAGCATGTCCTCGCGCAGGTTGGGATGGCTGCCCATCATGTCCTGCCAGGGATCAAAAAACGTGGCCTCAAGCGCGTTGGTCACATAGGTACCCCCACCCTGACGGCTTTGCACCATGCCTTTGAGGGCCAACTTCTGGATCGCTTCGCGCAGCGACGGGCGAGAGACGCCAAAGTCGGTCGCCAACTCGCGTTCCGGCGGCAGTCGATCACCCGACTTCAGCGAGCCTTCCAGAATACGGCGCTCCAGAGAGGCAGCAACAGCATCGGAAATACGCGGGACCTGCACTTTATTGAGGGGCATCTGACTCGGCTTGATTGGTAAGACCACTACATTCTAAACAGCGTTCCGGTAAAGCGCAAGTATAGGATAAACCCTTGGTTGATTGACTAAGTAACGGTATTCACGTAAATTTTCAATTGTTCGAATATTGGTCTTACCATTTGACCGTTAAATAATTCACACCGGAGACAACATGAACCGACCGGAATCTGTAATGCAACGACCCACCGACGTTTACTTCTTCGCCACCTGCGTGGTTGATCAGTTCTTTCCCGGCGCCGGCATGGATGCCATTACCCTGCTCGAACGTCAGGGCATCCGCGTGCACTTCCCTGAAGAGCAAACCTGCTGCGGCCAACCGGCCTACACCAGCGGTTTTCCGGATGAGGCGCGCAAGGTTGCAGCGCACCAGCTAACGCTGTTTCCGAATGACTGGCCGGTGGTCGTCCCGTCCGGTTCCTGTGCCGGGATGATGAAGCATCATTACCCGACGTTGTTTGCTGCCGACCCGGTCCGCAAGGCACAGGCTGAAGCACTGTCTTCGCGCATTTATGAATTGACTGATTTTCTGGTCCATGTGCTGGACTTCAAACCGGCAGACCTTGGCGGCGACTGCACCGTCGTGCTGCACACCTCCTGTTCCGCCCGACGCGAAATGGGCGTGCACCTGACGGGCCGTAAGCTGCTGGGCGATCTGGCCAATGTCACCATTGCCCAGCAAGATCACGAATCGGAATGCTGCGGTTTTGGCGGCACCTTCTCGATCAAACAACCCGAGATTTCCGGCGCCATGGTCGAAGACAAGGTGAAGTCACTGAAGGCCACGGGTGCTGAACGCGTCGTCAGCGCCGACTGCGGCTGCCTGATGAACATCCTTGGCCACGCCGCCTGGAAGGACCAACAGGCAGGCCTCTCCAAACCCAGCCTGCCGGGCGAACACATTGCCAGTTTCCTGCTGCGTCGTACCGACAAAGGAGCACAAAAATGAGCGCCCGCGATCGCATTCTAGCCAAGCTGAAAGCCACGGCACCTGCTGAAAACCGCCCCGAACCCGATGTTGCCGGGTGGTATTCTGGCCATCGCCTGGTGGAAAGCGCAGCCGATAAAGCCACTCGTTTCCGCAACATGATCGAACTGGCCCACGCCGAGGTTTATGCCGTCTCGTCGGCCAACTGGGTGCAAAAACTGTGGGAAGTGTTGAGCGCCAAGGGGCTTGCCCAACTGCTGGTGTCACCCAACACCGAACACGGCCAGCGCGCGATGAACCAGCTACCGGAAAGCGGCATTGCCTGCAAGAGCTACGACCGTGCGATCGAAGCGTGGAAGGATGAAATGTTCCACCACACACCGGCCAGCCTGACCACCGCCCGCGCTGCGGTCGCCGAAACCGGCACGCTGATTCTGTGGCCGGATGCCGACGAACCGCGCCTGATGTCGCTGGTGCCACCGGTGCATATCGTCCTGCTCGATGCTGGAAATATCTACAACACCTTCTATGAAGCCATACAGACCGAAGGCTGGAAAGACTGCCTGCCGACCAACGCCCTGCTGATTTCCGGGCCGTCAAAAACGGCCGACATTCAGGTCACCCTCGCCTACGGCGCGCACGGACCGAAAGAACTCGTTGTATTGCTGATGGGAGACGAAGCATGAGCGAACATGCAATGACTTTCATGCCCTCCGAAGGCTTCCGTTCTCGGGCCAAGGATGTGGTCGAAAACCCCTTCCTGCGCCAGAGTTTCCGCGGCGCGATGGATTTCCTGATCAACAAGCGCATCAGCCAGTTTCCCGACACTGAAGAACTGGAAAGCCTGCGCACGCTGGGTGAGCACATCCGCCAGTACAACCTCGGCAAGCTGCCCGAATTGCTGGTGCTTCTGGAAGAAAACTTGAAACGCAACGGTATTCAAGTGCATTGGGCGGAAACGCCGGACGAAGCCAACGCCATCATCCTCGGCATCTGCCAACAGCACTCGGCGAAGCTGATGATCAAGGGCAAGTCGATGGTCAGCGAGGAAATCGAGCTGAACCATGCGGCGGAAGCGGCCGGCATTGGCGCTCTGGAATCGGACATGGGCGAGTACATCGTCCAGTTGGCCGGCGAAAAGCCGTCGCACATCATCATGCCGGCCATCCACAAGACCAAGGAAGAAATCGCCAAACTCTTCCACGAAAACGTACCCGGCGTTGATTACACCGACAACGTCGATGCCTTGATCCAGATCGGCCGCAAAGTGCTGCGTGAAAAATTCCGCGAGGCCGACATCGGCCTCTCCGGGGTCAATTTCGCCGTGGCCGAAACCGGCACGCTCTGTCTGGTAGAAAACGAAGGCAACGGACGCATGTGCACTACGGCACCGCCGGTCCATATCGCCGTCACCGGCATCGAGAAAATTGTCGAAAAGCTCGAGCACATCCCGCCACTGCTCTCTTTGCTGACCCGCTCAGCCACCGGCCAGAACATCTCGACCTACTTCAACATGATCTCCAACCCGCGCCAGCCGGGCGAGAAGGATGGACCGGGAGAAGTCCACCTCGTTCTACTCGACAACGGCCGCAGCCAGGCCTATGCCGACGAACAACTGCGCAAGACCCTGCAATGCATCCGTTGTGGCGCCTGCATGAACCACTGCCCGGTATATACGCGGATTGGTGGGCACGCCTACGGCACGACCTATCCCGGCCCGATCGGCAAGATCATCTCGCCGCATATGCTCGGGCTGGAGGCGACCAAGAATATGGCTACCGCCTCGTCGCTGTGCGGGGCTTGTGGCGAGGTTTGCCCAGTGAAGATTCCGATTCCTGAACTGTTGATGCGCTTGCGGGAAGAGTCGTTTTCGGCGCCTCATGCGAACCCGGCCATGGTTGGTCAGGGGGCGGGATATAGCCGCCTGATGACTTTCGTTTGGCAGGGATGGGCGGCGGTCTATCGCTCTCCGGCGCTGTATGGCGTGGTGACTTGGCTGGGGAGTCGGTTTTCATGGCTGATGCCTTCGAATCAAGGGGCTTGGACGTCTGTTCGGGTGCCGTTGAAGCCGGCGCCGAAAAGGTTGCGGGATATTTTGAAGGAACGCGGGTAATGGCGTTCCCGTTGAACGAGCATGGGGTTCCGCCTTGCTGGCGGGCGTACTTTCTTTTGGCGAAGCAAAAGAAAGTGCGCCCCGCAAGGGCGAAACCCAGTGTTTATTAAGCATCAGCAATTAACAATCCGAGCCCCCCATGAGCGAACTCATCCAGCACCTCCGTCAGCACCTGCCCGACCACCAGATCATCATCGATGACCTGCGACGCCTGGCCTATGGCACCGATGCCAGCTTTTATCGCCTGACACCAAAAGTCATCACCATCGTCGAATCTGAAAATGACCTGAAAACTGTGTTGAGCGCAGCCAAACAGCACAAAACGCCGGTCACCTTCCGCGCCGCCGGCACCAGCCTGTCCGGCCAGGCGATCACCGATGGCATCCTGGCGCTGATCGGTGAAGGGTTCGCCACCTATGAACAGAATACGGATGCGAGCAAAGTCAAGCTTGGCCCGGGCATCATCGGCGGCGAGGTGAACCGCCGCCTCGCCCCGCATGGCAAGAAAATTGGCCCCGACCCGGCATCCATCGGCGCAGCCAAGATCGGCGGCATCGCCGCCAACAACGCTTCCGGCATGTGTTGTGGCACAGCACAGAACAGCTACCGGACGCTGGCCGGCCTGCGCGTCATGCTGGCTGACGGCGCGCTACTGGATACCGAAGACCCGCTCAGTATCGATGCCTTTTCGAAAAGCCACGCGGTCATGCTCGGCGAACTGGAACGGCTGGGCTGCGACACCCGTAATAATCGACCACTGGCGGAGCGCATCCGCCAAAAGTTCAAGATCAAGAACACCACCGGCTACAGCCTGAACGCACTGGTCGATTACGAACACCCGATCGACATCCTGGCGCACCTGATGATCGGTTCGGAAGGCACGCTCGGCTTCATTTCCCGTATCACTTACAACACGGTCGTCGAAGACCCGTTCAAGGCGAGCGCACTGGTTTTCTTCCCAGACATTCGGACTGCCTGTGAGGCCGTCATTCGCCTCAAGCCACAGCCGGTATCGGCCGTTGAACTGCTTGATCGCCCTGCCCTGCATTCCGTCGAAAACAAGCCGGGGCTGCCTGCGATCATGCGAAAACTAGGGGAGGAAGCTGCAGCGCTACTGATCGAAGTCCGCGCTGCCACGGTCGACGGGATAAATGAGCGAATTTCGCAAGTTCATGCGGCCATGGAAGGCGTTGCCACCGTCGAGCCGGTGCAGTTCTCGACCGACCCGGCGACCTGCGAGATGTACTGGAAAGTGCGCAAGGGCACCTTCCCCTCGGTCGGCGCCATGCGCCGCGCCGGCACCACCGTCATCATCGAGGACGTTGCTTTCCCCATCGCCTCGCTGGCCGACGCCACGCTCGATCTGCAGGCCCTGCTCCGTCACCACGGCTACCACGAGGCGATCATTTTCGGCCACGCGCTGGAAGGCAACTTGCACTTCGTCTTTACGCAGGACTTTGGCGATCAGACCGAAGTCGACCGCTACGCCCGCTTCATGGATGACGTTTGCGATCTGGTGGTGAAGAAATACGACGGCTCGCTCAAGGCAGAGCACGGCACCGGCCGCAACATGGCCCCCTTTGTCGAAATGGAATGGGGCAAGGACGCCGCCGACCTGATGCGCAAGATCAAGCGCCTGTTCGACCCGGACAATCTGCTCAACCCCGGCGTCATCCTCAACGACAACCCACAGGCTCACCTCGAAAACCTGAAACCGATGCCGGCCGCCGAGGACATCGTCGACCGCTGTATCGAATGTGGCTTCTGCGAACCGCTCTGCCCATCGCACCGGCTGACCCTGTCGCCCCGCCAGCGCATTGTCAGCGTCCGCGAACTGTCGCGCCGTGCCGCTGCCGGCGAGCCGGCAGGCACGCTTGGCGAGGATTACGCCTACATGGGCCTCGACACTTGTGCCGGTTGCGGCCTCTGTTCAACGGCCTGCCCGGTCGGCATCGATACCGGCGACCTGACCCGTCGCCTGCGTGGCCGCAAGCTGGGTGCCACAGCGCGTGCAATCAACACCTGGACCGGCGAGCATTTCGGCACGCTGGCCAATGCTTCGCGCCTTGGCCTCACGGTGGGTCACGCGGTTTCCGGCGTGCTCGGTGACAACGTCCTCGGCCGCATTTCCGGCGGCGCCTGGAAGAAAAACATGCCATATGCCGGCAAGGCCCCAACGCCACGCGCTACACAAGGCGACCCCGTCGTCTATTTCCCGACCTGCGGTGGCCGCATCTTTGGCCCATCAATGGCCGGAGACCAGCAACTGGGTGACGTGATCATCGAACTGCTCGGCCGTGCCGGCTACGCGCCCATCCTGCCGGAAGGCTTCGACCAGCTGTGCTGCGGCCAGATGTTGGCCAGCAAGGGCATGGCTGAAGAAGCCGACAGCATGTCCAACACACTGGAAGCGGCACTGATGAAAGCCTCGGCCAACGGCAAGTACCCGGTGATCATGGATGCCAGCACCTGCACCGCCCGCATGCAGCAACATCTGTCCGGCCGCCTGAAACTCTACGACTTCCACGAATTCGCTCACGACGCCCTGCTGCCACGCCTGATGATCCAGAAACAGGCTGGTCCCATTGCCCTGCACGTCAATTGCAGTGTGAAGAAGTCTGGTTCGGACGCCAAGCTGAAAAAGCTCTTGACCGCCTGTGTCGAGCAGGTCGTTGAACCTGCTGGCGTTACCTGCTGCGGATTTGCCGGCGACCGTGGTTTTGTCGTGCCGGAACTGAACCGACATGCCTTGCGCAAGATTCATGACGAACTGCCGGCCGCCTGCGGCTGCGGCGTCTCGACCAATCGCACCTGCGAAATCGGCCTCACCGCCGAGACCGGGCGCACCTATCGATCCATCGCATACCTGCTTGAGGAATGCAGCCGAAAGGAGAGCAATTTGACCTGCTGACGAAAAAACAGCCCAGCAGAAGGGGTTCTTGCACTGGGCCGAAAACTGAGACAAATCTGACACTAAAACGGTCACGCCACCCGTCTGCGCGCCAACGCAGCGAAGTGGTCAGACCAGATTCTAAAGGAGTTTCTCCATGATCTGGCAACAGATATATGATCCATTGGGCAGCATCGGGCTGTCCGCGTTACTGGCGTCCGTACCGGTCGTCGTCATGCTGGCTGCATTGGCATTTTTTCATGTCAAGGCCCACGTCGCGGCCATCCTTGCGCTCGTATCCGCCCTGCTCATTGCCATCTTCGGCTTTGGGATGCCGGCCTACATGGCCACCGATGCCGCCATGTTCGGTGCCATCAACGGTCTGGTCCCCATCGGCTGGATCGTGCTCAACATCATCTTCCTGCATCGCCTGACCACTGAAAACGGCTCATTCAAGGTGCTGCAGGACTCCATCGCCGGCATCACCGATGACCGTCGTCTGCAACTGCTGCTGATTGCCTTTTGCTTCGGTGCCTTCTTCGAAGGTGCTGCCGGCTTCGGTACGCCGGTCGCCGTCACCGGCGCCGTGCTGATCGGCCTCGGCTTCTCGCCCCTGGCCGCTTCAGGCCTGGCGCTGATCGCCAACACCGCGCCTGTAGCCTACGGTGCCCTGGGCACGCCGGTCATTACGCTCGCCAAGGTCACCGGCCTTGACGAGATGATGCTGTCGTCGATGATCGGTCGCCAACTGCCGTTCTTCTCGCTGCTCGTTCCGTTCTGGCTGATCTGGGCCTTTGCTGGTCGCAAGGGCATGATGCAGATCTGGCCGGCCATCCTGGTGGCCGGTGGTTCCTTCGCCATTGCCCAGTTCTTGGTGTCCAACTACCACGGCCCGATGCTGGTGGACGTTATCGCTTCCCTGGTTTCCATGGCCAGCCTGATCGCCTTCCTGAAAGTCTGGAAACCCAAAACGGTGTGGACATCGGCCAAGTTGATCGGCCACGAGGAAGACGGTGGCGAAGCCCATCCGCTACCCACCGATATCCCGCAAAAGGCCGACAAGGCCGCCGTTCGCCGCGCCTGGATGCCCTGGGTCATTCTTACGGTATTCGTCTTCGTCTGGGGCTTGCCCGAATTCAAGAAGGCCGTGGATACCTTGCCAGTCGTTGAAAACAGCCAGCCTGTACTCGATGCGAAGGGGCTACCCAAGCGCGCCGGTAATACCTTCTTCGCGCCAGTCTTCAAGTTTGAAGACATTCACGAGAAGATCGAGAAAGTGCCGCCCGTCGTCACCAAGGTCAAGAAGGAAGAAGCCGCCTACAAGCTGAACTGGTTCACCACGACCGGCACCGGCATCCTGCTTGCCGCGCTCTTCGCCGGCCTGATGATGGGATATCGTCCCATGCAACTGGTCAGCCAGTTCGGCAAGACCGTGTGGATGGTGCGCTACTCGCTGACCACCATCGTGGCCATGCTCGCCCTCGGCTATCTGACGCGTTTCGCCGGCATTGATGCCACGCTCGGTCTGGCCTTCGCCTTCACCGGTGTTTTCTACCCATTCTTCGGCACTTTCCTCGGCTGGCTGGGTGTGGCGCTGACCGGGTCCGATACGGCCTCGAACGTGCTGTTTGGCGGCCTGCAGCGGACGACCGCAGAACAGCTGGGAATTTCCCCCATCCTGATGGCCGCGGCCAACAGCTCGGGTGGCGTGATGGGCAAGATGATCGATGCCCAATCCATTGTCGTCGCCTCAACTGCCACGCACTGGTATGGCCATGAAGGGGAGATCCTGCGCTACGTCTTCTTCCATTCCATCGCGCTGTGCACCCTGATGGGGTTCTTCATCACGGCTCAAGCCTACCTCTGGCCTTTCACGGCCATGGTCCTCAAATAATCCGGAGCACTGACCATGTATCAAAAAATATTTGTCGCCATTGACGACAGCCCGACGGCCCAGAAAGCCCTGGCCGAAGCCATTGACCTCGCCGGCAACGCCAAGGCTGCGCTGTGCATCGCTCATGCCGCCGACGAAAGCCTGTTAGCCCAGCATGGCATGGGCCTTGGAAGCTATATCGACGTGGAAGGGACCAAACAGGCGATTCGCGATACTTCGCAAGCACTGCTCGAAACAGCTGCGGCAAAAGCCACCGCTGCTGGCGTCACAGCCGAGATTCGGCTGCTTGAAGCCAGCAACCAGCGGGTCGCCGAGCAGATCGCAGCCGGCGCCGCCGCCTATGGCGCTGACCTGATTGTGATCGGCACCCACGGTCGGCGCGGCTTTGCCAGCCTGCTGGTGGGCTCGGTCGCTGAAAATCTGGTGCGTATCGCAAACACATCACTGTTGATGGTGCGCGACCAATAAACCGCCATGGCAGGGCGTGCAGTCCAGACGCCCTGCCAGCTGCGGGAATTCCCCACATGGCGCCAATCATTAACTTTGCTACTTTTCGTTGCTATATCTTTTTGCCGAATCCTGTCTTAGTCCTCTCTTTGGAGAATAGCCATGTATAAAAATATTCTTGTCGCCATTGACGACAGTGAAACCTCGCGTTGCGCGCTGAAAGAAGCGCTGCACATCGCCAGGAGCAGCAACGCCAAGCTGTACATCACGCACGTCGCGGACGAGACGCTGCTCAGTATGCACAGCCGCACGGTGTCGACGACGCTGGATTTCAACCAGGCAGTTAGCGCAATTGCCGATGCCGGCCGAAAATTGCTGGATGAAGCGATGCAGTCAGCCGCTGGTGTCAACGCCGAACCGCTGCTGCTTGAAGCGCTCAATCGTCGCATCTCCGAAACGCTGGCCGACAAGGCCAAAGAATTGAATGTTGACCTGATCATCATCGGTCGGCATGGTAAACGCGGACTGGCCACGCTCATTCTTGGATCGGTCGCCGAACAACTCGCCAGAATCGCCCACGCCTCCGTACTTCTCGTCAGGAAACACTAAATGTCTCAGGTACCGCTCGACAGCAACAAGGATGAACCTCTCCGCAACGACATTCGCCTGCTCGGCCGAATTCTGGGTGATACCGTTCGCGAGCAGGAAGGCGAATCCGTTTTCGATATCGTCGAGCGCGTCCGGCAGACCGCCGTGCGCTTTGCCCGTGACGGTGATCCGGCCGCCCGCGACGAACTTGCTGCCCTGCTCGACCCCTTGCCAGGCGATACGACACAGGCCGTTGTCCGTGCCTTCAGCTACTTCCTGCAACTGACCAATATCGCCGAAGACGAACACCACATTCGCCGCCGTCGCGCCTACGACCTGGCCAACTCGCCCCCACGCGAAGGAAGTTTGATTTTCGCGCTGGATTCCCTGTCGACCGCAGCCGTCTCACCGGAAGCCATCGCCGACTTCTTCGCCCATGCCATGGTCGCCCCGGTGCTGACCGCCCACCCGACCGAAGTCCAGCGCCAAAGCCTGATCCGCAATCACCGGGATCTGGCCCGCCTGCTCGACCAGCGTGAGCGCCTGCAGATGACGCCGGAAGAAGAAGCCGACAACGATCTCGCGTTAGCTAACTCCATCCTGACCCTATGGCAGTCGCGCATGCTGCGCCCGGTACGCCTTAAGGTGCTGGACGAGGTCAAGAACGGCATCACTTATTTCAAGGAAACCTTCTTCACCGAACTGCCGCGCCTTTATATCCAGGCCACGCAGCAGCTACAAAAGCGCTACCCGGACAAAAAATGGGCGCTGCCGCCCTTCTTCCGTATTGGCAGCTGGATCGGCGGCGACCGCGACGGCAATCCTTTTGTCACCGCAGAAATCCTGCGCGAAGCACTGCGCCTGCAATCGGCCGCTGCCCTCAATCATTACCTCGATGAAATCCACGAGCTGGGCGGCGAACTCCCGCTCTCCGAGCTGCTGGTCAAGGTTACGCCGGAACTGCTGGCGCTGGCCGAGCACTCGACCGACCATTCACCGCAACGTGCCGACGAGCCCTACCGCCGCGCCCTCTCCGGCATCTACGCTCGCCTCGCTGCCACCTCCCGCGTGCTGGATCAGGTTGAGCCCGTTCGCCATGAAATCGGTCAGGCCGCGCCCTATGCCACGCCGGAAGCCCTGCGCGCTGATCTGAAGGTTCTGACCAATTCGCTGAAGCTGAACGGTAGCGCCAACCTGGCCGGTGGCCGCCTGCGTCGACTGATGCGCGCGGTGCAGGTTTTTGGCTTCCACCTGGCGCCGATCGACCTTCGGCAGAACTCCGAAGTCCATGCCCGGAGCGTCGCCGAACTACTCGCCGGTGCCGGTCGCTGCCCGGATTACGAAGCACTTTCCGAAAACGAACGAATTTCCCTGTTGACCGCGGAAATCACCACGCCACGTCCGCTTTACTCGCCATACCTGAACTATTCAGAAGAAACACAGGGCGAACTGGCCATTTTCTTCTCCGCACGCGAACTGCGCCAGCGCTATGGCGACGCCGCGCTACCCAACTGCATCATCTCGAAAACCGATGGCGTGTCGGACCTGCTTGAACTCGCCCTATTGCTCAAGGAATCCGGTCTGCTCTTGCCGGGCGCCAAGCCACAGCTCAACGTCAATATCATCCCGCTCTTCGAAACCATCGAAGACTTGCAGAAGAGCGCCGCGACGATGGCCGGCGTCTTCGCAATCCCCGCCTACCGCGAACTGATCACCGGCCGTGGTGATGAGCACGAAGTCATGCTCGGCTACTCCGACTCCAACAAGGACGGTGGCTTCCTGACCTCTGGCTGGGAACTCTACAAAGCCGAAATCCAGCTGGCGCAAGTTTTCAAGCAGCACAGTGTTCGTCTGCGGCTGTTCCACGGTCGCGGCGGCTCGGTTGGCCGCGGGGGCGGCCCGACATATCACGCCATCCTCGCCCAGCCGGCTGGCGCCGTTTCTGGCCAGATCCGCCTGACCGAACAGGGCGAAGTGATTTCGACCAAATACGGCAACGCCGACACCGGGCGCCGCAACCTCGAAGTGCTGCTCGCCGCGACGCTGGAAGCCAGCCTGACCGACCATGAAAACAAGGTCGAGCCGGCCGAAAAATTCCATTCGGTCATGGACGAGCTATCGCTACGCGCCTTCAACGCCTATCGCGGCCTGGTTTATGAAACACCGGGTTTCACGACCTATTTCCGCCAGTCGACAGTGGTTTCTGAAATCGCCCTGCTCAACATCGGCAGCCGCCCTGCCTCACGCAAAGCTTCGGAGCGCATCGAGGATCTGCGCGCCATTCCCTGGGTCTTCAGCTGGGCGCAATGTCGCCTGATGCTGCCGGGCTGGTATGGCTTCGGTGCTGCGGTCGACGGCTATTTATCGGCCAATCCGGAAGGGTTGACCACGCTGCGCCGCATGGTCAAATCCTGGCCTTTCTTCCAGAGTCTGCTCTCGAACATGGACATGGTGCTGGCCAAGACTGACCTCGCCATCGCCTCCCGCTATGCCGAACTGGTCACCGATGCCGAACTGCGCGAGCGTATCTTTAACCAGATCAAGGCCGAATGGGCACTGACCAAAAAGCACCTGCTGACCATTCTAGAACAGGTCGACTTCCTCGCCGACAACCCCATGCTCAAGCGTTCACTGCAACTGCGCTCGCCCTACATGGACCCGCTCAATCACCTGCAGGTCGAGTTGCTCAAGCGTCACCGCGCTGGCGAAACCGACGAGCGACTAGCCCGGGGCATCCACCTGAGCATCAACGGTGTGGCTTCCGGCTTGCGCAACAGCGGTTAAAATTACGGAATGCCTACCACTATCAAACGCACCGTATTTTTCGTGTCCGACGGCACAGGCCTGACGGTCGAAGCCCTCGGCCACAGCCTGATGACCCAGTTCGAGGATATCGAGTTCAAGCAAATCCGCATCCCTTTCCTCAAAACCGTGGAAAGTGCCCAGGAGGCTGTTGCCCGAATCAACGCGCAGGGTGAGTCCGATGGCATGCGCCCCATCGTGTTCACGACGCTGATCAATCATCAGTTGTCCGAGATCGTCCATCAATCCGATGCCTTCTGCCTATCCTACTTCGCCTCTTTCCTGGCACCACTGGAAGCCGAACTCGGCAGAAAATCAAACCACACCGTCGGCCGCTCGCACGGGTCGGCCGAGAGTTCGGAATACAAATCGCGCATCGAGGCCATCAACTACACGCTGGCCCACGACGACGGCATCACTGACCGCGACCTGGAGGAAGCTGACGTCATTCTGGTGGCAGTCTCGCGCTGCGGCAAAACGCCCACCTCGCTCTATCTGGCCATGCAATTCGGCCTGAAGGCCGCCAACTTTCCGCTGATTCCGGAAGATTTCGACCGCGGCCGCCTGCCAAGCACCCTCGAAAGACATCGCTCGAAATTGTTTGGCCTGACCATCCAGCCCGAGCGACTGACGCAAATCCGAGAAGAGCGCCGTGCTGGCAGCAAGTACGCGTCGCTGGCCAATTGTCGTTACGAGATTGCCGAAGCTGAAAAAATGATGCGTCGTGAAGGCATTCGCTGGCTGGATTCGTCGACCAAGTCGATCGAGGAAATCTCGACCACCATCCTTCAGGAACTCAAACTGCGTTGAGCAGCAAGTAACCCAGATGCGCAGCGTTCATTCCGCTGCGCTTCTTTCTTTGGTGTGCCCTATTTCAGGCGCGCAACTTCCTCCGGTTCGACACGAATATGGGCCATCATCCCGTGGTCTTCATGCTCGAGAATATGGCAGTGATAGACAAAATCACCGACCTGCGTAGCACCCAGCGGGACTTCAACATAAATGCGTCCGCCCAAGGGCACGGGAAAAGTGTCGACCAACCGGCCATCCGCCGGTGGACTGCTGACGCAGACGTTTGGGCCGGTAGCGCCAGGGCTGCACCCGAGCGCGTTATCGACACGCAGCACCTTGAACTTCATCTGGTGGATATGGAAGTTGTGCAACTCCCGATTGACACTGGCCGCATCTCCGCCCGCCCCGGCGATGTCATCAGCGAGCGGGTTGGCGATAATCCAGGTTTCCGTTCTCCCCGCCCTTGTACATATCTGCGGTTTCGGTCCTTGATTGTCAATGCTTCGGGTCTTGGCGGTATCCAGGGCTAGCCGCGTAATCGTTCCCTTGAGGTCGGGATCGTTCACCTTGATGCGATCCGCCCCGATGACGAACTCTTCGGTCGGGCCTTTATCGGGAATGTCGACCCGGCGAATGTTGACAACAACTAGACGAGCTTCATCGGATGCCAGTTTGCGCAAATCCTCTGCCGTACAGGGGTCACCCATGGGCATGCCAGCATGGGACATGCCGGAATGGTCATGGAAAACACTGCTGAACTGAGCCTTGACGTCAGCAATATTGGCTTTGATTTCCCGCGTTGCCTTGATGATCTGATCCGCACCACCGCTCTTCACAGTGATTCCTTCTGCAAGCATCCTTGCTGACCGCATACTGGCGCCATTTACAGGCATCGCCAAGGCATGCGTGCCGAGAGCAACCTTGCCGAGCACGACGGCTGGCCAGGCGTCACCTTCCGTTGCGAGAGAACCTGTCACCATGCCACGTGTAATCAGGCGTGCAGCATTACCCGCGCCACCCGCAGCAACCCATTGTGGCTTGACCAGCACGTCGATCCGACTGGCCGGCATCATCACGATGGGCTTGGTGCCGACCTGGGCGGGGCTCATGCTGGAATTGTCCTGAGCGATATAGACGCCGTCCCGCGAGAGCAATTGCATGTTGAGTGGGGTTTGCACCGCACCGCTAGAACCGGCGACCAGTTGGAGCGTATATGTCGTGTTGGCACTGGTGTTGGCAATATGCCAGATCTCACCTTCCGGCTTGTCCAGTGTCATGGTGGGCAAGACTTGACCATTGATGGTGAACAGCCATTTGGCATCGACACCACCGACCGTACCGTTGCAATAGCCTTCGTAATGCTCAGCTGATACGGTTGTATCACAATCCGGCAAATCATCTCCGCCGCCCTTTTGAAAGGTTTCCCACCCTCCATTTGCAAGCGTCTTCTTGAGAGGGAAGTCCTTGAGCATCATGAAACGCTCGCTACCGCGGTGGACCAGAAAATTATCATGCCCCCTGACCCAGATGAGGCCTGCGAGTCCGGCACCGACCTGATCGGTCGCCGCCTTGTGGATATGAGGGTGATACCAGAAGACACCTTCCGGATGGCTTGCAGGAACCTTGATGCGATAGTGGATCGAATCCGGCCGCGATGCAGTCGCCAAAGTATGGCAATACTCCCAAGCCTTTGCGTTTGGCTGGTTGATCTGATCGGTCGGTACTGAACAGACAAACACGTTGTCGCCAACCGTCCCCACAATCTGGTCACGCCCGTCCTTTTTGACCGTTTTGACACTTGGACTGACGATCATCCCGTGCGTGTGCAAATTGACTGCAGTCAGCCTGGAATCAGCATTACTGAGATGATTCTTCAGACTTATATCAAGGGTATGCCCTGCCTTAACACGCCAGACTTCTGGAACAATCGAGCCATTAAAGGTCAATGTATTAGCGACATTTAGCTCGCTGCCATCCGGTAACGAGAACGTGCTGGGAGTCTGACTGGCGGTCAAGTCGATTGACAGTGTTTTCAACCCGGGGTGACAGTTGCTGCTTCGTGTAGCGCTCGTGAAACGGTCTGAAATGATGCTGGAGCAAAGATTATCTTTCACAATATCTTTTAACTCTGCAGCATGGAGCCAGGACACGGTACTGACAAGGCCGATGCCCAACCAAATTGAAGTCTGCTTGATCACTATTTTCTCCTGATTCTGGCCGAACACCGGCCACTATCCTGAAATTGCCACGCAGGCCGACACCCCTCCGGCCACCGACTGTATCTCCTGCCTTGATCTTAACCACCAAGCAAATTATGACGCTTGCGAAATATGCTAAAAAAATTATTTCAGCAATGCCATACGCCAATGTACTTTCGCATACATCGCTACTGTCAACGGGGAAAAACATGAAATTTTGAAAACGACGATCTGCTGGAACAGGAGCGTCTGAGATGGCACCGAATGCGGGTTTCAGTTCAAAGGTCTGGCTTGCCTGCGCAGAGCCGACTAAATTCGGCCTTAAATATCGATGCGGCGATCAGGCCAATCGTCTCCGCATCATCTCGAAAAGACAAATGGCCGCTGCAGCCGCCACATTGAGCGATTCGACCGCGCCCGGCATCGGAATACGAATTCTGAGCTGGGCGGCGGCCAGCAATTCGGGGCTGACGCCTTGCCCCTCTGCCCCAAAAACCCAAGCCAGCGGCCCGTCCCAGCGAGCGTCATAAAGAGACGTGGCTTCCTCCAGTGTGGTCACCGCCGTCGTACCTTGATAGTCAGCCATGAATCCAGCCAGATCTACGTCTTCATGGATCGCCAGCGCAAAGTGAGCACCCTGCCCGGCACGCAAAACTTTGGGTGACCAGGCCGAAGCACATCCCGTCGATAGCAAGGCCTGGCCGATACCGGCCGCCGCAGCCGTACGCAGCAGGGTGCCGACATTGCCAGGATCCTGTACGCTATCTAACAAAATTGCGTTTTTTTCCCGGTTGACCGTGGCAATCGCCGTCGGCATCCTGGCGACGGCCAACAAACCACTCGGGGTATCGACCAAGCCAAGATCACGCAGCAGACTGTCGGCCAAAACTACCGTGTCGCGACCTTCGACAAAGACAGAAATCTCACCGCTCGCCAAAGCCGATTCGGCAACGATCAGTGTTTCAACCGGGCCAAATACAGCCTCGTAGGCCTCGACCAGATGCACGCCGTCAAGCAGCGTCTGCCCGGTTTTCCGACGCTCTCGCCCGGATTCAGCCAGCCGTTTCAGCGACTTGAAAAACGGGTTGTCGCGCGACTGAATCAGTTTCATAGCAGGGAAAGTTGCTTTGCCACCGGACCGAAGCTGCGGCGATGAACCGGCGAGGCGCCATGTTCCTGAAGCGCCTGAAAATGCGCTGCCGTCGGGTAACCCATGTGGCGGTCAAAACCGTACATTGGATATTGGGCGTGCAAGACCTGCATTTCCGCATCACGCACCGTCTTGGCAAGAATCGAGGCGGCGGCAATCGAAGCGATCTTGCCATCGCCCTTGACCACGGCTTCGCACGGAATATCCAGCTGCGGGCAACGGTTGCCATCGACCATGGCGCTGGTCGGCCGTACAGTCAAACCCGCTACCGCCCGCTGCATGGCAAGCATCGTGGCGTGAAGAATGTTCAGGCGGTCGATTTCTTCGACCGAGGCTGAAGCAACCGCCCAGGCGATAGCTCGCTCGCGAATCAGCACTGCCAGTGCATCACGCTTTTTTTCGCTCAGTTTCTTGGAGTCATTGAGGCCGGGGATTGGACGTAACGGATCAAGAATAACTCCAGCCGCCACCACCGTTCCCGCCAGCGGCCCGCGCCCCGCTTCGTCGATACCACAGACGAGGCCGGGCGGAACGATCAGTTCAGGCATTCAATGACCGCATTGGCGGCCTTCTCGGCAGTATTCTGGCGCAGCTGCCAATGCATGTCGGTAAACGCCTCTTCAACCGCCTCGGCATTTTCCTTGTCCTCATACAACTTGATGAGTGCCTCCGCCAGATTTTCCGGCGTTGCCTCATCCTGCAAAATTTCCGGCACGACATAGCGCCCGGCCAGCACATTGGGCAAACCAACATAGGGTTGATAGGCCATGCGTTTCATCAGCCAATAGGAAAACTTGGCGATCTTGTAGGTAATGACCATCGGCCGCTTGATCAGCGCCGCCTCAAGCGTTGCCGTGCCGCTGGCAACCAGCGATACATCAGCCGCGCCAAGCGCATCCTGGGCGTGACCGAAGAGCAGGCGAAACGGAATGTCAGCGGCTTGCTGGCGATAAATCGCCGCCTCGAATAGCAGGCGCGTCTCACGGGTGGTTAGTGGCACAACAAAAATCGCGTTGGGCAGGAAACGTTCGCAAATAATCTTCGCAGTCTGCACGAAGGTATCCGCCATCATTTCCAGTTCGCCCTTGCGACTACCTGGCAACATGGCAAAAATTGGATAGTCACGTGGCAAGGCCAGCTTTTCGCGAACCACCTTCTTGCTGGTTTGCATCGGAATGATGTCAGCCAACGGATGGCCGACATAGGTCACCGGAATATTCTCTTTTTCATAGAGCGGTGGCTCCATGGGAAACAGGGCGAGAACGCGATTGACCGCACTGCCAATCTTCTTGATGCGCCCGCCACGCCATGCCCAGATCGAAGGGCTGACGTAATGGATGGTGCGTACCCCGGCACTCTTCAAAGCGCTTTCCAGCCCCAAATTAAAATCCGGGGCATCCACACCGATAAAAATATCCGGCTTCAGGTCCAGCAAGCGCTTCTTCAACTGACGGCGAATACCGGCAATTTCGCGATAGTGCTTAAGCGCATCCCAATAGCCCATGACCGACAGCTTTTCCATCGGCCACCAGCTATCGAGCCCCTGCCCCTGCATCTTCGGCCCGCCGATGCCGTAGAAAACGGCATCGGGCAAACGCTCCTTGAGCGCCGCGATCAGGTGGCTGGCCAAGAGGTCCCCGGAGGGCTCTCCTGCCACCATGGCAATACGTACTGCGCTGCCCATATCAGCGAATGATGCCTCGCTTGGAAACCTCAAGGAAATCGACAAGACGCTGAAGGTCGGGCTGGGTCTTGGCATCTTCCGCCAGCTTCACCTTGGCCTCTTCAAGCAACAGCCCGGATTTATAAAGCGTACGGTACGCTCGCTTGAGCGAAGTAATCGAGTCGGCCGTAAATCCCCGACGCTTCAACCCCTCGACATTGATACCATAAGGCTGAGCCGTGTTACCAGCCGCCATCAAATACGGCGGAACATCCTGAAGGATGACGGTACTCACCGCAGTCATGACGTGAGCACCAATACGGCAGAATTGATGCACCCCGGTGAAGCCACCAAGAATGGCCCAATCCTCAACAATTACATGGCCAGCCAATTGCGAGTTGTTGGCAAAGGTAGTCTTGTTACCCACTTGGCAATCGTGAGCAATGTGGACGTAAGCCATGATCCAGTTGTCGTCACCAATCCTGGTAACGCCAACATCCTGAATCGTACCGAGATTGAAGGTACAGAATTCACGGATGACGTTCCGATCTCCAATTTCAAGGCGTGTAGGCTCACCGGCGTATTTCTTGTCCTGCGGAACCTCGCCCAGCGAGCAAAACTGAAAAATTCGGTTGTCGCGACCAATTCGGGTATGCCCCCGAATAACGGTATGCGGACCAATGGCCGTGTTGTCGCCAATCTCGACATCCGGACCGATGATGGAATAAGGGCCGATCTCGACGTTCGCGCCAATTTTGGCGGCCGGATCGACAATCGCGGTCGAGTGAATCATTTCAGAGAGCCCGCTGCGCGCACATCAGGCGCGCTTCAGCTACCAATTGACCATCAACGCGAGCCTCAGCCTTGAACTTCCAGACGCCGCGCATTTGGCGTTCAATCTGGGCATGCAGGTGCAATTGATCACCCGGTAAAACAGGCTTCTTGAATCGTGCCTCATCAATCCCGGCGAAATAAAAAACAGTGTCAGCCGACGGCTTTTCGGCCATCGACTTGAACGAAAGAATACCCGCAGCCTGAGCCAGTGCTTCCATGATCAACACACCTGGCATGACAGGATGATGCGGAAAATGCCCTACAAAAAATGGCTCATTGATAGTCACATTTTTGTAGGCATGGATTGATTTGCCCAGATCAATTTCTACAACACGGTCAACCAGCAGGAACGGGTAACGGTGTGGCAGATGCTCCATGATTGCTTGAATATCCATTTAATCAGCCCTCTATGTCTTTTTCTTTAAGTTGTTTCTCAAGCTGGGAAACCCGTTCCACCAGTTTGGACAAACGACGGATATGCGACGCATTACGCATCCAATGCTCATAGCTATCCAACGGAAAAACGCTGGCGTAAACCCCCCCGGGTTCGACGATACTACGCATTACCGTTGATGCACCGGAAATCGTGGTGTTGGGCGCCAGACTCAAATGACCGCTGATCATACTGGCCCCGCCAAGAATGCAGTGCTCACCCAGCGTGGTACTGCCAGCCATGCCCGTACATCCGGCGATGACAGAATATGCACCGATGTTGCAATTGTGGCCAATCATGACCAAATTATCGATCTTGCAGCCATCGCCAATGACCGTATCATCCAATGCGCCCCGATCAATGGTGGTATTGGCACCAATTTCCACATCGTTACCAATGGAAACTATCCCAATCTGCGGAATCTTGACCCATTCCTTGCCGTCTGGCGCAAAACCAAATCCATCTGCACCGATCACAACACCCGAATGAATAATTGCACGCTGACCGATACGGCAACCATGATAGATCGTCACATTGGGGTAGAGGAGGCTACCTTCCCCGATTGAGACTCCATCGCCAATTACGCATCCAGCATGGATGGTAACGTTCTCGCCGATGATTACATCCCTACCGATACAAACATTCTGTCTAACCGATACGGAATCGGGCAAGATCGAATCGACAAGGGCTGAAGCGTGAATACCATTCGAAGTGACAACAGATGGATTCAAAAGTGTCGCAACTCGAGCGTAGTAGGCATAGGGGTTGGCAGTCACAATACGCGGCCCGCCAAACCCTTCAGCGGCATCCGGCGCAAGTATCACCGCCGCTGCACCCGTCGTATTCAGCTGGCTTCGATATTTGCGATTGGCCAGGAAAGCAATATCACCCTTACCTGCCGAAGCCAGCGTAGCCACTTGCGTAATAACTGTTTGGCCGTCTCCAAGCACATCGCCGCCCAATTGGGCGGCGATGTCGGCAAGAGTCCATCCAATCTCGCCTTGGCCAATCATTACTTGCCTTCCGACAATGCCTTGATCACACGCTCCGTAATATCCAGGCGTGGGCTAACCCAAACGACATCCTGAAGAATCAGGTCGTATTTTTCCGTTTCAGCGATCTGCTTAATTGCCTTATTGGCCTTTTCAATGACCGCAGCATTTTCTTCGTTTTGGCGAAGATTTAGATCTTCGCGGAATTCACGCTGACGGCGCTGGAATTCGCGGGAAATTTCACCAAATTCTTTTTCCTTCGTGCGACGCTCACTCTCTGCCATCGTCACAGAATTCTTTTCAAGATTCTCCTGCAATCCCTGCAACTGCTTGGCCATCCGCTGAAGATCCTGATCACGCTTGGCAAACTCACCTTCCAACTTCTTGGCAGCTTTCTGAGCAGCTGGTGCGTCGCGGAAGATACGCTGCGTATTCACATACCCAACCTTCAATTCCGAAGCCAGCGCACTGGTAACGAACAACGCGGAAAGCAAGGATGCGAGGACAATAGACTTGATTTTCAACTTGATACTCCTGAATTAAAACGCCGTGCCCAACTGGAACTGGAACATCTCCGACTTGTCGTTGGCTTGTTTGTTAAGCGGCCGACCAATGCTGAATTTTAGCGGACCTATTGGTGAAATCCATGCGGCTGAAATCCCCGTAGAATAACGAAGCCCACCGGCGCTTTGATCACCATTACTGCCATAAACCTGACCCGCATCTACGAACCAGCCCATCCTGAAACTCTTTTCCATGCCGGGAACACTCCACAGCAATTCGGCATTGCCAATTACGCGACGATTCCCACCGACCCGATAGTCGGCTCCGCTAGTCAAGTCGTGCGTAATTGGCCCAAGGCTGGAAGCTTTGTACCCCCGGACCGAACCAATACCGCCCGCATAGAAATTCTTGAAAAACGGTAGTGCTTCACCGCCGTATCCAGCTGCATAACCAACCTCACCGTTCAGCATCAACGTAAACTTCGAATTCAGCGGAATGAAGTGCTGCAGCTGATAGGTTGCACGGTAATAGGTCAGGTCGCCACCGGGAACAGCAACTTCTAAACCAGCTTTTTGAAAAGTACCCTTTGTTGGGAAAAAATAACTGTCTTTACTATCACTTGTCCAGTTCAACGTCACTGGAATTGACAATTTGGTCACAGACGGATTGTTGGGATAGCCAACATAGTCTTTGTAATACTGCGGACTGTTGTCAAACGCTGTAACTTTGGTGGAATCGATTCCCAACCCAAACCCGAGCGACTCTTTTTCACCAATCGGAAAACCGAAACGAAGACCGGCACCAGTGGATGCAGAGCTGTAAGTAGCAATTGCAGTGGAAGTAGTATTTACCGTTCGGTGATAGATATCAAAACCCTGACTTACACCATCTTCCGTAAAATAGGGATTGGTATAGGAAAAGACATACGTCCGGTAGGATCGAGCAGAGTTAACCTGAATCGCGACGTTATTTCCGCTACCCATAAAGTTGTTCTGAGCGATTGATCCGGAAAGTATGATTTTGTCAGTACTGGAAGTACCAACGCCCAGCATCAAATTCCCGGTCGGCTTCTCCGTAACGCTCACATTGACGTCCAGCTGATCTGACGTTCCTGAAACAGCAGGCGTCTCAACCGAAACATCGCTAAAGTAACCCAAACGGTCTACACGCTGCTTGGAGGCTGTCACTTTCTCGGCGTCATACCAGCCGCCTTCCATCTGGCGCATTTCCCGACGAATGACTTCGTCACGTGTTTTTGTATTCCCGGCAACGTTAATACGACGGACATAAACACGTTTGCCCGGATCGACAAAGATGGTAAACGCTACGTTGCGCTTGCTCTTGTCGATTTCCGGTGCAGCGTTTACGTTGGCAAATGCATAACCTTCCTTACCAAGACGGTCACTGATTGCCTTGGTTGTATCGTTGAGCTTTTCGCGTGAAAAAACGTCCCCCGCCTTGACGCCAACCAGCTTCCTCAGATCATCCTCGGGAATCGCGAACTCCCCGGCCAATTTGACTGAAGAGACTTGGAAACGCTCACCTTCAATGATATTGACGGTGATATAGACGTCTTGCTTGTTCGGAGAAATTGAAACCTGAGTCGACTCAACAGAAAACTCCAGATAGCCCTGATTCATATAAAAGGACTTCAGTTTTTCCAAATCGGCCGAAAGTTTTTGACGAGAATATTGATCGTTCTTGTTATACCAGGTCAAAAGTCCCGGGGTCGTTAGTTCAAACTGGCTTAGCAGTTCCTTTTCGGAAAACGAATTGGCGCCTACCAGATTGATCTGCTTGATCTTCGCCGCAGAACCTTCTTCAATATTAAAGTTGATGCCGACACGATTACGCTCCAGCGGCGTTATCGTGGTTGTGATATTGGCTGCGTACTTTCCACGGGTCAGATACTGTCGTTTAAGTTCCTGCTCGGCTTTTTCCAGCAACGCCCGGTCAAAAATACGCCCTTCGGCAATACCTGTTTCCTTGAGAGCCTTGAGAATGACGTCTTTTTCGAATTCTTTCAGCCCGACAAAGTTCAGTGTGGCAATGGCTGGCCGTTCCTGAACAACAATGACCATGACGTTATTCTCGACTTCGACACGGACATCCTTGAAGAAACCGGTGGCAAAGAGAGCCTTGATCGATTGAGCAGCCTTTTCTTCGGTCAGCGTTTCACCAACCTTGACGGGCAGATAGCCAAAGACCGTACCAGCCTCAGTGCGCTGAATGCCTTCGACCCGGATATCCTTAACCGAAAAAGGTTCGAACGCCAAGACTGGCGCAGAGAACAGGCTGACGATCAGAACGGACAGCAGTGATTTTTTCATTATTCAGCCGTTAAACAGGCGGGTCAAATCATTAAAAAAAGCGAAAGCCATCAAGGCAAATAGCATGGACATTCCAACTTGCAGCCCAATTTCCATGGCTCGCTCCGAGAGCGGCCTGCCCCTGATGACTTCTATCATATGATACAACAAATGCCCCCCGTCCAGCACCGGGATGGGAAGCAGATTCAAGACACCAAGACTAACGCTAAGCAGTGCCATGAACTTCAAGTAGTAGTCGAGCCCAAGACGCGCTGACTGTCCCGCATAATCAGCAATAGTCACAGGTCCCGATAAATTCCGCCAAGAGACCTCACCGATCAGCATTTTGCCCATCATCACCAAACTGAATACCGACTGATCCCATGTTTCATTTAGTGCCTTCCCTGCTGCGGCCACAAATCCGTACCTAACAAACGTCTTGATATGCCGACGTGGGGTGGAAGGTTCTGCGACTGCCACCCCAATTTTTCCGACCATTTTCCCATGCTCGGACACCGCCTCTGGTAACACATCAACCGTAACAATTCCGCCTTGACGCTCCAGCTTCAGGCGCAAGGAACTTCCCTTAAAATCACGAATAGCTTCGACGAACGCATACCAAGATGAAATACCTTGTTCGTCAATCGCCAATACCCTGTCATTCGCCTGTAAACCAGCTCGTTCCGCCGGACCATTGGCCACCACTTTACCAATAATCGGGGGGAGATCGGGACGATAAAAACGAATGCCGAGGCGCTCAAGAGGATCACCTTCCCAGCCACTCTCGCCTACCGCTGCCAAATAAAGATGGTGAGTGGCAATGTCACCATGCTCGTTGATCACCTCAAGCGCTACGCTTTCCTGACCAACTGTATTTTTCAGGAGCAGCCATCTCAGGTCACTCCAGGTAGTCACCAAATGACCATCAACCGCCCTCACCTCGTCGCCATTGGCCACTGAAGCCATGGCGGCCGGGGAAGCGACAGGCGGCGTCCCCAGTATCGGTAGCAATTCATCGCTACCGTGCATAAAAATCGCCCAATACAGCAGAATAGCCAATGCAAAATTGGCCAACGGACCGGCGGCAACAATTGCACTTCGTTTTCCAACGCTCTGGCGATTGAAGGCGCGATGACGCTCTGCTTCAACCACCTCACCTTCGCGCTCATCAAGCATTTTTACGTAACCACCCAACGGAAAAATACTGATTGCCCATTCAGTCTGATCTACGCCAAGGCGTCGCTTCCATAACATGCGCCCGAAACCAACGGAAAAACGCAATACCTTGACGCCGCATAGCCTGGCCACCAGATAGTGCCCAAACTCATGGAAAATAATAAGGACGCCCAGAACGACTACAAAGGCAGCGAGATAGAACAAGAAACTATTCACGCGAAGCTACGGTCATGTACCATCTGGCGAGCAACCCGGCGGGCCTCGGCATCGGCAGCAAGCACATCAACCAGACTACCCTCCGGACCGGCCGGCAATGATTGCAGGACCGCCTCATCAAGCTGGGCAATACCCAAAAACGGCAAATTGCCATCAAGGAATGCTGCAACCGCAACTTCGTTGGCTGCGTTCAGGATAGCTGGTGCCGTGCCACCTTCCCGCAAAACATCATAGGCCAGTTGCAGACATCGGAAGCGTTCAAAATCGGGCGCTACGAAATCGAGACGAGCGATCTTGAACAGATCGAGTGGCTCGACCCCTGCCGCGATACGTTCAGGCCAAGCCATTGCGTAAGCGATCGGTGTCCTCATGTCAGGATTCCCCATCTGGGCCAGAACCGAACCATCGATATATTGAACTGCCGAGTGGATAACGCTTTGCGGATGCACGACGACCTGGATCATCTCAGGCGGCGCATTGAATAGCCAATGCGCCTCGATAACCTCCAGTCCCTTGTTCATCATGGTAGCGGAATCGACCGAAATCTTTCGCCCCATCACCCAGTTGGGATGAGCACAAGCCTGATCCGGCGTAACGCCAGCCAAATCCTCCAGCGGCGTATTCCGGAACGGACCGCCAGAGGCTGTCAGTAATATTTTCCGTACACCGCACTGATCCAACCCGCGTGTGAAATCGATAGGCAATGACTGGAAAATCGCATTATGTTCGCTGTCGACCGGCAAGAGCACTGCGCCATTTTCGCGTACCGCATGCATGAATAGCTCGCCAGCCATGACGAGCACTTCCTTATTGGCCAACATGATCTTCTTGCCTGCCTTTGCTGCGGCGAGGGTAGGCTCCAGACCGGCCGCACCGACGATGGCTGCCATTACGGCATCGACCTCGGGTGCTGACGAAAGGTCGACCAGCGCTTTAACGCCATGGCGAACTTCTGTTTTCAGACCTGCGGCGACGAGACGTTCGGCCAATTGGGCTGCAAGCTTTGCATCACTCAACACGGCAAAATACGGCTTGAATTCAAGGCATTGCTCGAATAATTTGTCGATTTGGCTATGGGCGCAAAGAGCGAAGGCTCGATAGCGGTCCGGATGACGACGAATTACGTCAAGCGTGCTGACACCGATCGAGCCGGTCGCCCCCAAAACGGTAATATTTTGCACCGTACTGCTCACCGGTACGAAAACAACAGCCACGCCAGCGCCACAACCGGCAATGTTGACGTCAGACTATCGATGCGATCAAGCACCCCACCATGACCGGGCAGGATGTTGCTGCTATCTTTTATTCCCGCCTTACGTTTGAGTAGCGACTCATATAAATCGCCAACAATACTTACTGCGGTGACGCCGGCAAGAACCAATATCCATAGCGGCAAAGGCATCAAATCCAAGGCAAGAACCTGGCGCATGAGCAGACCGTAAACGACAACGCCAATCCCGGCACCTATCGCACCTTCCCAAGTTTTGCCGGGGCTGATGGTGGGTGCCAGTTTGTGCTTTCCAAAAGCTTTTCCAGAAAAGTAGGCAGCAATATCAGCCATCCACACCACGGCAAAAATACTCAGCAGTACACCGGCACCGAGTGAACGCAATTGAACCATGGCGAGCCAAGTCGGAAACAGAACAACAGCACCAACCAAAATCCCGGCAACACCACTGAGTGACCATTTGTTTTTTAGCCATAGCGGCATGACGAGGCACCAAAATACAGCCGCGATGCCATATGAAATCAAAACCCATGAACGAGCTGGCATATAGGCTACAGCTTCGCCTGCGCCAAGAGCATTTGGATCGATCAATGAAATTGCCGCACAAATCAGCGCAGTCATGATGCCGATCACGACACGCCACAAACTTGACTTGCCGAGCAAGGCGCCCCATTCCCAGGCAGCGATGCCGACAAACCCGGCAACCAGCAATGCCCAGGCGGCCTGTGACAAATAGAACAGGCTGGGTAACAACAGTGCCATCAGAACCAGTGCCGTGATGACGCGCGTTTTAAGCATTGGGGCTTTCTGTCAGTTGTTCGCTGGTACGGCCAAAGCGACGCTCACGCTGCTGAAATGAACTAATGGCCTTACCAAACTCCGCCGTATCAAAATCCGGCCACAGGGTAGGCGTGAAGTAAAGTTCGGTGTAAGCTAGTTGCCAGAGCAAAAAATTGCTGATTCGCTGTTCGCCACCTGTACGAATAAACAAGTCGGGCTCCGGCGCAAAGCTCATCGAAAGATGCGGTTCGAGATCAGACTCTTCCCAGGCACCCAGCTTTTCGGGTTGCGCCAGGATCATTCGGTTGGTTGCCTGCATGATGTCCCAGCGCCCGCCATAGTTGGCAGCAACACTCAAATCAAGGCGAGTATTCGTGGCGGTCTTTGTCTCTGCCTGCCGAATCAACTCCTGAAGACGCGGCTCAAAGCGCGAAAGATCCCCGATCACGCGCAAGCGAACACCATTGCGGTCAAGTTTCTCAACCTCCTGCTCCAGCGCCTTAACGAAGAGCTGCATCAGCAGGGAAACCTCTTCCTGCGGTCGACGCCAATTTTCGGACGAAAATGCAAAAAGTGTCAGGTACTGAATGCCGCGCTCAAGGCAGGTGCGGACCATTTCCCGGACCAGTTCAACGCCTTTGACATGACCAGCAACTCGCGGCAGAAAACGCTTTTTTGCCCAGCGACCATTGCCATCCATGATGACAGCGACGTGCCTAGGCACAACTACCGCTGGCGGGAGCTGTTGCGTGGAACTGGAAAAGAAGGCCATGCCGCCGGAAGTCCGAACGGAACCGGCTTAAACCTGCATCAGCTCGGCCTCTTTGGCAGCGAGCATCTTGTCGACTTCAACAATGTAGCGGTCAGTCAGTTTCTGGACATCATCCTGGGCCTTTCGCTCGTCATCTTCAGGAATTTCGCCTTTTTTCAGCGCATCCTTCAGGTGAGTATTGGCATCGCGGCGCAGATTGCGAATCGCCACCTTAACGCCCTCGCCTTCAGTCTTGACGATCTTGATCATTTCCTTGCGACGCTCTTCGGTCAAAGCGGGCATCGGCACACGAATCAAATCACCTTGCGAAGCCGGGTTGAGACCGAGATCACAGTCACGAATCGCCTTTTCGACCTTTTGCAGCATGGGCTTTTCCCACGGCTGCACGCCAATGGTACGAGCATCAACCAAGGTGATATTGGCCACCTGATTGACCGGCACCATTGATCCGTAATAATCAACCTGCACATGATCCAGCAAACCAATGTGGGCACGGCCGGTACGCACTTTCTGGAGATCGGTTTTCAGTGCCTCCAGCGATTTTTGCATTTTGCTTTCGGCGGTTTTTTTGAGTTCAGAAATCATCTGTTGTTCTCCCTCAGCAATAAACCAGCGTACCTTCATTTTCACCACATACTACGCGCTTGAGCGCGCCAGCCTTGAAAATCGAAAACACGTTGATCGGCAATTTTTGATCGCGGCAGAGCGCGAAAGCGGTCGCATCCATGACCGCCAGATTCTTGGAGATCGCCTCATTGAAGCTGATCTTGTCAAAACGGGTCGCCTGCGGATCTTTTTTCGGATCAGCGGAGTAAATCCCGTCCACTTTAGTGGCCTTCAGCACGATTTCCGCGCCGATTTCTGAACCGCGCAAGGCTGCAGCAGTATCGGTGGTAAAAAATGGATTGCCGGTACCCGCACCAAAAATAACAATCTTGCCTTCTTCCAAATAGCGGATGGCTTTGCCACGAATGTAAGGCTCAATCACCTGCTCGATATTCAACGCCGACTGCACACGGGCATTCAATCCTGTTTGGCGCATGGCGTCGGAAAGGGCCATGGCATTCATGACCGTGGCGAGCATGCCCATGTAATCCGCAGTGGCTCTATCCATCCCGGTAGCCGTACCGGCCATGCCACGAAAGATATTGCCACCGCCGATAACGACGCCGATTTCCACACCCATATCGGCGACCGCCTTGATCTCTCCGCAAATACCCGCGATCGTCTGGGGGTTGATGCCATAGGCGTCGTTACCCATCAGGGCTTCGCCGGAGAGTTTAAGGAGAATGCGCTTGTACTTCGGGGCAGTCACGGCGTTCCTTTCAATTACTTCTTGGCTGCTGCAGCAGCAGCCTGGGCAGCAACTTCAGCAGCGAAGTCATCAACCTTCTTCTCGATACCTTCACCAACCATATACAGCGTGAAGCCGGCTACAGAAGCGCCCTTTTCCTTCAACAACTGTTCAATGGTTTGCTTACCATCGGCAGCTTTAACGAAGACCTGACCAAGCAAGGTAACGTCCTTCAGATATTTCTGAACGGTGCCTTCGGCGATCTTTTCCAGCATGGCTTCCGGCTTGCCGGCTTCGCGAGCCTTTTCGATGGCAACGCGACGCTCGGTATCGAGCAGTTCAGCGGAAACGCCGGATGAGTCCAAAGACTTCGGCTTGGAAGCCGCGATGTGCATCGCCAGATCCCTGCCCAGCTGCTCGTCACCACCCACCAGATCAACCAGCACGCCAACCTTGGCACCACCATGGATGTAGGAAACTAGCTGGCCCTTGGCTTCGCAACGCACGAAGCGACGGATGGTCATGTTTTCGCCGATCTTGCCGACCAGTGCGGAACGGGTAGACTCAACAGTACCTTCGCCCATCGGCAGCGCGGACAGCGCAGCGACGTCAGCCGGGCTATTGGCGGCGACTAGTGAGGCACAACCATTGGTCAGTGCAATGAATTCGTCATTCTTGGCAACGAAGTCGGTTTCGCTATTGACTTCAATGATGGAACCCAGCTTGCCATCAGCGGAGATGCTGACGGCGACGATGCCTTCCGCTGCGATACGGGCAGCAGCCTTGCTGGCCTTGTTGCCCAGCTTGACGCGGAGGATTTCCTCAGCCTTGACCATGTCGCCATCGGCTTCGGTCAATGCTTTCTTGCATTCCATCATGGGTGCGTCGGTCTTGCCGCGCAGTTCTGCCACCATGCCTGCGGTAATTGCCGCCATATTATTTCTCCAGAGCTTTTAAAACAGGCGGGGCTTGAAACCCCGCCGTTACAACCTTATTCAGCAGCGTCCACAACTTCGACGAACTCGTCATCACCGCCAGCGGCAACGATTTCCTGCATGACCTGGTTACGACCTTCGAGGATGGCGTCAGCCACGCCGCGAGCGTAGAGCTGAATAGCACGGGAAGAGTCGTCGTTACCCGGAATGACGTAAGCAACACCGTCCGGAGAGTGGTTGGTATCGACCACGCCGATAACCGGGATGCCGAGCTTTTCAGCTTCAGTAATGGCAATCTTGTGATAGCCGACGTCGATGACAAAGATGGCATCCGGCAAGCCGGCCATTTCCTTGATGCCGCCGATGGATTTCTGCAGCTTTTCCAGTTCGCGACGGAAGGTCAGTGCTTCCTTCTTCGGCATTTTTTCCAGTTCGCCGGCTTCAACGGCCACTTCCATGTCCTTCAGACGCTTGATGGAGGTCTTGACGGTCTTGAAGTTGGTCAGCATGCCACCCAGCCAACGCTGGTCGACGAATGGCGAGTTGGCGCGCTGCGCCTCTTCACCGATGATTTCACGAGCCTGACGCTTGGTACCAACGAACAGAATGGAACCACGATTGGCCGACAGCTTTTTCACGAAAGCCATGGCTTCGTTGTACTTGGCCAGCGTCTTTTCGAGATTGACGATGTGAATCTTGTTGCGGGCACCGAAGATGTACGGTGCCATCTTGGGGGACCAGAAACGGGTCTGGTGACCGAAGTGAACACCAGCCTCCAGCATTTCGCGCATAGTAACGGACATTGTAAAACTCCTTAAGGGTTGAACCTCCATCCGCCTGAAACGCCCGCCATCGTTGAACTCTGGCAGACACCCTTAATCGGCGGATGTGTGGATTTTGGCTATCTACACGATGCAGACAACCGTTTTTTCAGTCATGACGACCGAGAAAAACCTGCGGATTATAGCAGCACAACAGGCGTTCAGGAAGATCAATAGCCGTTCTGTTTGAGTGCCAATAATTGAAGCATGCGCGCCAGATATGGCGCCCAGTCCGGCATCTGCAATCCGAAATCACGCTCCAGGCGACTGCAATCGAGACGTGAGTTGGCCGGTCGACGGGCCGGCGTCGGGTATTCCTGCGTGTTAATCGGACAAATTTCTTCCGGCTTAAGCCGCAAATCAAAACCCTGCACCGTTCCCGCAAGCAATACAATGGTTCGCGCGAATTCGCGCCAACTGACCGGCCGAGCGGCCGCCAGGTGGTATAGATAATTTCGATTTTTGCCGCTTTTTTCCAGTTGACCGCAGCGCACCATCGCCAGCGCGATGCCAGTCACCGTAGCGATCAATGCCGCCGGTGTAGGTGAGCCGATCTGGTCATCGACGACATTTAACGCATCGTTTTCCTTCGCCAGACGCAGAATGGTCTTGACGAAATTCTCGCCCCGCGCCCCGAAAACCCAACTGGTTCTAAAAATCAGGGAGTGTCCATCAACCGCTCGAATTGCCTCTTCACCAGCCAGCTTCGATTGCCCATAAATGCTCTGCGGCGCGGTCGGATCGGTTTCCAAGTATGGCGATGTTTTGGCGCCATCATAAACATAGTCAGTCGAATAATGAACCAGCAAAGCCCCTTGTCGCGCGGCCTCCTCGGCGAGAGTGCCGGGAGCTTGAGTGTTGATGCGATGGGCCAATTCGGGCTCCGATTCCGCCTTGTCGACAGCGGTGTAGGCGGTCGCATTAACAATCACCGAGGGTCTGATTTCACGCACTACTGAACGAATCTGCTCCAGATCGGACAAATCACACTCGGCGCGACCGCAGGCGATTACCGGACCATGGGGCGCCAGGGAACGCTGTAATTGCCAGCCAACCTGTCCATCCTTGCCAAGCAGGAGAATAGTCATCGCGACCCCATCTGTTCCAAATTGGCAAGTATGCCACTCTGGCCGGCCCAGCTTTGCGAATCCCGCCCCATCATTTATCCTTCCCGTTTCCCTACGTACCATAGAGCAGCCATGAGCATCAGTATCAAGACCCCGGAAGAAATCGAAAAAATGAGAATTGCCGGGCGCCTGGCCGGTGAAGTCCTTGACTACATAGAGCCCTTCGTCAAGGCCGGCGTCACCACCGATGAACTGGACAAGCTCTGTCACGACTACATGGTGAATGTGCAGGGATGCATACCGGCACCACTCAACTACGCTCCGTCCGGCTACAACCCTTATCCGAAATCGATCTGTACCTCGGTCAATCAACAAGTCTGCCACGGGGTTCCCGGTGAGCGCATCCTGAAGACCGGGGACATCGTCAACCTCGACATCACAACGATCAAGAATGGTTACCACGGCGACACCAGCCGGATGTTCATCGTCGGCGAAGGTTCGATCCAGGCAAAGCGCCTGTGCGAAATCACTTTCGAATGCATGTGGCTGGGCATTTCAGTGGTCAAGCCTGGCGCGCATCTCGGCGACATCGGCGCCATCATCCAGAAATATGCCGAAAAGAACGGCTGCTCGGTTGTTCGTGAATTTTGCGGCCACGGCATCGGCGCGAAATTTCATGAAGATCCGCAGGTGCTGCATTATGGCAAGAGCGGTACGGGGCCACGTCTGGAACCGGGCATGATCTTCACCATCGAACCGATGATCAATGCCGGCAAGGCTGCAATTCGCGAAATGGCCGATGGCTGGACCATTGTCACCAAGGATCGCAGTCTCTCGGCGCAGTGGGAGCACACCATTCTGGTCACCGAAACCGGCTACGAAATCATGACACTTTCCGCCGGTGCACGTGCCAAGCCGGACTGGATCAATTGATGACCTGTGATATCGCCGCCCTGCGGGCCGAAGTCAAAGCCAATCAACTTCAGCTGAAGCTGAATTACGAACAAACCCAGGATGCTCGCGCCGTACTCGTCGAGCGTTGCCGGCAAGTCGATGCAACCCTCAAAAAGCTGTGGGTTTCATTTGATTTTCCAGCCTCCATTACCTTGGCCGCAGTAGGCGGATACGGGCGCGGCGAGCTCTACCCGGGTTCCGACATCGACCTGCTGATCCTGCTATCACAGGACGCCAACAGCGTTGTCCAGGAAAAACTGGAACGACTGATCGGGTCATTCTGGGACATCGGTCTTGAAATCGGACACAGCGTGCGCACCATCCAGGATTGTCTGGACGAGGCAGCCGGCGATATCACCGTTCAAACCTCACTCCTTGAAGCTCGGCTGCTCACCGGTAACAGCAAGCTATTTACCACCTTTCAAAAACGCTTGCGGGGCAATCTCGACCCACTGGTTTTTTTCGAGGCAAAGCGGCTAGAACAACAAGACAGGCACCTGCGTTTCAACGAAACCCCATTCAGCCTTGAACCCAACTGCAAGGATTCCCCGGGCGGCCTGCGCGATTTGCAGATCATTTTCTGGATCGCCAAAGCCGCCGGCTACGGTTCGACTTGGGCCGAACTACAACAGAACGGCATCATCACGCACGAAGGAATGATGCAGGCGGAAGGCTGCGAAGCATACCTTCGCCACTTGCGCATACGGCTGCATTTCATGCTCGGGCGGCGCGAAGATCGCCTGCTTTTCGACTATCAGGGCAATCTGGCCACCAAGTACGGATTCACCTCAAACGAAGCAAAGCGAGCCTCCGAACAATTAATGCAGGTGTACTATCGCAACGCGAAAACAGTCAGCATGCTCAATACGATCGTGCTGCAAAATATGGGCGCCGCACTCACCCCTGAAAACGAACAAACACCGCAACCCTTTGATGAAAACTTCCAAGTAGTCGGCAACCTGCTGGACGTCCGTGCAGACGATTTGTTTGAGCGCGAACCGACGTTGATTCTGGACAGCTTCCTGATCATGCAGGAGAGCCACGAGCTCTCCGGCATGACGACGCGTACACTGCGTGCACTATGGCGTGCCGGTGACCGCATCAACCCGACATTCCGTGCCAATCCGGTCAATCGAAGCAACTTCCTGAAACTGATGCAAAGCGACCGTGGCATCGTTCATGAATTTCGACGCATGAACCAGCTCGACATCCTCGGCGCCTACCTGCCGAATTTCGGGCGCATCGTCGGTCAGATGCAACATGATCTTTTTCACGTTTACACCGTTGACCAACATATTCTGCAAGTCCTGCGCAACATTCGCCGATTCACGATGAGCGAATTTGCGCACGAATACCCCTTGTGCGCACGCATCATCAGCGAACTTGATCGTCCATGGATACTTTATATCGCGGCACTCTTCCACGATATCGCCAAAGGGCGCGGTGGTGACCACTCCGAACTGGGCACGGTGGACGCCGAGGAGTTTTGCAGAAATCATGAATTAACCGAGGAAGACACCGAACTGATCGTCTGGCTGGTCAGGAATCACCTCGTCATGTCGCAGGTTGCCCAAAAAGAAGATCTCTCCGACCCCGCGGTCATTGCCAGATTCATTGCATTGGTTGGTGACGTACGACATCTGCAGGCCCTCTATCTGCTGACTCATGCCGACATTCGCGGGACCAGCCCAAAAGTCTGGAATCACTGGAAAGGCAAGCTGCTGGCAGATCTGTACTACATGGCCATGCACCATCTGACACGCGACGAAGCGCCGGCCGCCCATGGCGTCATCGCCGAGCGCCAAGCAGAGGCCATGCGACTGCTGCGCTTCTTCGCCCTGTCCGACACCGTGCACGAACGCCTTTGGAAACAGCTGGATACCGTCTATTTCCTGCGCCATTCGGCTGAGGAAATTGCCTGGCACACTCGCTCGCTGCATTACCGAATCTACAACAACCAACCCGTCGTCCGTGCTCGCCTGGCGCAAGCTGGGCAAGGCCTGCAAGTCATGGTTTACACCCAGGACCAACCCGATCTTTTCGCCCGCATCGTTGGTTTCTTCGCACGCGCCGGCTACAGCATCGTCGATGCCAAGATTCACACGACGGCCCACGGCTATGCGCTGGACAGTTTTGTCGTGCTGGATGTTGAGGATCGGGATAACAACCGCGAAATGGTTCCCTACATTGAACACGAACTGGAACAACGCCTGCTCCACCAGATGCCGCCGGATATTCCTTCAACGGGTAGGCTGTCACGTCAGGTCAAGCATTTCCCGATGAAACCGGAAGTCAGCATCAGGGGCGATGAAAAAGGAACGCATTTCATTCTTTCGCTCATCGCTGCCGACCGCCCGGGCCTGCTCTACCGCGTCGCAAATACGCTGGCCGAGCACGGCGCCCATCTTCACACGGCAAAAATCACGACGCTCGGCGAGCGTGCTGAAGACGTTTTTCTGATCAGCGGTGGCGACCTGCGAGACAGCCAACACCGCATACGTCTGGAAACGGAATTGATGGACCGTCTGAAAGTATCAGCCAATTGACGAACGCCCGGCCATTTACCCGGTCGGGCAAGTCAATCAAACCGATATACCCAACGGCAGGCAGTTGTCAGGACTGCCAACCAGTCTTTCGATGATGGCCTTGACCTGCCCCATGGCCTCATGCAGTACGTGTTCCAGGCTTTCGAAATGGATGCCGTTGACGCTGCTGCCCCGGCCAGCGGCATGGTTGGCTACCACATTGATGGCGGCATAACGCAAACCCAGCTCCCGCGCCAAAATCGCCTCAGGCATGCCGGTCATGCCGACCACGTCGGCACCATCGCGCTCAAAGCGATTGATTTCTGCAGCTGTTTCCAGGCGCGGCCCCTGAGTCGCGGCATAAACTGCATCGAGTTTGATATCGATGCTCAGTTGTTTGCCAGCAGCAAGAATGCGCTGACGCAAATCACCATCATACGGCTCGGTAAAATCGACGTGGGTGACCGGCGTTCCATTGCCGTCGAACATCGTCGACTTGCGGCCCCACGTGTAATCGATGATCTGGTGTGGCAAAACGATATCGCCGGGGCCCAGGTCAGGACGAATGCTGCCGACCGATGCCACAGAAATGACGCCACTCACCTTGTGATGCGCCAGCGCCCACATATTGGCGCGGTAGTTGACCATGTGTGGCGGAATGGTATGCCCATAGCCATGGCGCGGCAAAAATACCGCTGGTTGGCCGCAGATCTGGCCAAAAACCAGCGCGCCAGAGGCCTCACCATAAGGCGTTCGCACCACCTCGCGATGCGAAACATCCAGATTGGACAAAGTCGTCAAACCACTACCGCCAATGATTGCCAGCATATTATTTTTTCCTGATTGCCAGCAGTGAAGCCAGCGTTGGCACCACGCCTTTCAGCGCTGGGTGCGATTTTCTAAATGGAGCGGTGTTGACGGCGTCATCACCCAGCTTGCGGTACAGCGCGTGCGCCCGATCAGCTACCAGCGGCAAATCCAGCAGCGTTTTGCCACCATGGTAACTGACCAGCGTATCGCGCCCGATATCCTTTGCCTGCCAGGGAATAGCGGTCCGATCAACCAGATGCAGGGCCTGCACAGTTGGCAGGCTGGCCGCCAGTTCCGCCACCAGACGATGTGTTTTTTCACGGTAGGCTATCACTGCCCGCCCGGCATCGGTCGGCACCGCGCCAGTTGTTTCAGCCGGTGCGCCCATTAGCCAGCAAACCACTGTATCCGGCTCAAATGCCTCAATCATGGCACGCTGTTCATCGGTGAGTGCTTCAATTTCCGCCTGCATCAGCGTCACATCGCCCCGTTCAATCCGCTGGCGCGTGATCGCCAGGCACTCGGCCAGCGCATCGATGGAAAGCACCTTCAGGTCGCGTCGGGCGAGCGCCTGAGTAGAAAAGCCAACGCCGCTACCAATTTCCAGAACACGTCGCCCCGGTACCAGCGAGGCCATCCATTCATAGTCTCCATGACGGACGTATGCCTGGCCCTCACCTTCCCAGTAACCAATGAACTCGGCGACCGTTGCACCGCTCATTCATCGTCCTTCATGGCATAAACGGCGGGCAGATTGCGCCAGACGCCACCGGCATCCATGCCGAAACCAAAGACAAATCGGTCTGGTACGGTCAACCCGAGAAAATCGGCAGAAATCGGTTTTTCCTTGCCGTTCAATTTGTCGGCAAAGACCGCCGTCAACACTTCTTCCGCGCCCATGCGACGCAAGCTTTCCCTGACTGCAGCCAACGTTACGCCTTCGTCAAGAATGTCGTCGACCACCAGCACCGAACGCCCCTTGACTGACGTCCACGGTGCCGAGCGCCAGGACAGCTTGCCGCCCTGCGTTTCCGGCCCGTAGCGCGTGGCATGCAGATAATCAAAGTCGAGCGGAAAATTGAGTCTGGTCAGCAAATGGCCACAAAAAACAGCACCGCCCGTCATCACACAAAGCACCAGCGGATACTTATCCGCCAAGCGTTCGCGAATTTCTGCCGCCACTTTGCCAACGGCTGCCTGAACAACGTCTTCGCTGTGAATCAACTCGGCATTTGCCAGCATCGCCCGGGCCTTTTTTACATCCATCATGCCACCAGCGTCTTGAGGTATTCGTTGAAGGCTGAGCCGACTTCGTGATGACGCTGACCGAAAACGACTGTCGCCTGCAAATAGCCAAGCTTCGAACCACAATCGTAGCGGACACCGTCGTAGCGGTGGGCCAGCACCTGTTCCTCACTGAGCAACGAGGCAATGCCGTCAGTCAGTTGAATTTCGCCCCCAGCACCCGGCTTGACGTTTTCCAGGTGATGGAAAATTCGCGGCGTCAGGATGTAGCGCCCGACAACCGCCAGCGTCGACGGTGCATCTTCCGGCTTTGGCTTTTCGACGATGGCGTTGATCTGTTCGAGGCGATCGGCAACCCGACGCGCATCGACGATACCGTAGCTCTTGGTGTCAGCCCGCGGCACGTCCTGAACGCCCAGCACGGAACAGCGGTAATAGTCGAAAACGTCCGTCATCTGCTTCATAACCGGTGGCTTACCGTCGAGCAAGTCGTCGGCGAGGATCACGGCAAAGGGCTCGTCCCCGATCACCGGCTTGGCGCACAGCACGGCATGGCCAAGGCCAAGGGCTTCGGCCTGACGGATGTAGATGCAGTTGATGTTCTTTGGAATCATGTTTCGCACGAATTCAAGCAACTCGGACTTGCCACGTGCTTCGAGTTCGCTTTCCAGCTCGTATGCCTTGTCGAAATGATCCTCAATGGCGCGCTTGGAGCGGCCGGTGACAAAAACCATGTCGGTAATGCCGGCGGCCACCGCCTCTTCCACTGCGTACTGAATCAGCGGCTTATCAACAATAGGCAACATTTCCTTCGGACTGGCCTTGGTGGCTGGCAAAAACCGCGTACCCATGCCGGCAACCGGAAATACAGCTTTGCGGACTTTTTTCATTATTCGACTCCCTTTTCAAGCAATTTCAACAACCCTGCTTCATCGATCACCGACACACCCAGTTCCAAGGCCTTTTCCAGCTTGGAACCGGCTTCCTCACCGGCAACCACGTAATCCGTTTTCTTCGATACCGAGCCGGCCACCTTGCCGCCGGCTGCCTCGATCATCGCTTTTGCGTCGTCGCGCTTCAGCGTAGGCAATGTGCCGGTCAGTACCAGCGTCTGGCCGGCCAGTTGTTTTGGCCCTACATCTGCCGGCTCGCCTTCAACCCAATGCAGCCCGGCACCGAGCAATCGCTCAATGATTTCACGGTTATGTGACTCGTTGAAGAACGCAAGCAGGCTGGCCGCAACGATGGGGCCCACATCGGGCACCTGTTGCAGCGCCGCAGCATCCGCATGAAGTATGCGATCGAGATTGCCAAAATGGCGAGCAAGATCCCGCGCTGTGGCTTCGCCGACATTGCGGATGCCAAGCGCGAATATGAAACGCGCTAGCGTGGTTTGCCGGCTTTGATCAATGGCGGCAACCAGATTGCTCGCCGACTTATCGCCCATGCGTTCCAGCCCGGCCAGCGTTTGCACCGTCAGGCTGTAAAGATCGGCCGGCGAATGGACCAGTTCGGCATCAACCAGTTGATCGATCAACTTGTCACCCAGGCCTTCGATATCCATCGCCCGCCGGGCCGCAAAATGCCACAGCGCCTGCTTGCGCTGCGCCGGACAATAGAGCCCGCCGGTACAACGCGCAATCGCTTCGTCTTCGCCCCTTGCAACGGTCGACCCGCATTCCGGGCAAAACTTGGGCAGTTCGAATGACGGGTACAGCGGCTCACCACCAAACAGGTCGCGCGTCGGCCGCTTTTCGGGAACGATGGCGACCACTTCCGGAATCACGTCGCCTGCCCGGCGAACAATGACCGTATCGCCCACCCGTACATCCTTGCGGCGCACTTCGTCTTCGTTATGCAACGTGGCATTGGTAACCGTCACACCACCGACGAAAACAGGCTTAAGACGCGCCACCGGCGTAATCGCACCGGTACGACCAACCTGGACATCGATGCCGAGTACTTCGGTCAATGCCTCTTCGGCCGGAAATTTGTGGGCGATGGCGAAACGTGGCGCGCGCGAGACAAAACCTAGTTGCGCCTGCCAATCCAGTCGATTGACCTTGTAAACGACGCCATCGATGTCATACGGCAGGCCCGGGCGCAATATTCCGATTTTGGCAAAAAATTCCAGTAGACCGCGGGAACCGCTCACTACACCCCGTTCGGAGGCCACGGGAAAGCCCCAGGCTGCCAAGCGATCCATCAGATCACCATGTGTCCTGACGGCCAGCCCATCCGCACCAGCGCCGACCCCGTAGGCAAAAAATGACAAAGGTCTGCCTGCCGTGATCTTCGAATCAAGCTGACGCAAGCTGCCGGCAGCGGCATTGCGTGGATTGGCGAATTCCTTGTCGCCACGTTCGCGCTGGCGGGCATTGAGTTCGGCAAAGTCTGCCTTGAACATCAGCACTTCGCCGCGAATCTCGATCAGCGCCGGCCAGCCCTCACCTTGCAGCCGCAATGGAATGTCGCGCAACGTGCGTAAATTCGGGGTCACCTCTTCGCCGGTCACACCATCACCGCGGGTGGCACCGCAGGTGAATAGACCGTTTTGGTAGGTCAGGCTGATGGCCAGACCGTCGAATTTCGGCTCGACGGCGTAATCAATCGCTGAAATCGTTTCCAGACCGTCGCGCACGCGCTTGTCGAAAGCCTCAACCTCTTCAGGCGCGAACGCATTGTTCAGCGACAACATCGGTACGCCGTGCCGGCGCGGCGGAAATTCCTTGAGCGGGGCGGCACCAACCCGCTGGGTCGGCGAATCCGCGCTCAGCAGCTCCGGGTACTCTGCCTCCAAACCCTGCAATTCGCGAAACAGCTTGTCGTATTCGGCATCCGGAATGCTCGGCGCATCGAGGACGTAGTAGGCGTGGTTATGTCGATCCAGCTCGGCGCGCAGCCAGGCCGCGCGCTCCACTATCACGACGGGTGCCAGCATCAGGAGAAGAGCCGCAGCGCCTGTGGCGAACCGGCTGGCAGACTGAAACTGGCCATCGTGGCTTGTGGCTTGCCGATGAATTCCCGGCGAATATGATCGAGTTGCGACTCGCTCAACGGCTGGCGATTATCATCCACCAGCGCCCCCTGCAAGGTATCGCCAAAGCGCTTGGCGATCTCGGTCATTTGGGTAAAAACACGCTCGCCGTGGTCAACCCGCGGCACATCAAGCAGGAAAGTCAGGCCATGCGTCGTCACCGTGCGCAGCGAGTCGGCCGAAAATGGCGTGTTTTCGTAATTCTGCAGACTGAACAAAACCCGACCGCTATCGTCGTAACGGGTAAAGGCGCCGCTGACACCGAGCACCATGCCCGCCGCTTCAGCCAAGGCACGAATCTTGGTGCCCGAGAAGGCACCGGCGCGGCTGACCAGGTTAAGACCGATTTCAAGGTCCACCGCTGCACAGAATCGGTCGATTTCAGCCGCCTGGTCGCCCAGGCGCGACGACGGCATGTCAGCCACAGCCATCAGTTCATCGGCCAGCGCATGCATGGCGTTGGTGAAAATAGTGATGTCGCTTTCGGAGACCGGCCCCATGCGATTGACCAGTTGCAGGCCAACGCGCAAGCGACGCACCGGTGCTTCGCTATCCGGCGACAGGCGCTCCCACTCGCGGGTGCGCTCGTTGTAACCAACCCAATGCACCGGCTTGTTAACGCGATGCAGCGACGAACGCTGGGAATGAATAATCTGGATGGCCGATACTGGCTCGACCAGTTCCATCGCCACAATGAATTCAAGACGCGGGTCGAGCAATTCGGCCGGCATGTCAATTTCCGGTAAATCAGGCTCGTCGAGAACGACTTCTTTAACCACTGCAGCCGGCTCCGGCACTATCTGCGTCGGCGTTTCAAGCACTGGGCTGGCCTGGATTTCCGGCTCGCCGCTGACCGGCTCTACAGGCGAAACAGGTGTGGGTGGCAACTCATCGACAAACGTCGGCTCAAGGCGCACCGCCATCCGCGGCGCCGCATCAGCGCGGATTTCCGGCTCGCTGCGCGCCGCCACCGCAGGCTGCGCCGATGCCTTCGGCCCGTCACCGAGCAGCACGTCATCGTGATGCGGCTTCATGACCGCTTCGGCCAGCTTGCGCTGACGGTATTCCTGCCACTTGTTATAGCCAAACACGCCGACGACCGCCGTTGCGCCCAATCCTATCAATCCCATCTGGAGTTCTGTCATCTCAATCTCTTCCCGGGCGCGCCTTAGGCAGCGTCCCTCATTTTCAAGGCTTCCTGAATATCCACTTCGACCACGCGCGACACACCGGATTCCTGCATGGTGACGCCGACGAGCTGCTCGGCCATTTCCATCGCGATTTTATTATGGGAAATGAACAGGAACTGCGTTGCACCTGACATTTTCTTGACCATGGCACAAAAACGTTCGGTATTGCTGTCATCCAATGGCGCATCGACCTCGTCAAGCAGGCAGAAAGGTGCCGGGTTGAGCTGGAACATCGAAAAAACCAGCGCAATCGCGGTCAGCGCTTTTTCGCCGCCGGACAACAGGTGAATCGTTGAATTCTTTTTTCCCGGCGGCTGGGCAATCACCTGAACGCCGGCATCGAGGATTTCCTCGCCAGTCATCACCAGTTCAGCCCGGCCGCCCCCGAACAATTCCGGGAAAAGCTGCCCGAAATGGCCGTTGACCGTATCAAATGTGTTTTTCAGCAGGTCACGCGTCTCACGATCGATACGGCGGATGGCGTTCTCCAGCGTCTCCATCGCTTCGTTGAGGTCAGCGGCCTGCATGTCGAGATAGCCCTTGCGCTCGGTCGCAGTTTCCAGTTCCTGCAGCGCGGCCATATTAACGGCGCCAAGCTCGGCGATGGCACTGGTCAGCCGGGTAATTTCACCCTGCAGGCTGGCTGGCTTGGCATTGCCGATTTCTGATACCAACGCTTCTTCGTTGGCCCCGGCTTCGAGTAATTGCAGCGCGAACTGCTCGGTATTGAGCGCCGCCGCCTGCTCCTTCAACTTTAGATCACCAATCTTCACGCGCAGCGGCTCCAGCCCCTGCTCGATGCGCATGCGTTGCTCTTCGAAACCACGCAATGCATTGGTCGCCGACTCCAGCGCATCGCGCTTTTCGGCCAGAATTTTTTCGGCCGCCTGACGCGCTTCAAGCGCTGACTGCAACTGACCCTCCATAACATCCGGCGGTGCCGCTTCGACCTGCTCGGCGCACTGGGCGCGGTCCTTCTCGATACGGTTCAACTCGCGCTGCGCCACGGCCTGCTGGGTAAAAACGTCCTGCAGCTTGCCGTCACTTTCACGTAGCGAGAACTGCGCCTCACGCAAGGCGCGGTCGAGGTCGGAATTGCGTTCACGTTCGGCGCGCACAGCACGTTCGCACTCGTCAAGCCGCGTTTGGGCACCGTGCACCAGCACGCGAATGCGCGACAGGCCGTCACGAATTTCTTCGATGCGTTCGTCGGCCGACATTTCGCGCTCGCGCTCGCTCTCTTCTTCCTCGGCCAGCTCAGCCAGTTGTTCCTGCAGGCGCTCCTTTTGTTCCTTGTAGCGCTCGATGGTCTGCGCCAGCTTGACCACCTCGAGCTGCACGGCATGCACGCGCTGCTGGCGGTCGGCGACATATTGCCGGATTTCGCCAATTTCGGATTGCTTGTCCTCAATCTGCTCCTCAAGCATGGCCAGATGCTCGCGGATGGACTCGGCCTTTTCTTCAGCCATGGCGACGCCCTCGCCTAGCGCTTCGATTTCGCGCTGACGTTCGAGCAAACCATGTTCGCCCTGATCCGGCGCAAAGAAAGTCACGCTGGCCGGGCTGACCAAATCACCACCGCGGGTGACGACAACCGCCCCCGCCGGCAAATTCGCCCGCATGGCCAGCGCATCGGCCAGCGTTTCTGCCGTCTGCACCTGGCCCAGCCAGTCGTGCAGCACGGCCTGAATGGCCGGCGACTCGCTGCGCACCTTGGCGGACAGCGCTGCCACGGTCGACTGGAAATTTTGGCCAAAATCGAAATCACCGGGCAGCATTACACTCAACCGTGCTTCCGGCCGGTCGTGCAGCCATTCGTCAAGCTTGGCCGGATCGTCACAGGCGATGGCGCTCAGGCGTTCGCGCAATACCGCTTCGACGGCCTCTTCCCAGCCCGATTCGACATGAATCTTTTGCCATAAAGGGGGTGCCGATTCGAGATCATGGCGACGCAGCCATTCCGGCAATTTACCCGTCTGCTGCGTGCGCGCCTGCATTTGTTCCAGCGCCGAGCGTCTAGCCTGACCGGCGGCCAGTTCACGCTCGATGCGCTGCAACTCAG
Source organism: Betaproteobacteria bacterium (assembly GCA_016709965.1). NCBI lineage: Bacteria > Pseudomonadati > Pseudomonadota > Betaproteobacteria > Rhodocyclales > Azonexaceae > Azonexus > Candidatus Azonexus amarohabitans. The sequence goes on from JADJLT010000001.1 coordinate 329,485, forward strand.
ACTGCGCCTCCTTGCGACGTGCCTCGACCTGCGGCAGTTCCTGCTGCAACTGCTGCAACTGATCCTGATCACCGGCCAGTTCCTCGCGCAACAGGCTGAGCTCTTCTTCCTTCTCGGCAAGATCCGTTTCATCCGGCGCATCGCCACCGCCGGTTTCTTCGCGCAAACGCTCACGACGCAGCGTGATGGATTGCAAGGCGCGCTGGGCGTGCGACTTGTTGGTCAGCTCGACTTCCAGCTTCTGCTCACTGTTGGTCGTTCGCGTCTTCAGGCGCTGCAGCTCTTCCTGTGCCTGTACGTGGTCTTCCTCGACCTGCGGCGCGATGTTCATCTGCTGATGTAGTCGCTCCTCGGCTTCCTCGGCGCGGAGCTTGGTGATTTCCTGCGCTTCTTCCCATTTTTGCCGGTCGACCGTGAGCTTTTCGGCCGTCGCACTCCACTGCTTCAATTCGTCTTCGAGCTGGGTCAGGCGCGCTTCGAGCTGGCTGCGCGATTCGCGGCGATGGCGAATTTCCGCTTCCAGCCGGGCAACTTCGGCATTGGCCGAATACATGTCGCTCTGCGCGTTGTGCAGGGCATCGCCGGCAGCGAAATGGGCTTCGCGGGTTTCCTCGGCACGCGTCTCGGTTTCACGCAATGCGGCATTTTGCGCTTCGAGATCGGTCACCGCGCGCTCGACTTCGAGCGACAGGCGTTGCCGCTCAGCCTCGGCTTCGCGCTTTTTCAAGAGCCAGAGTACTTGCTGGCGCAGCACCAGTTGCTCGTTCAGGCCCTGATAACGACGTGCCACTTCGGCCTGGATTTCCAGCCGCTCCATCTGGTTACCGAGTTCAAGGCGGATGTCTTCAACGCGCAGCAAGTTTTCGCGGGTGTCCTCCAGACGGCCGTTCGTTTCCTTGCGCCGCTCCTTGTAGCGGGTAACCCCGGCCGCTTCTTCGAGGAAGACACGCAGATCATCCGGCCGTGCCTCGATGATGCGCGAAATCATGCCCTGACCGATGATGGCGTAGGCGCGTGGTCCGAGGCCAGTGCCCAGAAACAGGTCGGTGATGTCCTTGCGGCGGACCTTCAAATTGTTGATGAAGTAATCCGACTGCCCCTGCCGCGTCAGCGTGCGCTTGACCGACAGCTCGGTGTATTGCGACCACTGGCCGAGCGCCCGGCCGAGCAGATTCTCGAAAATCAGTTCCACTGAAGCGCGCGACACCGGCTTGCGGTTGGACGAGCCGTTGAAGATGACGTCCATCATCGATTCGCCGCGCAATTCCGAGGCTTTCGACTCGCCCAGCACCCAGCGCACGGCATCCATGATGTTGGATTTGCCGCAGCCATTGGGGCCAACGACGCCCACCAGTTGACCTGGAACGGCCACAGCGGTGGGATCGACGAAGGATTTGAAGCCGGCGAGTTTGAGCTTGGTGAGACGCATGCCTGATTTCGGCGGGGTATAAATGCCCCCGCCATGAAGGGGGTCGTATAATAACATCGACCTTCGCGCCCCAATCGCGGCCCTCGGCAGAGATCGCCCGATGATGCCGACCGGCCTGTTTTCGCGTGAGCCATAGAACTGACGTCCCTTGAACCCGGGATCGCCCGTCCTGCTTGCAATCCTGCCTGAATTCCTTGCTCATTCAAGGAGCCAAACCGATGCATCCAGCCACCGTCCCCTTGCGCGCCGAAACCTTGCAGGTCCTGCGCCTGATCGGCGAATTCGAGCCCATATTGATGCTGAGCGGCGACAAGGATGGCTTCGGTACGCGCTGGACGCTGTCCGGCCAAGAGGTACAACCGGCGATTGCCCGATTTCTAATGGAGTCCGGCTTCCTTGAGCAGACCGGCAAGACCGAGCTCGGCGCGATCAAACTCACACTGACCGACAAGGGGCGCGATTTCCGCGAAAAAGGTCAACAATGGTGGGCTGACCAGAACTTTCTGCAGAAGTTGAAGATCACCCTGCTCGGCTAGGTCAGCCGGACCGCAAAAGCTGCTTGTTACGGTCAACCGGAAAAAGCAGCCGATTTTGAAATTTTTCTTGTTCGCCCGAGCCCGCATGTAATTCGGGCAATGCCGCTAAAATGGCGTTGCATTCACCTCAACGCGCCCGATGACCCGTCCCTCGCTCAACACCCAGATATTGATCGGCTGCCTGCTCGGCATTGGCGGCGGACTATGGCTCGCCACGCAGTCAGCGTCGGCGCCTGTTGTCGACCAAACACTGTACGGCGTAAAAATCGTTGGCAACCTGTTTCTCGATCTGCTGCGCATGGTGCTGGTGCCACTGGTTTTTTCATCCATCGTCTGCGGCGTCGCCAACCTGCGGGCGCATCAGCAGATGCATCGGGTATGGACCACGACCATCGCCTTCTTTGCGCTGTCGATGGCCATCGCCATGGTCCTCGGTCTCGGCGCCGCCAGTATCTTTCGCCCCGGCGAAGGTCAGCATCTCGCCATGTTTGCCGACGCTACCCGCGATTTCCAGGCGCGGCAGATGCCGCTGCCGGACTACATCGCGCAATTTATGCGAGGCCTGTTCCAGAACCCGTTCAAGGCACTCGCCCAGGGCGACATCCTCGCCGTCGTCGTGATCGCCCTGTTTCTCGGCATTGCCCTCGTCGTCGGCGGGGAACGCTACAAGAATGTGCGTGTACTGATTCAAGAATTGCAGGAACTCTGCCTGCTCATCGTCGGCTGGATCATGCGCCTGGCCCCGTTTGGCCTGGCTGCACTGCTGCTGCAACTGGTCGCCACGCAAAATGCGACCCTGCTCGGCAGCCTCGCCCACTTCATCGCGGTCGTTGTCGGCACCACCCTGTTTCATGGCATCGTCGTCCTGCCGCTGCTGCTCTGGCTGGTCACCCGCATGACGCCGCTACACTTCTGGAAAGGCGCGCGCGATGCGCTGATTACCGCCTTCGCCACCAGCTCCAGCGCGGCCACGCTGCCCATCACCTTGCGCTGTACAGAGCAGCACCTGCACGTCAAAAAGGACATCGCCAACTTTGTCGTCCCGCTTGGCGCCACCATGAACATGGACGGCACCGCGCTCTATGAAGCCGCCGCCGCGCTCTTCGTCGCCCGCCTCGCCGGCATCGAACTCGATCTCGCCCACCAGCTGATCATCTTCTTCGTGGCCATGCTTGGCGCCATCGGCGCCCCGGGGATTCCCAGTGTCGGCATGTTGAGCATGGTGCTCGTGCTCGAATCGGTTGGCCTGCCCACCGCTGCCATCGCCATCCTGCTCCCCATCGACCGCATCCTCGACACGGTGCGCACGGCGGTCAATGTCGAAGGCGACATGGTGGGCAGCCTGATCGTTCAGAAGCTGACGGAATCGGCCAGCGACCGGGACAACTGAGTCCCCAGCTGCTTAAACTGCGGCCCGCCGATCAACGCCGGGCAACGAACTCCACTGGCGTGTGGACACTGTGGCCACCGCCACTTTCCAGCACGACATGCAATTCATCCCCCTGCAGCACGGCGCGATAACGATGCGTCACGTCGCGCCCCGGTCCATCGCCGAGCACCTCCTGGCTGTGCGTCACGAAATTCAGTTGCTCGCCCGCCAGCGTTCCCTGCTCTACCGTTCGCGGCACCCCCAGATAGCTCGCCGTGCCATGCACCTCGTCGTTTTCCAGGCGCAGATCGAAGCGCTCGGCGTGCTCGGCGCCCCAATCGTATTTCACCGTAGCCCGCCACTGCCCGGAAAGCGCCTGGACCATTTCCGCAGAAACCGGCGCTACGGCACCCGTGGAATGACCAGTCCAGTTCATCTTCAATCCGGTGAACAGCGCCGCGACCAGCGCCAGACCCGCCAAGCTCCAGCCCAACCATGATCGTGAGCGTGGCGGCTGAACCATGGGGAAAGACGGCTTGATCGTTTCAATCAGGCGCGCCACATCCGACGCCCAACCGGTATCCGACAGGATGAATGACTGGCGCCGTGCCAGCGCCCGGATCGCCAAAGGCAATTCCTTTTCCGCCGGCATGGACGCGCCGCCGACCAACACCGGCAACAACATCTTGCCGGACTTCAAGCCGGCCTCGATCTCCATCCTGACAAAATCCTCCGGCTCGTCCAGACGGCGAACGCCATGCCGACTGACCGTCAGCCAGGCCGGCCCGATGATGACCAGAAAGACATCGACCGATGTCAGTTGCTGATTGATGGCATCGACAAAATCCTCGCCCGGATGGATATCCTCAATATCGCGAAATACATTGTCCGCGTCGAAAGCCAGACCAAGCGCATCCGCCAGACGGCCGGCGAAACCGGCCTGGTCATCGCGACGGTAACTGATGAATATTCCGGGCATGGGACTGGCCTCCTAGATGAAACACCCTGATGCTCAAAGTTTGGCAACGCTTTACTGAACTGCACACATCAAACTGCCGACCGTAAAGATTGCGCGACTTGCCACGGTCAACCCGAAAAAACCGGCGAATTTGAAACTTTTTATTGCGAGAGGAAGGATACAAGAACTACGACCTGAACGCCTTTGCCCGGGCCAGGCGCCACCTTCAACGCCCCCGGATTTTGGTCTATGATTCAAGCAGATATTCCCGCCGGAGGCTAGCATGGTGGTCATCGTATTCCGCACCCGACTCAAGAATGGCACCGACGAACAAGCCCTGACGGCGCTGGGCGAGCGGATGTACGAAATTGCCTCAGCCATGCCAGGCTTTATTTCCTACAAGGACTTTGTCGCCGCCGACGGTGAAAACGTGTCCATCGTCGAATTCGACAGCATGGAATCGCTCGCCGCCTGGCGTGATCACCCAGACCATCAAGCGGCGCAGGAAGATGGACGGCAAAAATTCTTCGCCGCCTATCAGGTCCAGATCTGCACCCCCGTGCGCAGCTACCGGTTCGATGGCAAGCACCGGCAAGCACTGGACTAGACTACCATGCCCACCAACGCGCCTCTCCATCTGCGAATATTCATCTCCTCGCCTGGCGATGTCGGAGACGAACGAAACGCGGCTCGCGAAATCATCGAATCCCTGCCCCGCGACCCAGCTTATCGCGGCAAGATCACCAGCGAAGCGATTGCCTACGATGATCCCGATGCGCCGTCGCCCATGCCCGCCGGCGTCACGCCCCAACTCGGCGTCAATTTCTACAAGGGGCCGGCCAGCGCCTGTGACCTGACCATCGTCATCCTGTGGAGCCGGCTCGGTACGCCCGTTTCAGCCGATTGCGTACGCAGCGATGGCAGCCGCTACGAATCCGGCACCGTCTCCGAATATGAAGACGCCCTCGCGGCCGGCAAGGAAGTCTGGGTTTTCCGGCGCACCGAAAAACCCCGGGTCGAGCTCGATGATCCGGATCTCGACGAAAAACTGAAGCAATACCGTGCCGTCGGCCATTTCCTAGAGCGCCTGGCCAATGCTGATGGTTCGGCGGCCGGCGGGCGCCATGACTACGCCAACCCGACGGAATTCGCCAGCCTGTTCCGCAAACTGCTCAGCGCCTGTTTCACCGCATATCTGGATCGCCGACCCAAGGATGAAAAGGCGGTACCAGAGCAGCCACCTGCTACCGAATTCGAGCCGCCTTTCCTGGCCCCCGAATTTGATCGCGACCACGCCATCGTCGGTCGCGACGAACTGGTTCGTCAGGTTTGGGAACGGGCCATCCAGGGCAAGAGCCAAAGCCTGTTGTTCCTGCCCGGCGTTGGCAAGACAACCGTTGCCCAAGCCCTGCTGGCGGATCGCGAGCAACTGCTCGCGCATTTCGACGGGGTTCTCTGGGCTGACCTGGGTCGCCAACCGCTGCTTGGCGAGCAACTGCGCCGCTGGGCAACGGCCCTGCAGGTTCCCGACGAGCGCAAGGCCAGCCTGGCCAGCATCGACGACTGGAAATCGACGATCAAGAAAGTCATTGGCAATCGCCGAATCCTGGTCGTACTCGACGACGTATGGGAGAACAAGGCGGCAAAAGAGTTCATGCACCTTGTTCCGAAAGGGGTGTTCATCATCACCACGCGCTGCAAGGACGTCGCCGCCATGCTCGGCGACCCCGAGCTGGTGCCTGAACTCGATGCCACCACCGGCCTCGCGTTGTTGACCGAGATTGCCCCGAAGGCAGTCGCCTTCGATCCCGACGGCGCCCACAATCTGGTCGGCGCTGTTTATGGTCTGCCTCTGGCACTGGTCCTGATCGGCAAATACCTGCGCCGTGAATCCGCAGATGGCGACCCCGACCGCACCGCCGCCGCCTTTCAGACCATGGCCGAGGCCGGACACCGCCTGGCCATCAACCCGGGCGACGATGACACCTCCCACTCGCTGGCCGAAATCATTGAAGTCAGCTTCGCGGCACTGCGCACGGACCAGGCCAGGCGGGCCATCCTCAATCTGGCCATCTTCCGACCCAAGCCCAACACGTTTTCCAAAGACATCGCCCGCCAGGTAGCCGGTACCGAACCCGCCGTGCTCTACGACCTGAGCGACATCGGCCTGATCGAGCACTATGGCGACGGCGAATACACCATGCATCGGGTGATCGCCGAATATGCGCGCACCAAGTTGCCGCTGACCGAATCGCAGGCGCTGCATCACAAGGCCGTCAATTATTACGCCCGGCAATTGCAGCAGGACATCGACGACAATCCGGTCGCCTATCTCGGCTGGTACCGCTACGAGCAAACCGACTGGCAGGCTACCAAGGATGCCTGGCTCTATCACCTCGCCCATGCCGGCAATGCCGTCAGCGGCGTGCAGGCCTTCCTGCGCGTCTATTTCGATGCGTTCTGGTGGTGGGGCTATTACCAGCGCTTCCCGTTCTGCGAGCGCCTTTTGCTCGAATGGCAGCAACGCCGCAGCGTCGATCCCAAGGTACGCCTGGGCCTTGAACAACTCGCCACCTTTCAGGCGGCCTATCCGGAAGGCTATGAAAAATCCACCCGCGGCGACTGGGCAAAGGTCGAACACTCACTCACCCGACTTCGGCAAAGTCTCGGGCTGGAGGGTGAGATTTCAGCGATCCACGACGAAGACGCGCGCCGGGTGCGGGGCTTCACCGATTTTCTGCTCGCCGAGGCCTATGCCTACGGCCGCCATGATCACGAAGGCGCCCTCAAGCGCTACGCCGCCGCCCACGACATTTTCCATCTCGACGGTGACCTCTGGGTTGCTGCCTGGCTCTGCTTCTATGTCGCCCAATACCTGCTTGAACAAGATTCCCTCGCCACGTCGGCAGCGTATGCCCGGCGTTCGCTGTCCGAAGCAGGCTGTGCCGCCGGCGGCGAGGATGCCCCGCTGGCTGAACGCGACGCTGAACTGCTCGCCAACAACTACCGACTGCTGGGCGATCTGGCCATTGCCGATCGGCAGTTTTCGGAAGCCACCCGACACTACATCCGTGCCACTTTCTATGCCTACGCCTTCCAGGCAATCCCCGAACCTGCCGATACCTACACCATGGCTTTCTACCAGGAAATCACCGGCCGCATTGCCGAGCAGGCTGCCCACCTCGCCGGGCGTGATCGGGCCGCCGCCAAGACCTTATGCGAGCCAATCGGCAGCTATTGGCAGATCTATTGGCAACGGCATCCGGCGCAGATCGGCTCGAACGATCTGGATACCGCGCTGGACAATGCCAATCCCGCGGCCATCGCAGCAGTACTTTTCCCGCCGCCGATCACTGGCGACATCCTGAGCGGTGCCGCCGATTACGCCAGAGAAGTTGAGGCAATCATCACCCCGCTCACCGCGGCTCTCGACAAACCGGCAAGCAACCAGCCGTAATCGGCAAAGCACTATCCTGGCCGACGTAGAACCACGTTCGCCCACCATATGGTTATCTCCATGCTCGGTGCAATCCAGCTCAACATCGACCCTACCTCGGCACAGTGCGCATGGTGGTCAAGATCGCAGGTGACATTTTTAGCCGCCTGATCGTCCAAAAGCGGACGGCATCGGGCAACGGCAGCCACGCCTGAGCCTCCCAGCACAGGCGGTCAGCCAATAGGTCCTCGAAACCGGCTTGCTGCGGTCAACCGGAAAAATCCGCCGAATTTGAAACACAGTCGCGCCACCGGCGTTAGCGGAAGATCCGGTTAACAAAGCAGCCCGATCAATCACCTCAGTAAAACCTGTGTGCGCCAGCGAACCGATACCGCTGCGCTGGGCGCCTATAAACACTGTGCAGCACCAATTCGATGGGTACAGTTTTACTGGAGAAATGATGATGACTAGAAATTCCGAGCTATGGCTCAAGCTAACTTGCGCTATTGCCGTGGCCACGATGGTTGGTTGCAGCAGCATGAAGACGCCGGCAACAGCCGACGTAGCGGTCTCGAAGGCAGCTGTCGACAGCGCGGCCAGTGCAGATGGCGCCCAATACGCGCCGCTCGACATGCGTTCGGCTCGCGAAAAACTGGCCAAGGCCAACAAGGCGATGGCTGACAAGGACTACGAGCTCGCGTCCGAGATGGCGAATCAGGCCCAGGCTGATGCCAATCTGGCCCAGGCCAAGGCGGATTCAGCCAAGGCAAAGATGGCAGCAGATGCCCTGCAGGATGACATTCGCGTTCTGCGCGAAGAACTCAAGCGCTCACGCAAGTAATAGCAGCCCGGTCGCCATGCCGCTTGCCGGCAACGCCACCCCAACCCCAAGGATTTGATGATGAAAACAACTAAATTTACACCCGTATTGCTGGTAATCGCCGGCCTCCTCGGCGCCTGCGGCTCGGTGCCGACCACCAATCTGCTTGAACAGACACGCAGCGATTACCAGGCTGCGCGAAATAGTCCGCAAGTCGCGAAATACGCGCCGCTGGAATTGAAGCAGGCCGACAGCGCCATGGCTCAGGCCAATGCTGCTGCCGCCGACAAGCAAAGCAATGAGGACATCGATAAACTGGCCTATCTGGCCAAACAAAAGATTGCCTTGACGCAGGAAAAGGCAAAACAGAAATCCGCTGAAAGTGACGTTGCGACGTCCAGCAAGGAACGCGACCAGTTACGCCTTGAACAGCGTACCAACGAAGCGGACCGGGCCAAGGAAGCCACCGCGGTCGCCAAGGGGAATACCGCTTACGCCCAAAACCAGACACTTGAAGCCCAGCGCCGCACGGCCCAACTTGAAGCCCAGTTGGCAGACCTGTCGGCCAAGAAAACCGAGCGTGGCATGGTCATCACCCTCGGCGACGTGCTGTTTCAAACCGACAAGACTCGCCTGAACCAGAATGGCCTGGACACCAGCCGGAAACTGGCCAAGGTCCTTGAAGAAAACCCCGAACGCACCGTGCTGATCGAGGGCTTCACCGACAGCACCGGCTCAGCCGCCCATAACCAGCGCCTGTCTGAGCGCCGTGCCACATCGGTGCGCCAGACGCTCCAGGAAATGGGCGTCAGTCGCAACCGCATCGCCATTCGCGGTTTTGGCGAATCCTATCCGGTCGCCAGCAATGACACGAGCGAAGACCGTCAGATGAATCGGCGCGTCGAGATCATTCTGTCCAACGACAAAGGCGCCATTCGCCAGCGTTAAGTAATGGCTATGTAATCTTTGCATGTTGGTCTATAACAAAGTTATCTGAATCAATCGGATAGGTGTTGCGATGAAGCCCAATGATTTCCGGAAACTGTCGAGTGCGTTGAAGGAATTGACGCCGCACCAGCGGCAAGTCTTGATGGATCGGCTGCAACCGGCGGCGCAGGAGTCGGCGTCCTACCAAGTGGTTGAGACCCGGATGACCGAGAAGCCGCACTGTCCGCATTGCGCACACGAGCAGGTTTCCCGCTGGGGTTCGCCAATGGCTTGCAACGTTATCGCTGCAACGCCTGTCGAGCGACTTTCAACGCCCTGACTGACACACCGCTAGCAGGACTTCGGCACAAAGCGAAATGGATGGACTATGCGAAACAGCTGGCTGAGGGGACGAGCATCCGCAAAAGTGCCGCTGCGGTGGGGATTCATCCCAACACGGCATTCCGCTGGCGCCACCGCTTCCTGAACTTGCCCAATGGTCAGCAGGCGATCAGCCTGGCGGGCATTGCTGAAGCCGATGAGACGTATTTCCTTGAGTCACAGAAGGGCAGAAGACAAGGTTTGAGTCGTGCTCCCCGCAAGCGGGGCGGCAAAGCCAGTAAGCGCGGCCTGTCGGAAGAACAGACCGCTGTCCTGATTTGCCGGGATCGTACCGGCAACACCGCAGACTTCATCCTGGAGAAGGCCGATAAGGCACACCTCGGGGCGGTGCTCAAGCCGCTTTTGGCGACCGATGTCATTCTGTGCACCGACGGAGAAAAGGCGCTGGCGGCTGTTGCCAAAGAAATGGGCATCACCCACCGGCCGGTCAATCTGGCTGCTGGTCAGCGTGTTGTGGCGGGGGTCTATCATGTGCAGAACGTCAATGCCTACGATAGCCGACTCAAGGAATGGATACGCCGCTTCCACGGCGTCGCCACCCGCTACTTGGGTAACTATCTGGGCTGGCGACGATTGATTGAGCGACACGACCGCGATATTTCCTCTGACGATTTCCTCCGTGCCGCTTTGGGGATCGATGGGGTTCAACATACTATGGGTACATAGCCTAAGTAATTTCCCGGCGGAATATCGGTATTTCCGCCGAATCAGCCCGGCAGATGGCTGAAAAGCTATCGGCTGCGGTCAACCCGAAAAATCAGCCGATTTCCAAATTTATCTTCGCCGTGTCCTTCAAAAGAGCGGCACGTTATGGCCGACCACCGCACCGGAATTTCCCGGCCATCGCTGCAGCGAACGACGCCCTTTCCGGTCTCGCCTTCACAACTGCCGGGAACCGGCGAAACATCAGGCGGCGCCAGTCGTCCATCGCATTGCAGACGTCCGTCGCGATCAGCCAACGCAAATCTGCCGCCGCCCGTTGAACTGCCGGGAAAAGCCTTGCCCGCCATGTCGCCGGACACGTCGCTCAGGCTACCTCGCGCTTGATAGCCGATGGAACAGCCGGCAAGTGTGGCCGACAGGAAGATCAACAGGAAAATTGGGCGTTTGTTCACAAGGCAGCGAAACGGTTTTCAGGGATAATCTGCATTTTTACACCCATTCGACGCCCCACGTGAATCCGCATCTCGCCCAACTCCAGCCTTATCCCTTCGAAAAGCTGCGCGCCCTGTTCGCCGGCGTCACCCCGAACCCGCAATACAAAGAGATCAAGCTCTCCATCGGCGAGCCGCAACACGCGACCCCAGCTTTCATCATGGAAGCCCTGGCCAACGGTTTGAAGGGGCTGGCCAACTACCCGACGACGCAAGGCGTCCCGGCACTGCGGCAGGCCATCGCCCACTGGTGCCAGCGCCGCTACGATCTGGCACTGAATCCGGAAACCGAGATCCTGCCGGTCAACGGGTCACGCGAGGCGCTTTTCTCCTTTGCACAAACGGTCATCGACCCGAGCCGTGCTCACGTGCCGCTAGTTGTCAGCCCTAATCCTTTTTACCAAATTTACGAAGGTGCAGCCTATCTGGCCGGCGCCGAACCGCGTTTCCTCAACAACCTACCGGACAACGATTTCGCCTTCGACTACAGCAGCCTGTCGGAAGAGGAATGGTCACGCGTCCAACTCTTCTACGTCTGCTCGCCGGGCAACCCGACCGGCAAGGTACTGTCGTTGGCCGACTGGAAAACGCTTTTCGACCTTTCCGACAAATACGGCTTCATCGTTGCCTCCGACGAGTGCTACTCGGAAATCTATTTTGACGAAACCAACCCGCCGATCGGTGGCCTGCAGGCGGCAAAGCTGCTTGGCCGCTCGAATGAGCGCGTCGTCATGTTCTCCAGCCTGTCGAAGCGATCCAACGTGCCGGGCATGCGTTCCGGCTTTGTGGCCGGCGATGAAAAAATCCTGAAGAAATTCCTGCTCTATCGCACCTACCACGGCTGCGCCATGGCACCTCCGGTACAGACGGCCTCCGTCGCCGCCTGGAACGATGAGGCGCATGTACTGGACAACCGCAACCAGTACCGCGAAAAGTTCGCCGCCTGCACGCCGCTGATCGCCGAAGTGCTCGGCACTGGCATGCCGGACGCCAGCTTCTACCTGTGGGCAAAGACACCCATCGCCGACACCGAATTCGCCCGCGGTCTGCTCGAACACTATAATGTCGTCGCCCTACCGGGCAGCTTCCTGGCCCGCGAAGTACGTGGCGTCAATCCGGGTGCGAACTTTATCCGAATCGCACTGGTTGCCTCACTCGCCGAGTGCCTCGACGCGACCCAACGAATTCGTCAATTTGCCCAACAACTTTAAACAGAGAGAGCCCTCATGACGCATCCCCTGCAAGCCACCATCGAAGAACTCTGGGAACGCCGTACCGAGCTGTCCCCGCAATCCCCGGCCGAAACCATCGCCCTCATCGAATCGGTGATCGGCGACCTTGATTCTGGCAAACTGCGCGTGGCAGAAAAGATCGACGGCGACTGGTTCACCCATCAGTGGATCAAGAAAGCCGTGCTGCTCTCCTTCCGCATCCGCGACAACCGCGTTCAGGATGGCGGCGATGTCCGCTTCTACGACAAGGTCGACACCAAGTTCCAGGGCTGGACTGAAGAACAGTTCCGCCAGGGCGGTTTCCGCGTCGTACCGGGCACCATCGTTCGCAAGGGTTCCTACGTTGCCAAGAACGCCGTGCTGATGCCGTCCTTCGTGAACATCGGCGCCTACGTCGATGAAGCCACCATGGTCGACACCTGGGTCACCGTCGGTTCCTGCGCCCAGATCGGCAAGAACGTGCACCTTTCCGGCGGTGTCGGCATTGGCGGCGTGCTTGAGCCGCTGCAGGCCAACCCGACCATCATCGAAGACAACTGCTTCATCGGCGCCCGTTCGGAAGTCGTCGAAGGCGTCATCATCGGCGAGAACTCCGTCCTCTCCATGGGCGTGTACATCGGCCAAAGCACCCCGATCTACGACCGCGAAACCGGCGAAGTCACCTACGGCCGAGTTCCGCCGGGCTCCGTCGTGATCAGCGGCACCTTGCCGAAGGCCAATGGCGCCTATAGCCTGTATGCTGCGATCATCGTCAAGAAGGTCGACGCGCAGACCCGCTCGAAGACCAGCATCAACGAGTTGCTGCGTCCGTAAGTCAATTCACCCCACGAAGGTCTTGTCATGATTCTCGACAAACTGTTCCAGTTGATGGCCGAAAAGCAGGCCTCGGATATTTTCATTTCCGCAGGTGCGCCTATCCACATCAAAATCCAGGGCAACACCATCCCGGTCAACCAGCAGGTCATGCTGCCGGACATGATCGAGAAAATCGCCTACGAACTGATGTCACCAGATCAGATCAAGACCTTCGAAGCCAGTTGGGAAATGAATCTCTCCTTCGGCGTGCCGAATGTCGGCAACTTCCGCGTCAATATTTTCCGCCAACGTGGCTCGACCAGCATCGTCATCCGCTTCATTCTGGGCAACATCCCTGCACTCGGTGATCTCGGCCTGCCGAACATCCTTGGCGAACTGATCATGGAAAAGCGCGGCCTGATCCTGATCGTTGGGGCAACCGGTTCGGGAAAATCAACGACCATCGCCTCAATGCTCGATCACCGCAACGCCAACCGTTCCGGTCACATCCTGACCGTTGAAGACCCGATCGAATTTCTGTTCAAGCACAAGAAATCCATCGTCAATCAGCGCGAAATCGGCATGGATACCCAGGACTGGCAATCGGCGCTGAAGAACGCCATGCGCCAGGCGCCGGACTGCATCCTGATCGGCGAAATCCGCGACAAGGAAACCATGCAGGCAGCCATCGCCTACGCACAAACCGGCCACCTCTGCCTGGCCACGCTGCATGCCAACAACTCGTACCATGCACTGAACCGCATCATCAGCTTCTTCCCGCTGGAAAACCGACCAGCGCTCTTCCTTGACCTTTCGGTTGCCTTGCGTGCCGTCGTCTCGCAACGTCTGGTCAAGAAGCCGGATGGCAAGCGCATCCCGACCAGCGAAATCATGCTCAACACCCGCCACATCAGCGAACTGATCGAACGCGGCGAAGTGCAGGGCATCAAGGACGCCATGGAACAAACCCTGGCGCCGGGATCGCAAACCTTCGAGCAAGATCTGTTCAATCTGTACAGCGCCGGCACCATCACCATCGACGAAGCGCTGGCCAATGCCGACTCGCCGACCAATCTATCCTGGCTGATCAACAATTCCGAATTTGGCAGCACGACCGGGAAGGAAGACCGAAAGGCCGACGTGACACTCGATTTCGACAGCACCAGCGAAGGCGGCACCTCGTTCAAGGAATTCACCCTCAGCCTGGCTGACAACGACGAAGAAACGCACTGATGTCCGACCCTACGTTTGAACTTGCCCGGCAGATCATGTCTTGCCACTCCGTCACGCCGGAAGACGGCGGCTGCATGGAAATCCTCATCGAACGCCTGAAGCCGCTGGGTTTCACAGTCGAATTCATCATCCGCAACGGCGTCACCAATCTCTGGGCCCGTCGCGGTACCACAGCTCCGCTATTCGTCTTCGCCGGCCACACCGATGTGGTGCCAACCGGCCCGCTTGAGCAGTGGACCTCGCCACCCTTCGCCCCGGAAATCCGCGACGGCATGCTTTACGGGCGCGGCGCCGCCGACATGAAATCCTCGATTGCTGCGGCAGTCACTGCGGTCGAAACCTTCATCGCTGCCAACCCGGATCATCCCGGATCGCTGGCCTTCCTGCTCACCTCCGACGAAGAAGGCGATGCCACCGACGGCACCGTCATCGTCGTCGAAGCGCTCAAGGCACGTGGCGAGATGCTCGATTTCTGCATCATCGGCGAGCCTACCTCGGTCGATACGCTGGGCGACATGATCAAGAACGGTCGCCGCGGCTCGCTATCCGGCAACTTGACGGTCAAGGGCATCCAGTGCCACATCGCCTACCCGGAAAAAGGCCGCAACCCGATCCACGAAGTTGCCCCGGCCCTGGCCGAACTGGCCGCCACCGCTTGGGACCAGGGCAACGAGTATTACCAGCCGACGACCTGGCAAATTTCGAATATCCACGGCGGCACCGGCGCGACCAACGTCATCCCCGGTCAACTGGAAATAAAGTTCAATTTTCGATTTTCCACGGCCAGCAGCCCGGAAAGCCTGCAGCAGCGACTGCTCGCCATTCTCGACAAGCACAGTCTGGACTACGACATCAAATGGACGCTGGGCGCCCGTCCCTTCCTGACCGGTCGCGGCCCGCTGGCCGATGCGGCGACAACAGCGATTCGCGATATCTGCGGCATCGAGACTGAGCTGTCGACCACCGGCGGCACCTCCGACGGTCGCTTCATCGCTGAAATCTGCAAACAGATGTTGGAGATCGGCCCGGTCAACGCGACCAGCCACAAGATCGACGAATGCATCGCCGTCGACGCACTGCCGAAGCTGTCCGCCATTTATCGCCGTATCCTCGAACAACTGATGACCGCATGAGCGATTCGCTAGCCAAAGCCGAACTGACCACCGTTCGCGACTACCTCCGTTACGCCGTCAGCCGCTTCAACGCCGCCCAGCTGTTTTTCGGTCACGGCAGCGACAACGCCTGGGACGAAGCCGTCTATCTGACACTGCATTCGTTGCACCTGCCATTAGACCGCCTCGAACCCTTCCTCGACGCCCGCTTGCTGCCGCATGAACGCGCCAACCTGCTCGATATCTATCGCCGGCGCTGCGAAGAGCGCCTGCCGGCAGCCTATCTGACCAACGAAGCCTGGCTCGGCGAGCATCGTTTCTACGTCGACGACCGCGTCATCGTGCCGCGCTCCTTCATTGCTGAACTGCTCGATGAACAACTGACGCCATGGATCGACGACCCATGGGCCATCGAGTCAGCGCTTGACCTATGCACCGGCTCCGGCTGCCTCGCCATCCTGACCGCCCTCGCTTTCCCGAATACCGAAGTCGCTGCGGTCGACCTGTCCGACGCCGCACTTGCCGTAGCCGAGCGCAATGTTGCCGACTACCACCTGACCGACCGCGTCGAGCTGATCCAGTCGGATGCCTTCACCAAACTCGAAGGTCGGAAATTCGACCTGATCATTTCCAATCCGCCTTACGTCAACGCCAAATCGGTCGCTGCGCTGCCGCCGGAATACCTGCACGAGCCTGAACTGGCGCTTGGCTCGGGTGACGACGGCCTCGATTTCACACGCATCATTCTGCGTGAAGCGAAGAAACACCTGAGTGACAACGGTATTCTGATCGTCGAAATCGGCCACAACCGCGACGACCTCGAGGCTGCCTATCCGACGCTACCCTTCACCTGGTTAGACACCGCTGCTGGCGACGAATTCGTCTTCCTGCTCCACGCCGCTGATTTACCCAGCTAAGTTCCCCAGCCAAGCTTCCAGATTGACCAAACTGTACGAATTGCCTAGCCCTTTCGAAGTCGAAACGGGCACCGTGCTCATGCACGAACCGTCATGGGCAAAAGAAGGCGAACTGCGCGCCCAGCTGCTCGACGAAAGCTACCCCAAACCTTTCGTTATCGACGATGGCAAGTCACGTTTTCTTTACTTCAACGTCCGCCTGATGCAGAGCGAAATGTCGCTCAAGGCGCCGAACGACCTGGCCATACGCTACACCCAGAAAATGATGGCCTTCCTGCTCTTCCAGCCACGCCCGAAACGCATCGTGCTAATCGGCCTCGGCGGTGGATCGTTGATCAAGTTTTGTTACCACAAGATGCCTGGCACGCAACTGACGGCCGTCGAACTCGACCCCAACGTCATCGCCTTCCGCGACACATTCATGTTGCCGCCTGACGATAGCCGCTTGCAAATATTGGAGGCCGATGGCGCAGCGTTCCTCGAAACAACTGAAAAAGGTATCGACGCCCTGCTCGTCGATGCTTTCGACAAGACCGGCTTCGCGCCCAGCCTGGCCAATCGGGAGTTTTTCGACAACGCTTTCGCCAAGCTCTCTGGCAACGGAGTACTGGTCATCAACCTGGCTGGCGAAAAGGAAACCTACGCCGGCTTGATCGGCGAGGCGATGCATGTTTTTGACGACCAGGTTATCGTCATTTCGGTACCGGACGACGGCAACCACGTGCTCTACGCCTTCAAGGAACGTCATTTCGAGCCACGCTGGCGCTGGCTGCACAACTACGCCAAGGAACTGCGCGCCAAATTCGGCCTCGATTTCCCGGCCTTCGTGCAAAAGATGGAACGCTCGACCAGGCTCGGCCTGGCCCGCCGCGAGGCAATACGGCGGCGATAATTCGCGGTTTTTGCCATGCAGGTCACCGGCAGCAGGCTCCCGCGGTCAACCGGAAAAAACAACCGAAATTGAAATTTTTCCAGCCACTCTTCACGGCCCTCAACTAACGAATTTCTTGCAAAATCGCCCGTAGCAGCCGCCAGCAACGTTCGACCGAAGCGACCTCAACCCGCTCGCCCGGCGCGTGTGCCCCGCGAATGGTCGGGCCGAACGACACAATATCCATCCCCGGATATTTGTCGCCGATGATGCCGCACTCAAGCCCGGCGTGAATGACCTGCACCTGCGAGTCCGCTGCGAATTCTCGTCTGTACACCGACTCGCACAACTTGAGCAAGGCGGACGCCGGATTCGGCGCCCAGCCAGGATAAAAGCCTTCCTTCTCTGCCTTGGTCCCGGAAAGCGCCCACAAACTGACGATTTCATCGGCTAGCGCCAGACTGCCGCTACTTATCAGCGATCGCACCATAAAATTGCATGAGCCACCATTCGGGTGCAGATCGAGCATGCCAAGATTATTGGATGTCTCGACCACGCCCGGAACATGTCTACTCATTCGACGCACGCCATGGGGTGCCGCATGCAGCGACGCCAGCCAGATATCCTGCTCGGCCGGCGTCATCACCAGCGCGGCGTCAGCCGTAGAAGCGACCAGCCGAAGACCGTCGTCGATCCCCTGCAACTCTGAACACAAGGTCGCTTCGGCCGCTGCCAGCAGCCCTGGCAAGCGACCAGCCGTTGCTGCAGGCACTGCAATGATCGCAACAGCTTCACGCGGCAAGGCATTGCGCGCCGAACCGCCCTGCAGCTCGGCTAGCCGTAACGGCATCTCCACGCTCAATTCCCGCAAGACACGAACCAGCAACTTGATTGCGTTGCCCCGTTCTTCGTGAATATCGACACCAGAATGCCCACCACGCAGGCCGCTCATTTCAATCCTGAAGACTTGATGATCCGCTGGCATTGTTGCCGGGACACCATCGCGCTGGACGTTAACATCCAGCCCACCGGCACAACCCAGGTAAAACTCGCCCCATTCCTCGGTATCCAGGTTCAGCATCAAGCTACCCTGCAGCAAGCCGGCCGCCAAGCCATGAGCCCCACCCATGCCGGCCTCTTCGTCGATAGTCAGCAAGGCTTCGAGCGGACCATGAACCAGATCCGTGTCCTCAAGCGCCGCCAAAATCAGCGCCACGCCAATGCCGTTATCCGCCCCCAGCGTTGTCTTTTCAGCCATCAGCCAGCCATCACGCCATACTGGAACAATCGGATCACTTAAAAAATCGTGGGCGCTGTCCGAGTTTTTCTGACAAACCATGTCGAGATGCGCCTGCAACACAACCCCCGGAACGCCCTCGCATCCTGGACACGCCGGCTTGCGGATAATCAGGTTCCCGACTGCATCAACCGTCGCATCCAGATTCCGCGCCGTAGCCCAGTGCAGAAGGACCGTACGCAGTGGCGCCTCATGCTTGGAAGCCCTGGGAATGCCGCAAAGGGTCGCGAAGTGCGTCCACACAATGGAAGGTTCAAGACCGGAAAACACAGAATTTGTCATCTAAAGCCAACTCCAAATGTGAAAACCCCCGCAGACCTTGCGGTGTGCGGGGGTTAAATTCTGGGGCACTGATGGGGCTCGAACCCACGACAACCGGAATCACAATACAGTTCCCAGATATTTACCACCGCTTACTGCGGGTTACTATTTAAATAAATATACTTGTTATTCCTACACTTAAGCATTACCATTAGTACAGATGTGAGGCGCTAAAAAGCTGTTTTTTACCTCACACTGCTTACCATGCGCTTACCAAGGCGAAAAGTAAGCAACAAAATAGAGGGCAAAATGGCGAGACTCACCAAGACCGAAGTCGACAATCTTAAGCCATCGGACAGGGATGTATTTGCCTGGGGCGACGACCCAAAGGGATTTGGCGTAAAGGTGTTCACTTCTGGCGTTAAGAGCTTCGTTTTCCAGTATCGAACCCAAGAAGGAAAAACCCGCCGTTACACCATCGGCAAACTGTCCGACACGCTGACGGTAGATCAAGCCAAGAAGAAGGCGAAAGAACTATTCTTCGAGGTCATGGACGGCAAAGACCCAATGGGCCACAAGCAGACGCGCCGGGAAGCAATGACCATCGAGCAACTGCTTACCAAATACGAAGCATCGCCAGCTTTCGCGGAAAAAGCAGAGACAACCAAAGCCACAGACCGCGGCAGAATTGAGCGCCATCTAAAGCCGCTAATCGGCGGCAAGCACGCCGACCTGCTGACCGCAGATGATATTCGCCGCGCTCAAGTTGCCATCAAAGAAGGCAAGACGGCCGGCAGGTTCAAGACAATTTCCCGCGGGCTGGCGAAGGTCAAGGGCGGCGCTGGCACTGCTGACAAGTCGGTTTTGATCCTGCGCGCCGCTTATTCCTGGGCAATCTCCGAAGGAATCCTGAAAGACAATCCAGCCGCTACCGTCAAAGTGGCACAACCCGGCCAACGTGAAACAATCATGGGCGGTTCAGATGACTACGCCCAATTGTTCCGAACCCTGACGAAGATGGAGAACGAGCACCGCATTCGCTCCACCGTTGCTGACGCCATTCGATTGATTGCCCTGACCGGAGCCCGGCGCGGCGAAGTGGTTGGCCTATTGTGGCAATACGTCGACCTGAAATCAGGGCTCATTACCCTCCCCCCCAAGGCGCACAAGACTGGATCTCGCACCGGCAAGCCGCGAATCATTGGACTACCGGCAGAGGCGCAGGTAATCATTGCCCGACAAGCCAAGGGCGAACCTACCGATTACGTTTTCATGCCGTCCAAGGGTGAAGGTACGCTGAACATTGCAAAACCTTGGATGGATGTACGCAAGGAAGCAGGCTTACCGGAAAACTTGGGATTGCATGGCCTTCGTCACTCCCTCGCCTCGCATCTGGCGATGGCTGGCGCATCTGCCGTGGAGCTCATGGAAGCGATGGGACACAAGCAGGTATCGACCACACAACGCTATATCCACTTTGCAGAACGCGCCCGCAGCACTCTAGCGGAGCGCGGCGCAGCAATGGCAATGGCTGGTATGAACGAAGCGAACGGCAAGCAGAAAGCAGAAGTATTGCCGATCAAGAAGCCGAGAAAGAGCAAGACCGCCGCTTAGTCGGTTACTAAGCAAAGCGGGCCGGAAAGTGCGGGAACACTGACCGACCCTGAGACATAACCACTAAGGAGCAGTAACTATGTCCTATTTACATTTTACCGATGAGCAGCAAAGAACAGGGGCGCTTGAGTGCATCGAAGCCCTTAAAGCCCTTGAGCATTCAGCCGAGAACATGCTAATTGAAGGTGACGAAGGGGCCATTTTTGCCGCCATTCAATCCGGAGATGCTGAAAAGCTGGCAGATGAATTTGGCCCAATGACACCCCACCAGAAGGGGGCCTTTCGCGCCATGGCTGAGTACATCCATCACTGCCTCAGCTCGGGAACGCCGGCATTGACTCAGTGGAAGCCATTTGTTGCAAAAACGCCGGAAGAGGTAGAGCTATGGGTTAAGTCTCTTGAGGAAGATGAGGTGGCAGCATGAGCGTTCTAGAACTAAAGAGAACAGAGCGCCAGGAATTTGCCATCCAATTGCGCGAACTGGCTAGACAAATCGAAGATGGAGCATGTGCCTATTGCCTAACGTATTCAATGGATAAGCTGGGTCACGTTGAAGAACTTACGTTCGATAAAACTACCGGCTCGCGGCATTTGTCAGCGTAGATCCACAGGAGTGCGCGCCATGAAAATCATTCGTCAATCGCACCACTTCGACCGATGGATATTCTCGGAGGATAGGAGATACTCAATCCATCGGTATCGACAAGACCCCCAAAAGGCCATCGGCTTTATTTATTAACTCAATGACGACGAAAGGGTACAGACCCCTAACCGTGACCAGGAAGGAGGCCGAGATCGTCGGCCGCCTGGTCGCGCAGCGGGCAAAACGTCTTCCTTTGGTGAATTCGCCACTTCGTTGGCTGCCTAGTGCTGGCGACAAACTTCTCAAGGCGTCTCGTCGTTCTCGTGATGGAAAGGAGATAACGCTATGGACGCTTAGCAGAGATGAGGCCCGCTCTTTGTTTCATTGGGGAGTTCTGTTTTTCCATCCGCAAACAGATCCGTCTGAAATAACCAGCGCAGAATGCAACGCTCTGAAGTCATTGATTCAAAAAATAGCTAACTGCCTGATGGCGAAACCAGGCCCTAAGCGCATGCCAGTAGAAGATGCCGAGTGGGTTGTTGGCGCCTTTGAACAACGCGAAAGCCTGTCAGTGGCGACCAGTATCCCAGATGGTGGTCAGAGTCTATGACGAGGATACCCAACGCCACCATACCGAGGAAAAGTGTTGGCACCTGAAAAGCAAAAGCTGCGGCAAACACTGGGATACAAATGATGAGCAAGAGCCCCGATAGAGTGCCACCAAGCACCCACGGTACTACGGGTGTCAGCCCGGTAAACATCTGCCGCCACCCTGACTCCGGCGATCGACTCGGAAAAATCAATGCCGCATTTGCAACAACCAAAACGACGAACGCCAATGCCCGTGCCCCATCAGTGGCAACCCCGTTCGATAAGGACCAGAAATAGAAAGTAGCAGCTGCCAGCGTTACCAGCCCCCCTTGAGCCAGGCTAAGGATAAGCTGCTGTGTTGAAACCAAATGTTCGCTGACCGACCGCGGTGGCTGTTCCATTAGTCCCGGGTTGCCGGGTTCTGCTTCAAAGACGATAGAGCATGCCGGATCAATGATCAGTTCGAGGAAAGCGATGTGAATCGGCGCCAGAATCAACGGCATCCCGAACATCACCGGCAGAACAGACAAACCGATAATCGGAATGTGGACTGCCAGGGTATAAACCATCGCCTGCCGAAGGTTGGCAAAAATACGTCGCCCCAAGCGGATAGCCGCAACGATGGCGCCAAAGTCATCTTCAAGCAATACCAGAGAGGCAGCCTCGCGAGCGACATCAGTCCCTCGTTTGCCCATGGCAATACCGATATGTGCTGCCTTCAAGGCCGGGGCATCATTGACACCATCTCCCGTCATCGCCACGACCTCGCCATTCGCTTTTAAAGCTTCGACAATGGCAAGTTTCTGCTGCGGTGTGACACGGGCAAAAATACTCACTGAGGCGATACGTGCTGAAATTGCCTTCACGTCCATTGATTCAAGTTCCGTGCCGGTAATGACCTCGCGACTGTCAATCCCTGCGCTGGTCGCGATGGCGCGAGCGGTACGCGGATGATCGCCGGTAATCATGACCACGCGAATGCCCGCTCTCAGGCACTCGGCGACTGCGCTAGGCACTTCGGGGCGGAGTGGATCAGCCAGCCCGATCAGTCCGATAAACTCGAAATCGAAATCATGCTGAATCTCTGGAAAGCCATCCTGAACACCATGTCGGGCCTTGGCCACGCTGCGCCTGCACGGCATGGCTGGTGCCTGGGAAGAGCTATCGGCCAACGGTGGCGCCGGCATCGACACTTCTCGCTGGTTGATCGAGCATCTGCTGCAGGCCGAACATACTGACCGGGTCATGCGCTCGATTGGCTACCAGATGCATGCGGCCCGCTTCCCTGTACATCGGGATCTAGCGGGATTCGACTTCGATCAATCGAAGGTAGATCAGAAACTGATTCGGCAACTGGCCGACCTGTCCTTTACCGAGGAAGCGCAGAACGTGGTGTTCATCGGTGGCACGGGAACCGGCAAGACGCACCTGGCCACGGCACTGGGTGTTTCGGGGATTGGGCACCATAACAAGCGGGTTCGGTTCTTCTCGACGGTGGATCTGGCCAATGCCCTGGAACAAGAGAAGGCGGCCGGCAAAGCTGGCCGGATTGCCTTGGGACTGCTGCGCATGGATCTGGTGATTCTCGATGAGCTGGGCTATCTGCCGTTCAGCCAGGCTGGTGGTGCCTTGCTGTTTCACTTGCTGTCGAAGCTCTACGAGCACACCAGCGTGATGATCACGACCAACCTGACCTTTGCCGAATGGCCAGGCGTCTTCGGCGATGCCAAGATGACGACGGCGCTGCTCGACCGGCTGACGCATCACTGCCACATCGTAGAAACGGGGAATGAGTCATTTCGCTTCCGGCACAGCACGGCGACCGCCAAGTCGAGGATCAAGGCAAGGGAGCAGAGCAAGCGGGGAAATCCACCCGAGGAGGACGCATTCTGATCGGGGCCGCGTTGGGAAATCCGTTCCGGACTTCGTCCTCCACGGCTTTCCCAACGCATTCATCGTGGCTCGGAAATCGGTTGTTCTGAGCTACACTTATCCACAAGCCAACCTATGTCAGGTGGCTATCACACCTGGTCAAAATTCAACGAGCACAGGTGGTCAAAATTAAACGCGCGCCGACACGTTTGGGCCGCAGAGGCACTTTGAGAATGCCATTAAAAAAATTAAAGCCCCCAATTGCTTGGAGGCTTTATCCACAGCACGAGAATGAACTACAGCACCGTTATTGTTGCTGGCTTAGAAGTCAATCGAGACACCGGCGTTTATGGAGCGCCCCATTGCACGAAGCGGTTTCGGTGCAATCCCCGCCATCATGTCCGCAGACGCATACTCCAAGCCCCCTAGAGGCAAGTTGTATTGACGGTCAAACAGATTGTCGACCCCAGCATCCAGGCGAATAGACTTGGCGATTTTGTAGCTCGTTCGGAAATTGGCAATCGCGTAACCGGCAGTCTTCTGTTCTGCCCGCACGTTGCTCACCTTGTCCTTTGAAGCAACCAAAACTGTTTCAAAGCTGCTGCTCCAGGCACCGAGGTTGTGATCCAGAGCCAGGCGTGCATTCAACGGCATGATGTTGTAGAGGTTGTCGCCATTATCTGCCTTGGCTCGGACATAACTCAGGCTGGTACGGGCTGTCCACTCCCCTGCAGCGTGCCCCAGGAACTTCCGGCCTGAGACATCGACACCGTACAACTTCGCATCCTGATTGACGAACTTCAAGGACTGACGCCCGGCCAACATGCTCATGTTGTATGGATTTGAACTCGTATTAACGGCTACGTTGATGTAGTCCTGAACATAGGTATAGAAGGGAACCACTTTCAACTGCCAGTCACGCTTTTCCGCATCGTGCCAATCAGCACTGACCTTCAGGGTGTAGGCCACTTCCGGCTTCAAGTCGAGGTTGCCGACATACGAATTGAGATCGCCAAACCAGTTATTCATCAGGCCGGCCATCATGGCTTCGTTAGCCCAGATATAGCGTTCATGCAGGTTCGGCGACCGGGTTTTACGGGAGAAGCCGATATCGTAGGTGGCGCGCTCACTATCCACGTAGCGAGCGGAAGCGGTGAGATCCCAATTCAGGTCGGTTTTCTTGTGATCCTTGGCGTTGAAGGCAGCGGCATCGGACTCATATGCATCACCCAATGGCGCGGTCGAATCATAGTAGCCCTGAACATTTCCCGTGTTCATCGTTACCCGTTCTACTCGAGCGCCAACTTGAGTCGATAGTTTTTGACTGACTTTAGTATCAAGTTCAGCAAACAGCGCGATACGATCCCGCTTACCGCCATTGACGTTCCAGAAGGTATTGGGCTCCATCCCCATTGAACCAACCAGTGGCGGCCACCAGTCGTCCAGGGTATAGCGATGGAATTCATGGCCGAAACGCGCGACTTGGCTTTCGTTCAACTGTGCGGTTGCAACAATCGAGTAACCAAGATCCACAGCCTTCGTGTCCATTGGCATATAAGAGCCATTGATCGGAGTAAAGCCCAGTGCTTGCGCTTTATCGTCAAGAACGTCCATCTTGTGCCGGACGCGTTGGCGGAAAGCGCGAGCTTCCAATGTTCCCCAATCGAACAAGCCGTTATAGCCAGCGTTAAAAGACAAGCTCTTGTTGGACGTCATGTCCATCGACTGGTTCGGATAGCCTTGGAAAGGAATATCCTGCCAGCCGATAGACAAGGTAAAAATATCCGTGCCTGCTTTTCCTGCGAGATTCAAGGCATTGTTTCGAACCCTATATCGGCTTGCCACGACTTCCTTGCCATTGCCGTCCTTGTAGTTGCCCGCATCAACGGTGTTACCCACATAGCCAATGCTGAAATTTTCCGTGGCGATTGCTGCACGTGCGCCCACACCGGTGACATCACCATTGCTGCGGTAGAAGGCATTCAGACTGCCTGAGGTTTTCAGCCCCTGGCCAGGCTCGGCAAATGCAGGCGGAACGGATTTGACGGCAATTGCGCCTCCGATGCTGTCCCCGCCTTGGCTTACCGGCACAATGCCGGCGTAGACATTGACCTGACCCAATGCGGCGGGATCAATGTAGGAGAGGGCGGGATTCATGTGATTGGGACAGGCCGACGTAATGCTCATCCCATCCACGGTGATTTTCAGTCGGTCGTCAGCCAGGCCGTTGATGACAGGCAGGCTGGAAACCCCACCCCCCGCATAAAAACTCAATCCCGGGGTACCATCCAGTAGCGTTGCCGTATCGTTTGTGGCGAATCGCCGTGCATTCAGGGTGTCGCCGCGCAAGGATGTTCCGAAAGCTGGCTGACTGGAAGCACTGCGTTCGCCAACAACCTCAATGGTTGGCAATATTGGATCCGTAGGTGCCGATTGAGCCCATGCAGTATTCGCCATCAGGGCACTTGCTACCGCGATTGCGATCGGGGTTCTGGTGGGGGAAAATTTCTCGCCAGTATTCGATGTTGATTTCATACTCAAGCTTTCTTCGCAAGACATGGGGGTAACATAAACAAGGCGTTCAGCAGATCGCTCAAAACCACTTGGTTGTGAATTCTTGGTATTGATTAAACTTTTGCATCATTCCCGTTTTGATCACAAAGCTAAATCAAGGGGGGCTGTCTATTGGCAAATGCTTGTCAATTTATAGTTATCCATCACCAAGCCATCAGGATGATCCCCAGAGAATAGCCGCCACATACTAGCGATGACAGTTCTCAGTGCAAATGCGACAAATTGTCGCACACAGGTTGGCGCAATCGCTCAGCATCAGGATCAGGGTTCCTTTGGGCTTGGCGACACTCTAGGCTACCGACCACGGCGCCCAGAATGTCAGCAGAAAAATGAGGATCAGTCGGCGCAAGATTAGCTGTTCTTCATTTCTGCAGCGCGTTTGCGGTACTTTGCCCGCAACGTACGAATCATCGTCACGTCCGAGGCCATGTCGAGATAGGATTCGCGCAAGGCATCGTCAAACTTGGCCAGCACACCACCGTGCTTGTCCTGGAACTCCTTGGCGACCTTGGCGGAAGCAAAGGAATGTTTGCTCCGCTTGGTCATGGCGTGCTTGAGTTCGGCACCCACCAGATAGGTCAGCAGATCAACGGGCAGCAGCGGGCCAGGTTCCTGTGTCGAAGCATAATCCGGCCCCCAGATGTTTTTCGGTTCACGGTCAATGTTAAGTCCGAGGCTCAGCGACAGGCAGTGGATTGAGCAGACACCATCGCTCAGTTCATCTGAATACTGGACCAACATGCGGGTACGGTGATGCTCCTTACGATTCATGCCGCAATAAGGGCACTTGGGGTACTTTTCAAATGGCTATGTACCCATAGCATGTTGAACTCCATCGATCCCCAAAGCGGCACGGAGGAAATCGTCAGAGGAAATATCGCGGTCGTGTCGCTCAATCAATCGTCGCCAGCCCAGATAGTTACCCAAGTAGCGGGTGGCGACGCCGTGGAAGCGGCGTATCCATTCCTTGAGTCGGCTATCGTAGGCATTGACGTTCTGCACATGATAGACCCCGCCACAACACGCTGACCAGCAGCCAGATTGACCGGCCGGTGGGTGATGCCCATTTCTTTGGCAACAGCCGCCAGCGCCTTTTCTCCGTCGGTGGCCAGAATGACATCGGTCGCCAAAAGCGGCTTGAGCACCGCCCCGAGGTGTGCCTTATCGGCCTTCTCCAGGATGAAGTCTGCGGTGTTGCCGGTACGATCCCGGCAAATCAGGACAGCGGTCTGTTCTTCCGACAGGCCGCGCTTACTGGCTTTTGCCGCCCCGCTTGCGGGGAGCACGACTCAAACCTTGTCTTCTGCCCTTCTGTGACTCAAGGAAATACGTCTCATCGGCTTCAGCAATGCCCGCCAGGCTGATCGCCTGCTGACCATTGGGCAAGTTCAGGAAACCTATCCATGAACTGAGCCCCAAGGGCTTCGCGATCTCATCGGCCAGGAAATGGCCAATGGATTTTCCCGAAACCCGCCGAACGACCTCTCCAATGAGATAGCCGTGCGTGGCCGAGTGATACTGATACGCCGTTTCCGGCGTCCATAGGGGCTTCATGGCCGCCAGTGCAGAGATGCAGCGCTCCCAGTCGATCAGACCCAGCATCTGGATGCCACTGTCCGGCGGAAACCACGGCAACCCCGAGGTGTGGGAGAGCAGAGAAGAAACCGGTATGTGTTCCTTGCCGTTGGCAGCGAACTCGGGCCAGTAGCGTGAAACCGGGGCGTCGATATCGACCAGCCCACGCTCGGCGAGCATATGCAGGCAGGTCGAGACCATTCCCTTGGCGGCGGAGAATATGACGGTAACGGTCTCGCTGGTGAACGGACGATTATTGGCGTTATCTCGCCCGCACCAAAGATCGACAACCGCCTTGCCATGACGATAGACGCAAAGCTGCGCGCCTCCCGGGTCATCGGCTTGGGCTGCAGCAAATGCCTCACGAACGCTTTCGTAGCCTGATGCAACGGTTCCTTCGACCTTGACGGCTTTGCTGACCGGCTTTGCCGCCTCCGCCCCGGCCTCGGCAGCAAAACCGCCGGCCTGACAACCCATGCCCAACGCAGCGGCAGCGGCCATAAAGTTCCTGCGGCTTGGCTTTTTCACGCTCATCTCAGGGTTCTCCAGTGCTGCCTTCCATCCATTTCCTGGCGCGACATCAGAACGACACCGTGCCCCGGAGACCGATCGTGCGCGGTACAGTACGGGTCGCAAAATTGACCGGGTTCGGGAAAATTTGCCCGCGATCATTCAGCAGGTTTTCACCGTAGAGCTCAACCCCGTACTGCTTCTGGCTCAACGAGAGGCGCATATTCAGCAGTTCCATCTGCTCGTTTTTAGCAGTGGCGTTGAATGTTCTCTGGGCGAAGACAGAACTGCCACGGGCTTGTTCAGATACTGCATGGGAACCCCCTCAGGTTAGATTTTGCTTACTCCTAAAGTAAGACTGGGGGAGACGCCAAGAACCGCCACTTTTTCTAAAAATAATTTCTGTGGCTCGATGCAGAGGTTGTCGATAGAAGGCGAATCGAAGCGTTTTGTCTGAATAGGTGAGGTTGTTTCTGCTAATCTTGTAAATCAGAGTCAATACTTTCGATTTGCAAGAAATGGGGTGTTCATGTATCCACGTCAAGCCCGTACTACGCTGGAACGTCTGGCCAAGGGATTTCCGGTACTGGCCCTGACCGGGCCGCGCCAGTCCGGCAAGACGACGCTGGCCCGCGCCAGTTTTCCCGACAAACCCTATGTTTCGCTGGAAAATCCAGATGAACGGGAATTCGCCGAGCATGACCCCAAGCGCTTTCTGGCGCGCTTTCCCGAGGGCGCGATTCTGGACGAGGTACAACGCTGCCCGGCGCTGCTGTCGTGGTTGCAAGGGCTGGTCGATGAACGCCCGGTGATGGGGCAGTTTGTGCTGACCGGCTCGGCACAGTTCGATCTGATTGCTGGCATGAGCCAGTCGCTGGCCGGCCGGGTTGGACGGGTGGAGCTTTTACCCTTGTCGCTGGGTGAAATGCAAGGCGCCGGCTTGCCGATCACGCTTGACCGATTGTTGCTGAATGGCGGCTATCCGGCGATTTATCAGCGCGATCTGGCGGCGAACGACTGGTTTCCCAACTATGTGGCGACGTATCTGGAGCGCGATGTCCGGCAGATCATTGCCGTACGTGATTTGTCGCAGTTCCAGCGCTTTGTCCGGATGTGTGCAGCACGTTCCGGGCAATTGCTCAATCTGGCTGCGTTGGGCGCGGATTGCGGCATCTCGGCGGTCACTGCGCGCGAGTGGCTGTCGGTGCTCGAGGCCAGTTATCTGGTCACCCGCCTGCCACCGTATTTCCAGAATTTTGGCAAACGTCTGGTGAAGTCGCCCAAGCTGTATTTTCTCGATGTGGGCCTGATGGCCTGGCTGTTGGGGATTCGTGATGAGTTGTCGATAGCAACGCATGCTGCCCGTGGTGCCTTGTTTGAAACCTGGGTGGTTTCAGAGCTGATCAAACAGCGCTTCAATGCCGGCCAGCCGGCCGACCTGAATTTCTGGCGGGATAGTGCCGGGCACGAGATCGATGTGGTGTTCGAGACGCCTGCCGGTTTGCAGGCGGTTGAGATCAAGTCCGGTAGTACCTTTGCTGCGGACTGGACAGACGGGCTGAAGAAATGGCAGAAATTCGCTGGCGACACGCCAACGCTAAAGCCGATCCTGATTTACGGCGGAACGGATAGCCATGAGCGGGAGCATTGTTTGCTGACCGGGTGGCAGGACGTGGCGCGCCGCTGAGTTTCACGAGTCGCGTAGCGGGTTACGATTTTCGGTGTTTTTTCGGGTTGACCGTAGCAATCGGGGTTCAGCGCCGGTCGGTCTGCCGGTTGTCGTGAACGAAGCAGACTCGCCACGCTATATCACCCTCCTTGGGCGCCTGAATATCACCGTCGATTGGCCACTGTGGCACATGCCTTGCTGTCCTGTCGCTCTGCTGTGACTGCGACGAAATGCCACATCTTGGCCAGAAAGCGGGTTGCTATCATCCTGCCCTCTCTTGCTATGCATCCGTTGCGGCGCTGATTCCTGACTTTTCCTGAGCAGCGCCCGAGAAGGCTGTTCCGGAAGCAGACTCAGTAGGCAATTGAACCTATACCCGAGTTTTTGGAGAAAATCGATGAAGCACCCATTCAAACCGAGCCGGATTTTCTTGGCGGTTTCGCTGATCATGTCCTGCGCGTACGCGCAGGAATCGACCGTCGTCCTTGGAGAAATCAGCGTCGGCGCGGCCAGCACCGGCTCCTTGCCCACGCGGAGCATCCTCACCTCGGTGGATATCATGGGCGCCGAACGCGTTCAGGACAAAAACGTCGCCAACAGTTGGGAACTGATCGGCCAGATGCCTGGCATCCAACTCACGGAATTCCGCCTGGGTGCAGAATCCGGCAAACCCTCCTTTCGGGCGTTCAACGGCGAGGGTTACATCAATGGCATCAAACTGCTGATCGACGGTATTCCGAGCAATATCAACAGCGGGAACATGCGCTATCTCGACATGATCTTCCCGCTCGACATCGAGTACGTCGAAGTCGTTCGCGGCACCAACGACCCGCGCTACGGCCTGCACAACATTGGCGGCAACATCAATGTCGCCACCCGTCAGGGTGGAAACTACACCGACGGCCGGGTCACTTATGGCAGTTTCAATACTCGGGAAGTGCAGGTGGCGGTAGGACGGGAGTCGAACGGCTTCTCGCAAAACTACTTCGCCGCGAAGCAGGACTCGGATGGCTATCGCGACCACTCGAAATCCGAAAAATACAGTGTTGGCGGCAAATGGTTCTTTACCTCCGACAATGGAAACCTGACAGCTGGCGTGATTGCCCGGGCTTACAACCACGAGGCTGAAGAGGCCGGATACCTGACCGCAAGCGAATTGGCAGCCGACCGCAGCCAGTCGCCGGCCAAGAATGCCAACGACCACGACAGCCGCGACATGAAGCAGGTCAGCGGCCATCTCGACTACCGCATCACCCCGGACCTCAACTACAGCAGCAAGCTCTATTTCAATTCCATCGAAGATGACCGCTACGTCACCTACACGAGCTATGCCGGCAGCAATGCACCACGCCAGCGACGCCTCTGGAATGAAGATCACTACGGCTGGACAAACTCGCTGACCTGGCAAGCCAGCAAGCAACTGGCTGTCGAAGGTGGCTTCAACTATGAGCATCAGGACAACAACTACCGACGCTATCGCTATGCCTATGCCGTGCCGACCGATTTCTCGACGCCGGTCACGACATCCAACGATGACGCCTACACACTGAATAATTTTGGTGCCTACATCCAGGCGATCATCAAGCCTTCCGACTCCTGGAAAATCGTCCCCGCCTTCCGTACCGACAACTTCAAGGGCAACACGACACTCAATACGACAGGTGCCACCGCTTCGCTACAGGACTACGGCTGGATCAACCAGCCCAAGCTGAGCGTCGTCTACAGCCCGACCCAGGCCGTCAGTATTTATGGCAACTGGGGTCGTACCTTCCAGATCGTGACCGGGTCGCGAGGTCCGGCCTACCTGACGTCGGGCACAGCCATCCTGAAGCCCTCGATCAACACCGGGATCGAACTGGGAACCAAGCTGCGCCTGGCCGACCGGACCGAAGCGCGCATTGCCATCTGGCAGCAGGATGCCACGGATGAAGTCGCCAACCTGCCCAGCGCAGGCGCAACGCAAAACCTCGGCGAAACGCGGCGCAAGGGTATCGATCTTCAGTTCACCACCAACATCCTCGACAACGTGAAATTCTGGGTTTCCCACTCCATCCAGGAAGCCAAGATCATCGGTGGCTATGCAGCCGGTGCCACTTCACTGGTCGGCAAGGAAGTTTTTTCGACACCGCGCCACATCTCGAACATCGGTGTCGAATACAAGGCCAGCGAAGCCTGGCGCTTCGACCTGCAAGGTCGGGCCCAGGGCAGCTATTACATCGACGACCTCAATGCGAAGGGCAAGTATGGTGGTTACGTCCTGTTCGACGGCGGCGCTCACTACGCGCTCACAAAAACGGTCGGCATCGACCTCCAGCTAAAGAATATCTTCGACCGGAAATACGAGTACGTCTGGTACGACAACTTCTTCTGGCCGGCCGGATCCTACCAGCCGATGTTTTCGCCCGGTCCAGGCCGCGCTGTTTATGCCTCGCTCAACGTAAAGATGTAAGGCCAGTGCCGGGAAATAACGACCTGTTGTTCCCCGGCGCCTCCTCCATCTTTTCGATCCGATGAATAGACGAGCGCTGCGCCGATTGCTGCATGGCTTGCACAAGTGGATTGGCCTGAGCATCGGTCTGCTGTTTGCACTGCTCGGCATCACCGGTAGCCTGCTCAGCTTCTATCCGGAAATCCAACTCGCACTGCATCCGGAAATCGCCGCCAGTTCACCGGGCACAACGTTGAACCTGGGCGGCATTGTCGACGCACTGCGCCAGGCCGAACCCGGGCGCCACGGGGCCTGGCGCATCGAGTTGCCGCGCCAGGACAATGCCCCGGTCACTGCCCGGTATTACAAGCCGGAGGAAACGGCACATCGCACCTTCGCGCCGCTGATCCTTACCATCGAACCCGCCACGCTGTCGATAAGCAGCAGGCATTTCTGGGGCGACGATTTCTTCACGTGGATTTATGACCTGCACTACACCCTACTGCTGGACGAGGACGGCAAGACCGTACTCGGCATCGGTTCGGTATTCATCGTTGTTCTGTTGTTGAGCGGTCTGTACCTGTGGTGGCCACATCCGGGCCGCTGGCACGGGGCGCTCGCCATCAAGTCCGGCGCTGTCTGGAAGCGGCGGATCTACGATCTGCACGTCAAGCCAGGCGTATACAGCCTACTGCTGACCCTTACGCTCTCCTTGACTGGCTTGCTACTCGTCGTCCCGGGTTGGTTTATCCCCGCCATCGAATCGTTTTCGCCTCTGACCCCGTATTTCCTGGCAAGCCCCGCATCTGTTCCGGGCAATGCCAAAATCTCGGCCGATGAAGCCGCCAGAATTGCGCTCGGGCGTTTTCCCGGTGCCGACATCCGTTGGATAGAAACCCCATCCAATGAAAAGGCCGTCTGGCGCGTCCGCATGCGCCAGGACGGCGAACCCAGCCGCCGCTTCCCGCAGACCAATGTCTGGATTGACGCCCATTCCGGCCAGATACTTGCGATTCGCGATCCCCGTCAAAACAGCGCAGGCGATACCCTGATGGACTGGCTCCACCCGCTGCACAACGGCGAGGCCTTTGGTCTGGCGGGGCGAATCATCGTCCTGCTCTGCGGCATGCTGCCGCTGCTGGCGCTCGTTACCGGGTTCACCCGCTGGCGGCACAAAAGGGGAATCAGGCCAAACAACACATCCGAACATCCCCGGAAATAAGAGAACCCGAGTGCAAGCTTATTGTTCAATCAGCCACCGTTGGTGGCGCCAGTCTCACGGTCAACCGGAATTTTCGGCCAAAAATGAAACTTTCGATTTACAAGAAACGAAATGCGTAAGGTGGACGCCGCCTGACGGATGGCGGTTTTTCGGTGTTTTGGCGGGTTGACCGCAGTACGCCGGCTTCAGCGCCGATCTATCTGCCAGCTTTGCGCGCCGGTCTGGGTGAGTTTGATCGGCAGGGCCGTGGCGATGGTCTGCATGGCCTGGGACAGGTTGTCGGTCGGAAAGATGCCACTGACCTTGGTTTCCAGGATTTTCGGCGCCGTTACGGTAACGGTTGCGCGATGATAACGGCCCAGTTCTTCAAGCACGTCCTTGAGCGGCTGCCCCTGGAAGACGAGCTTGCGCTCGCGCCAGGCTGAGAAGGTGTTGATGTCGATGGCCTGGACTGAGGTCACTTCGCCCGAGGGTTTGTAGTTGAGTTGTTGCCCGCGATGCAAGGGTTTCGGCAGTGCATCCACGCGGCCACTCACCTCAACTTCTCCGTCGAGAACCGCAACGGAGACCCAGTCGTCGTTGTGGCGGACATCGAATTGCGTGCCGACGTCGCGAATTTTTCCTTTGCCGGCATAAACCACGAACGGTCGATGGTCTTCGTGGGCGACGGTAAAAACCGCCTGGCCATGAGCCAGCCTGACTTCGCGCCCGTGACGCGAGTAGTGCACCTTGGCGGCAGAATTGGTGTTGAGTTCAAGCCGTGAGCCATCAGCGAGATTGAACGATTGGCTTTGCCCAACGGCGGTTTGATAGGTCTGGTCGTTGAGGTAACTGAGCCAGTCGGCTTGCCAGACGACCCCGGCCGTGATGAAGGCCAGCGCGGCGACGGCATAGCGTCGGCGGGCCGGCTGCTGGCGATTGTTGGCGAGGAAGGCACGCGCGTCGACGAGTTGCTGGTCGGCAATTGTATCGAGCCCACGCATCTGCTCCCACAGGGCTTCGGCTTTGGCGAATGCTGCGCGGTTGGCTTTAGTGGCGTTCAACCAAACAAGAAAAGCCCGTTGATCCTCGGCGCTGTGCTCGCCATTGTTCCGCCGGGCCAGCCATGCGGCAGCGGTGGCCTGGGTTTCTTTCGTAGCGGAGGGAGCGTCGGTTAGGGGCAAGGTTGCGCCAGATCAAAATGAGTCGGTCATTGTATAAGACCGGTTCAGTCTGGCAAAACCGCCACTCTTAGTAAAAACTTACGCGTGGACTCTTTCGAGACAATGAGCCAGCGCCTTGGCGATGTAGCGTTCGATGGTTCTTTTGGGATGCCGAGGGCTGTTGCCACGTCGCCTTGAGCCATGCCGTCAACCTGGTGCAGCAGGAAGACATGGCGATGGATTTCAGGCAATTCTGCCAGGGCCGGCGAACTCTAACCGGCCCTGCAGATGGCTACTACTTGCCAAATTCATAGCGGACGCCGACCCACGCCGTACGTGGCGCCCCCGCCGCACCGAAGGTGGACTGGACGATGGTCGAGTTATCCCCGATCGACGAGAACGGCCGGGCTATGAAGCTGCCATTCGCAGTAAAACCGGTCGCCCCCAGCTGGGCGGCTGTCGAGTACTTGTGATCGAAGAGATTGTTCACCTGGGCAAAGAAGCTCAATTGCTGCGTCGCCCGGTACTTGCCGTTCAAATCGAAGATGGCATAGCCAGCCGACTTGCCGGAGCCCAGGAAAAACGTACCATCAGACTGATGCTGGCCATTCTCATTGCCGCGGGCGGTCGAACCTGAAACTGCCAGCATCCCCAAGCCAACCGACAACCGATGGTTGATCCGCCAGTCGGTCCGCGCCTTGAAGATGTGGCGCGGAATCAGCGGCAGGCGGTTTCCTGGTTTGATTGTGATGTTTCCGTTGGCATCGCTGCTGCTGTTGGCTTCCCCGTTGATCGTTTCGCTGCTCTGGAAAGTAGCATCAAGATAGGTGTAATTGGCGGCGAACGAAAGATCGGCGATCTGGCTGTCCAGACCAAGCTCGATCCCCTGGCGGCGTGTTTTGCCGAAGTTCTTGAAATAGCCGAATCCGGCCGCGTTATCTGCGACGAACAGGATGTCGTCGAAATTGTCGGCCCTGAAAACACCTGCGTTCCAGCGTGTCTTGTCGCCCATTGCGCCGCGCAGACCGGTTTCCCAGGTCTTGGTCACGACCTGCTTGAGCGGCGGGTCGCCGGCCATCGCGTTGGGCAACTTGCAGGGATTGGCCGGGTCGGCACATCCGAGCTCGATCGAGGTCGGCGTCCGGCTACCTTCGTTGTAACCGGCATAGACATTAATCGCCCGGCTTGGGGTATAGGCCAGGCCGACGGCCGGGTTAAAGCGACTGAAGCGATGATCGCCATCGAGGGAGCCACTACCGCCGCCAGGGTTGAGCTGATCCCGATTGCTAACCCTGGTCGCGTTGTAGCGGCCAGAAACCGTCAGGTGCAAGACGTCCTTGATGCTGAGAATATCGGTACCGTAAATGCTCCAGGTGTGCGACCTGCCCTTCAAATCGACCCGGGAATCGATCGGACTGCCGTCGTCGTCAAACTCGGTACCATCGGCAAAGAAATTGACCGGCGTGATACTGCGGTCCGGATTGAGGTAACCGAACTGTGCAGTCTGCTTGAAGCTCATGCGGCTGGCGTCATAGCCGGCGCCAGCCGTGAACTGATTTTTGTTTTCGCCAATCTTGCCGAAGACAGAGAACTGTCCGTTCAGGCCATAGTTTTCCTGGGTCGTCTCGGTGCGGTTGATCAGGCCATTGCACTTTTCGGCTGGTTCGTCATTGCTTAGCACGTTGGCAATGCAGCGCCAGAACGGGAACTGGGTATTCGTGGCGTTGGCGCCGCTGGTCGGGAAACCCGAATAGCCGGCTGCGGTCAGTGCATTCCGTTCGGCAAGACTTGGCTGATAGACCGACTGATCCAGCGAGTCCTCGTTGATATCGCCGTTGAAGGTCGAGGTCTTGATCTTCCGGTAATAGGTGTTGCCGGACAGCATGAAATCTGCGTTCACACTGTGTTTGGCGGTCAGGTTGAGTAAGATGGAACGGTTCCGGGTTTCGTCCGGCTTGGTATAGACGCTGCTGTAATCGCCGTCGAGCAGACGTTTTTCCTGCAAGCCGTTACCAGTCAGCTTGCTTCTGGCCACCGCCATCGTCAGCGCCAGATCGGTCCTGGCATCCATCCAGCCAATCTTCCCGAATAGCTGGCCGACATTACTCGGCGAGGCATCGCGCCAACCGTCTTCCTTGAAGCCATTGCCGGTGATGAACCAGTGCAAGCCCTTATCGTTGTGTCCACCGTTCATTACAAGCCGAATAGTCACTTCCGACCCCGATGCGGCAGGATGACAAGTGCAAGTTGTCGGTCGGCTTCGTGCCCATTCCGGCCATCGAGCTTTCTCCAGACCGGCCACTCAGGCAATCACCGGTTCTGCGAACTTGAACGCTACAAAGCGGCCGGTGGCGACCTCACACACCCGGCCATCTGCAGCCATTCACCATTTTCCGAAAGCCGTCATCTGAATGACTGCTGCTCTCTGATACTTGCCAGAGTAGCAATTCCAGCTCGTTGGCCAAAGCCGAGGCAAGCGACTCCCGGCTAACGAATGAGGCCCCCGCGCGCGTCTTTCATCAGGGTCCGGGCATCAAGCCCAACATGACCGGTTGTAGTACCGCAGTCCTTCACCTTCTCGCACCGACACGGCAGGGAATCGATGAACAGTCAGAAAACAGGATCAGGAATGAAACGATAAAACTTCAGAACGCTTGCAGAGAATGGGGAAGCCCTTGTAGTGGAAGCTCAGCCGACGGTAAAAAGAACAGCTTTTTGACCGTCAGCTGGAGCGGATTGTTGGGCCTCTGCAGCAAGAAATTTGTCAATTAGTGGCGCAATTTCAGTAGCGTAAGTTTCGGCGAGATCGTGATCTCCAGCTTTAACAACGTACAAGCGCGCGCACGGTAGAAGCGAGGCAAGATGCTCTCCGACGGAAACGGGGCTGATGGGATCGGAATCACCCCAAAGTAAGAGCGTGGGGATGCGTATTGTCGGTAGCTTTGTCGACAGGTCCTCTTGGTAGGTAGAAAACCACCGAGGGAGCAGCGGGTTGGAATCGAGAAACGAGGGGCGCCAATCTTTGCCTCCAAGTGCCGCGACATCAATGCCACCAGATGTGGCAGCCAAGACCAAATGGGTGATTAGTTCCGGCTTCTCTAGTGCCACTCGAACTGCGATTGCCCCACCCATTGACTGAGCAACCAATGCAGTGGGTCGATCAATTTTTGCGAGAACCATCTTAACCAGATCGTCAATGCCGTTTACGAGCGGGTCCAATGGAATAGAGCTGAAGCCGGGCCAACCCACATGCTCTTTGTTAGCTGAGCAGGTCAGCAAATTTTCAACAGGTTCCCAAAGCTGGGTTCGCCCTAATGCACCGGGGAGAAAGAGGATTTGCAATGGCTGCATTTCAGGCAATTTCATGAGAGGCCCAACGTGCTAGCTGAGCCGATGGCAAAAAGCGCAGCGTTTTGACGGTCGGCTGGAGCAATTTATTGGGCAAAAGGCTGACGCTCACGATTTGGCTTAACCTTCAGGGAAAAATACAAACAGCACACAACCCTCTTGGGATTGCGGCACATGGGACGAGCCGGCAGGATGATGAATGAAGGTTCCTGCGGGATAGTTGTTTTTCCCGTCGCAGAACGTGCCGGAGACTACGAACACTTCTTCGGGGCCGGGAGAGTGAACGTCTAGCTCAGGATAGACGGCACCGGGCGCAATTTCAAATATAAGAGCTTTCCGACCATCGGGCCGTGACCAGAGTAAACGGGTACTGAAACCTGGGTGACAAAGCTCCTTTGGCGATACATCTTGCCAGTGGGCAGCGACAACGCCTTCGAGGTTCATTTCATGCGAAGAGTTTGAGGACATGACGGTTTACGGTATTGAGGCAACGTTCGAGTTCAGGCGACTGGCGCGGCTTTATACGCCAGGTCCCCTGCAACGAAGGGTTGGGCGTCTTGGAAACACCAATGCCACGGTTCATATTGATAGCCCCAGCAGTTGCCAATGGGATACGAAAGATAGTAGCCGAATTCAGCAGCGTGATTAATGAGCCAGCCATATGCGGCGGTTTGGTCGAACTCGACTTCGAGCGCGCGGCTGCCGAAGGTTGAGAGGTCGACAGCTCGCCCGGTGTGGTGTTCGCTGAAGCCCGGAGGCGCGCAGACGGCGAGAATGCTTTCAACCGCGGCCCCACTTTCAAGTTTTCGGCGAACTATCTCGGCTTGCCGGTCAACGCTGCGAAAGGCGGAAACAATGAATAGATCGATGCCATCAGCGAGCGCCGCCGCTTTGAGGCTGCGCCATGCTTCGGCGGCCTCAGGAACAAGCAAGTGATCTCGACCATCTGCCCCAACTTCAGCAACTTCAAGCGTCGCAGCCTCCTCGCATTCGCGTAAGCCACGAGCCGTTATCAATTCGCTCGAAATGCCAAGTGCGATAAGGTGCGGATTCATGCGGACTGAGAGCCCCACGTTTGAATTCACCGGGCGGCGCGGCTTTTCGCGCAGGTCCTATGGAATGATGGGTTGGGCATCGCCTACACCCAGCCATGTTCAATGAATTCATCGACTGCATACACGCGGTTCTCAAGTGGGTGAGTGGCGACGGCAGACACAATCTTGGAAACACCATCCGCATATGGTGATGATCCGTAAACTCTGGTCTCGAGCAAGACACGACAGGTGCCGTCGTCAATGGCAATGGAATGCATAGCATGGCGGCCTAAGTGCTCTGGCGGAATGCGCAGTGCCTTCAATTGTTCCTCTCGATTCCGCACGGAAATTACGT